>NZ_JBHIOG010000061.1:0-327957 GCF_042195435.1 Bartonella sp. CL162QHHD
TATTAGCACCAAAGCTAAAACAGCCAAATGATAGGAACCGGGTGCCTATTAATAAAACAATCCCTGCCGAAATCAAGCGAGGAGACAGATGAAAACAAAACAAGCAAAACCAGTGAAAGCCGAACAACTTAGAAGTTATTACGAAGAAAGCCGTGGCTTAGAACGTGATCTTATCAATGAATTTATAAGGTCGCGCAGAACGGCATGGCGTGTCGCGAGTACTGTGGGTCTTTTTGGCTTATTCGGTATGATATGTGGAGTTGTTGGATTTTCTCAACCAGCTCCTACTCCCTTAGTATTGCGCGTTGATAATACGACGGGTGCAGTTGATGTTATCTCAATCATGCGTGAACACGAAGAAAGCTATGGTGAAGTTGTAGATAGGTATTGGCTAAACCAATATGTGCTTAACCGCGAAACTTACGACTACGATACCATTCAACTGAACTATGACACAACAGCACTTTTAAGTGCGGCATCTGTTCAACAAGAATATTATAAAATCTATGATGGAGAAAATGCACGGGACAAAGTGCTTTCCAACAAAGCACGTATCACAGTTAAAGTACGATCAATCCAGCCTAATGGACTCGGTCAAGCAACTGTACGTTTTACGACTCAGCAACTTGACAGCAACGGTGCTGCTACTGGACCAAAGCAGCACCAGATTGCAACAATTGGTTACACCTATATCGGTGCACCCATGAAATCATCTGATCGATTGCTTAACCCCCTTGGTTTTCAAGTAACAAGTTACCGTTCTGACCCAGAAATACTGTTGAATGATTAAGGAATTGATTGTTATGAAAAAACTTGCGTTCGTTGTTCTATTGTCTTCGTTTTCTTCTCTTTATACGGTACCTGTGCAGGCGCTCAAAAGTCCATCAAATTCACAATATGATCACCGCATTCGCTATATAACATATAACGAAGCCGATGTGGTTCAAATTGAAACAGTTCTTGGTGTGGCAACACATATTATTCTTGAAGAAGGTGAACAGTATATAACTCATGCCTTTGGCGATTCTGAAGCCTATGCCTTTGCTCATAAAGGGCGGCATATTTTTATTAAACCAAAAGCAGAGCTTGCCAATACCAATCTCATCGTTGTAACTGACAAACGGAGTTACAAATTCCGACTACAGTTTCGGAATGACCGTGCGGGATCAACTTATGAATTGGCTTTCCATTATCCCGATTCAAACGATGAAAAGTCAGAAGAAAACAATCGACGCCTTGCGATTGAACGTGGTTTTCACCAAAGCGTCAACGGCTATAATCTCAGTTATACCATGAGCGGTCACCAAGATATTGCTCCGATAAATGCTTGGGACAATGGGCGCATTACTTATTTCAAATTTCCCGCTAACATGGATATGCCATCGATTTATGTCGTAGATGCTGAAGGCAATGAAAGCTTAATACCACGCACCGTTATCGGCAGTTCTAATGATATTATCGCCGTTCATAAGGTCAATCCTAAATGGCTCATACGGCTTGGTAAACGCGCTCTAGCTGTTTTTAATGAAGCCTATGACCCCAATGGCGGCGTACCAAACACAACAGGGACAGTATCTTCGGTGGTTTATCGTATCAATAAAGGAGGAAAATGATGTTTGACAATAAGGAAGGAGAGGGAAAAGGTACAAAACTGGACAACGTCGAGCAAAAACATATTGAAGGTGCCTATGGAGGGTCCGAACTAGGTTCTGAACGTCGTCCGACAATTCCAGGTACCCGTGCATTGTTAGTGGTAGGACTTATTGTCATAGTAACGATACCGATTGCATTGACTTGGAAAGCTTTTACAATGCGTAATACCGTGGAAGTTGAGGAAGAAAAACCACAACAAATAGTACAGCAAATTATACCAAACTACGTCCCTCGGATTATAGAAGAGCCAAAGACTGTAGAAGAAGCAGAAAAATCAACACAAATAGAAGATTCAAACCTAGATATTCCACCGGCCTTGAGTAAGCTTCTTCAAACAGCCATTCCTCCACATATGCTCCAAGATTCTGAAGAATTAGCACGCAAACGTATGCTCAGTTCTAGCCTTAACAACGGTGGTAGCGAAGGATCTACAGATACGAATAATAAAGCATCGAATAATGATACAGGTAATGGCGTATTATTTGATAACCTTCAGCCCGTACGTTTAGGTCAATCACATGCGATGCAACTTCGTAACCGTGACTTTTTGATTACACAAGGAACGCAAATAGATTGTACGTTAGAAACAAAGATCATTACATCACAACCCGGAATGACGACGTGCTATTTAACACGCGATATTTATTCCACAAGTGGACGTGTTGTTTTGCTTGACCGTGGTTCTAAAGTCGTTGGTTTTTACCAAAGTGGCATACAACAAGGACAAACGCGCGTGTTTGTGCAATGGTTACGCATCGAAACGCCTTCTGGTGTTGTTGTCAATCTTGACTCACCAGGCACAGGTCCTCTAGGTGAAGCGGGTATTGGTGGCTGGGTTGACAGACATTTTTGGGAGAGATTTGGTAGTGCAATTATGGTAAGCATTATCGGTGATTTAGGAGAATGGGTAAGAGGAAAAGTTAATAAAAGCAGCAAAGAAAATAAAGAGAATTCACAAAATAAAGATGCTCAGAATGCTGAATCTATAGCAATCGATGTTCTTCAAAATTCCATCAATATCACACCAACACTTTACAAAAACCAAGGCGAACGAGTAAATATTTTTGTTGCTCGTGATCTGGATTTCAGCAATGTCTACAGTCTCGTCACACGTTAACCCGATACAGAAAGATCAAGCAGTTTTTCAGCTTCTGCAACCGCTTGATTGTTTCTTAGAAGATCCCACGATCACTGAATTATCGATTTGCCGCCCCTATGAAGTATGGACGAAAAGCTTTAAGGGTTGGCAAGTACATAGCGTACCAGAGTTAACAACCACTTTTTTGCAAACGCTTATTACAGCTATTATCGTTTATAACGGTATGGCTCCCAGAAGTATTAATTATGTGCTCTTGCCTGGTGGACAACGTGGTACAATTATACAAACACCAGCTGTTGTTGATGGTGCTCTTTCCTTTGTAATTCGTAAACATTCTCTTGTAGTTAAGACGTTAGAAGAACTCAAAGAAGAAGGGGCATTTGACGATTTTTCTGATGTAAGTTTTAATAAGCCTTCAGCAAAAGAAGCCAATAACTTGTTATCGAAGCAGGACTTCACACGGTTGGAACCATTTGAAGTTCAACTTTTGCAACATAAACGTGATGGAAAAATTCTTGAATTTTTACAAGAATGCGTCCTTCACAAACGCAACATTATTATTGCAGGTAAAACAGGATCTGGTAAAACAACATTTGCCCGCTCTTTAATTGAAAAGGTTCCTGTAGAGGAGCGTATTATCACAATTGAAGATGTTCATGAGCTTTTTCTACCCAATCATCCCAATCATGTACATATGATTTATGGTAACAATGTAGGCCGTGTTTCAGCTGAAGAGTGTCTAGATGCGTGTATGCGTCAGTCGCCCGACCGAATTTTTCTCGCTGAATTGCGAGGCAATGAAGCATGGGAATATCTCAATTCGCTCAACACTGGCCATCCCGGATCGATTACAACGACGCATGCCAACAGCGCTTTGCAGACATTTGAACGATGTGCCACCTTGATTAAAAGATCAGAAGTTGGCCGGCAACTCGAGTTAGAAATGATAAAAATCGTTCTCTATACAACAGTTGACGTAGTGTTGTTCTTTAAAGATAGAAAACTCTCTGAAGTCTTTTACGACCCAATTTTTGCTAAATCAAAAATCGCTTAAGGGGAGCTTCCTCTCTCGGTAATATGATACAAACAAACAATAGCCGTAACTAATTGTTACGGCTATTTATTTAACTTTTCCTATTCTCTTTTCTTTTCCAATGGATCTTCTACACTCTTCATGAATAAAAGAAGAAAAAAGTTAATAGACAACAACTCTACGAGAAAACCAAATTATACATAAGGCTCTCTCTATTCTCTTACCTTTGATCATTCTTCCCATTTATCTTTTGAAAAAGTATGTTTAATGCAAAAAAATAGCTATAAAATAAATATTTCAACAAAAGAAAAGAAGAAATTTTGATTCGCATATCAATGAAAGCTTCGTAAAACAGGTCCTTTCAATCATAATAAATAATTATCGTCAATCAAGACCAAAACTTATCGTTTAAAAATTCTAAGCGCTATTTTCAAGTGATTAATAAATATGTTTTTTCACCAAACAATCTCCAGATACGGAAAACCTCATACGAAATAAACTATCATTTCGATTTAGCATCCATAAACCACATTCTATTTGGTAATAAAAAGTATAGTGGCATATCGACGTCTTCTTCGGACGAAGAAAGATTCTTAACCTACGGCTGTTCGTAAACAACTAAATTTCTCTTAAGCAAGCTTTGCTAACCATATCACGTAGCTTATGTCCCCATCCTAAAGAGGATATCCATAGACTACACAGGTAAGCTCTACTCTCTGAATATTCCTGCTCTCTTCTCTGCACCTCAAAAAGCAAAAATTCCTAAAAGCACAGATATACAATCCCTCTTCTTAAGCCACGTCACATTGATTTATAAAGAGTGTTCATTATTTTGCGTGTTGGATAAAAGATCTTAGTACCGTAAGATTCTCTCATTTCAAAGCTGTCTATTAACCAAAACCATGCTCTTGCACATTACAAGCGAATAAAGCCGTATAGAATGAAACTGTACAAAAAAGCACTAAAAATACCTTTTATAAACCATCCAAAATGCCAAAAACTGTCGCAACATTGGGAGTTTGCAAAGTGTCTAATGGCACCCAACTTTCTCTTTTATGAAGTGTAAAAATGGAGATGCTCTATAAATTTTATATTATTCATCGGAGCTTTACCATTATACCATCCACGAGCACTGTCGCGAAATGAGCTGGGGGCTCCTTAAAGAAAGGTTTCTTTAAAACAAGCGCATAAATTGACAAGCCAGGTGTATTTGGGTTGGGGCGTTCTGTTTTGTATAAGGATTGTGATCTTATTAAAAAACGAGAGAAACAAAAGCGTGAAGCAATGCATAATCTCTATTATTTAAAAGACATTACTCTAGATACTTTTGAAAGTCATAAAACTGAACTAAAAAATGACGGCAAAATAGAAACTGGTTTGCACCTTTACAGCTTCATATTCTCCTCAAATTAGGAGGCTGTATACCGATTTCAAAGATTACGCCAACGAGAGATACGTAATACTCTTAACTCCCATCTGATAAGTAAAAGCTGCAACAGCAAAAGCTTTTTTAGAAAAACAACGCCATAAAGTCATTAATGAACAGGCAATGAATTGGAGAAATGTTCCAGATTTTTATCAAACACTCTGCAAAGCAACAATAATGATACAACTGGCTTTGCGTCTGCTTATTCTTACAGAGGTTTCTACCATCCCTTGCATCAATTCGTGAAAATCAGATTGAAGGGGATATATGGACAATTCTTGGCTTGAGAATATAAAAGGTCTGCGTAATACTACAGGAGATTTCAGCATACCCTTATGATCAGAAGCATTAAAAATTTTAAAACAAGCGTGCTTGTTTTTTCGCAATGATTTCTTTTTTCTGCAACCGGTCGTGGTCCTTATTAATGTGAGTTTCCTATCACAATATATAAGAGAGATTAGTCTGAAAACCTGTCCACGTAAATTTCGCTCTAGTTTACGTAATTGGCTAACAGACTCCACCTATCACACCTCAAAGGGTGAAGCTTTTTACACGCACTGAGCTGCAAATTATCCGCCTCCTCGCCTAGCAGATTTCACCTTCTAACCACTTTAATTACCACATCCTAAATAAGATAGTGTTTTACAGCACAACAGAATAAATATCAAAACAATGACCGATTATACCGTTAATACTTGGACACCTCTCTTTCATGTTAAGAAATACCTTTTATGCTAAAAAATAAAATAAAAAACACTTTTACTGCTTAAATAACTTTCTTCAGCATATATACAAGAAAAAATGAAATCCCCTAACATAATAAATGAGACCTAAACCTAGAAACCTCTATTTTTTATAGATAAAAACATATAAAATCAAAACCTATGAAACTCATAAAAACACAACATGTTTTCTTTGATGATTGAATTCATTCAACTCAAACGAACCTATAAACATCCCTATTCCACATTCGCAACACGTGTTCTTAGAATTCTCACTAGCGTTTTCTAAATTTTTGGAAAAAACTATAAATTTTGTTTTTTAATGCGATTAACAATAAAATCTTTAAAATAAAAAATATGACCTTTATATATAATGCTTTTATCAAAAATTCCTAATCCATGAATATTAGCAATGTTTTCGATATTATAATAAATGTGTCGTAAAATGACGAACTGTCATAATAATCACTCTTGTGTATTTCATTTAAATAATTTACATGCGTTTAATATTTGTATCAGCATTTATTTTTTGTTCTATATTTATACAGAGTTATCATTTTTTATAAAAAATGATTAATTGAATCTGCATCAAAGTATAAATTATGATAATAATTTAATAAAAATAAAAACACATAACATATTGATTTTATTGTTTTTACATAGAACGCTATTTAAAGTATAGTCTACCCAAAAGACTATTGCCTTTTTAAAGGCAATAATAACTATGCTAACCGCCTCATAGAAGCCAATAAATTTTTAGAGATTAAGCCTCAAAGAGGCACAAAAAACACGCACAATTTTCTATTTTTCTTTTTACTGTTCGTTAAAAGGTCAGTTTTCAAAGATAATATTCAACTATGAGTTTTCTGCTCAGCCATTGCAAGAATTGCTTAACTTTTTAGGGATTACTTCACTTTTAGAATGATTATAGCTACTGCGCCCCCATAAGCAGCCGATCTTCTTTTAGAGATTTAATTGCTAAAAGGAGATACAATTTTCCACCTTGCGCTTTATTTTCATCAATCAGTAAATTTTCAAAGGCGGCGTTCAACCATGAGTTTTTTAATTTCAGCAATCGCTTTCGCTGGATTTAATCCCTTTGGACAAGTTTGCGCACAATTCATAATCGTATGGCAACGATAAAGGCGGAAAGGGTCTTCTAAATTATCAAGACGTTCACCACACATCTCATCACGTGAATCCGCAATCCAGCGATAAGCTTGAAGCAAAACAGCGGGACCCAAATAACGATCACCGTTCCACCAATAACTTGGACATGAAGTCTGACAACACGCACACAAAATACACTCATAAAGACCATCGATTTTTTGGCGATCGGAGTGACTTTGTAACCATTCTTTTGCAGGTTCAGGAGAAACTGTTTGTAACCAAGGCTCAATAACTCGGTGTTGCGCATAAAAGCGATTCAAGTCAGGAACCAAATCTTTAACAACCGGCATGGAAGGCAAAGGGTAGACTTTAATGGGGTGTTTTACATCATCCATACCTTTGGTACAAGCCAATGTATTGGTTCCATCAATATTCATCGCACATGAACCACAGATGCCTTCACGGCAAGATCGACGAAGTGTCAAAGTTGGATCAATATGGTTTTTAATAAACAAAAGCCCATCAAGAATCATAGGACCACAAGCAGAACGATCCACATAATAAGTATCTAAATGAGGATTTTCCTCATCATCAGGCGACCAACGATACACGTGAAATTCCGTCAGCTTTGTAGCACCTTCAGGTTTAGGCCAAACCTTTCCCGGTTTTACTTGAGAGTTTTTGGGAAGCTTAATTTGTACCATATTTCATTCTCCCCTTAATAAACCCGTTTTTTAGGTGCAATGCGCTTTAAATCGATCCCACCATCAGCTTCAGATGTTAATGGGTCCACATGGACAGGTCGATATGATAATGTCACCTTACCCTCTTTTGACAAATGTGAAAGCGTATGTTTACGCCAGTTTTTATCATCACGCTCTGGATAATCTTCACGAGCATGAGCGCCACGGCTTTCTAAACGTGCTTCGGCAGAATGAACAGTCATGATTGCATTCGCCATGAGATTTTCAAGCTCTAATGTTTCAACCAAATCAGAATTCCATATCAGAGAACGATCTGTGACTTTGAGATCCGACAATTCCCCCCAGATTTTATTCATCCGCTGACATCCTTGTTGCAAAGAATCTTCTGTACGGAATACTGCCGCATCTTCTTGCATCGTGCGCTGCATTTTTTCACGCAATAGAGCTGTTGGTATCGCCCCTTGTGCAAAACGTAAACGATCAAAACGCGCTATAATTTCGTCAACAGCTTCTTCATTGAGGGGTGGAATTTCTGCATTCCGATCAATAACTTCCCCCGCGCGAATGGCAGCAGCACGACCAAACACCACAAGATCAATTAATGAATTTGACCCCAAGCGATTAGCCCCATGAACAGAAGCACATCCTGCTTCTCCTACCGCCATCAGCCCTGGTTGAATACGATCAGGCGAATCAGCCGTTGGATTGAGAACTTCCCCGTAGTAATTGGTAGGAATCCCACCCATATTATAATGGACCGTTGGCAAGATGGGGATAGGCTCTTTTGTTACATCCACACCTGCAAAAATCCGAGCTGATTCCGAAATTCCCGGTAAACGCTCGTGCAAGATTGCAGGATCAATATGGTTGAGAACCAAATGAATATGGTCCTTCTTAGGTCCAACACCACGTCCTTCACGAATTTCAAGTGTGATACAACGCGAAACCAAATCACGTGAAGCCAAATCCTTAAAGGAAGGTGCATAGCGCTCCATAAAGCGTTCGCCTTCAGAATTGATTAAATAGCCTCCTTCACCACGAGCTCCTTCTGTAATTAAGCAGCCAGAACCGTAAATCCCTGTCGGATGGAATTGCACAAACTCCATATCCTGAAGTGGCAATCCAGCACGTGCGATCATTCCACCACCATCACCCGTACAGGTATGCGCCGATGTCGCGGAAAAATAAGCGCGTCCATAACCACCGGTTGCAAGAACAACCATTTTAGCAGAAAAACGATGTATTGTACCATCATCGAGATTCCATGCCACAACCCCCGTACAAACCCCATCCGTCATGATGAGATCGAGTGCAAAATATTCAATAAAAAATTGCGCATTATGCTTTAAGCTTTGTCCATAAAGCGTATGCAAAATGGCGTGGCCTGTACGATCAGCGGCTGCGCAAGTACGCTGAACAGGTGGACCTTCACCAAATTGTGTCGTATGTCCACCAAAAGGACGCTGATAAATTTTGCCTTCTTGCGTCCGCGAAAAAGGAACGCCATAATGTTCTAATTCATACACAGCAGCAGGAGCATTACGCACCAAATATTCCATTGCATCGGTATCACCCAACCAATCAGAACCTTTCACGGTATCATATAAATGCCACTGCCAATTATCAGGTCCCATATTTGAAAGCGATGCAGCAATTCCCCCTTGTGCTGCAACCGTGTGTGAGCGCGTTGGAAAAACCTTCGTAATACAAGCTGTCTTTAATCCTTGTTCCGCCATACCCAATGTTGCACGTAATCCTGCACCACCTGCCCCAACAACAACAACATCAAATTTATGATCTACAGTGCGATAAGGGGCGTTACCTGCTTTAGCGCCCAGAGATGATCCTGTACCCGCCATATTTGTTTAACCCCCTAATGCAATTTTCAAAAGAGAAAAAATAATGATACCACCTATGAGAAAACAAAATAAAATATTTAACGTCAAAAAGAATATCCGGAAACCTTCACGTGGAATATAATCTTCAATCACCACTTGCATACCAAGTTTCATATAATAAAGGACCGAAAAAGTCATCAATCCCATCAAAATAGCAACAATAGGATGTGCAAGTCTTGCACGCACAATGCTATAGTCCTTTCCCACAAGCGAAAGAATAAGAACAATAAAAAATATCAAAAGTGGTAGATTGATAAACCCTGTCAAACGTTCTAGCCAAAAATGCTCTGTTCCTTCATGAGCACTGCCACGCCCCCGTACTTTTCCAAGTTCCGTTCGAAAATCTTTTTTCATATCTCTTTTCACCCCCAGCTAAACAACGGTATATCCAATAATCCAAATCGCAAAAGTAACAATAAGAGAAATAAACACTGTCGCCCAAGCAGTGACTGTTGCCTTTTCTTTTGCCAAAAGGCAAGGTTTCAGATCCCAAACAATGTGGCGAACACCACCAACCATGTGATGAACCCCTGCCAAAGTATAAAGAAACAAAATACACAATCCAAACCAAGAACTATAAATCTCGTGGACCGTTCTGAATGCCTCCTCCCCGCACGCAATAGCAATTAACCAAACAGCAAGAAAAACCGTTCCAATATAAAGTGCCATACCCGTAATGCGGTGTGCAATGGACATAGCCATAGTAATTGTCCAACGATAAATACTTATATGAGGGGAACGAGGGCGCTCTTTTATCCTAGTTGTCTCTGTCATAAAATATCCTGACCTGGTTTTTACTGCAACCGCAATGAACGAGAAAGTTCGCGCAAAACGACTAAATATATTCTCTCGTTTTCACTTGTTTGGCATCTCAAGATACCGATACTACAGGTCGGTTGTCTCAAATAACGGATTAAAGGTCACGCATAAAAAAACCGATTACTCCACGGATATGATCCGCAAAACTTGCTTTAATCTAATACAATTTTATCTTCACGTCAAAGGTCTAACATCTTTTCTCAAATATAAACAGGCATTTTTTCAGATTAAACTTATCCTTTTGAGTATCCATGATATATGCAATGGTATCTTAAATTGCACCCATGATTAAGGATAAAAAGAGGAAAAAATTGATAGATTAAACATTTTTATGTCCCCTCCAAGCCTTTTAAAAGGCAAAACGAATCACGAAAGACACAAATAAGCGGCATAAAGCCGCTTTTGCATAAAGTTTAGCTGATATAATCTTTACTCAGCAACTTTCTTTTCAACATCTGTGCTGACAGATGCTGCTTCTACTTTCTCAATAACCTTTTCAGCTTTTTTCCGATAATCTCTCTTTTCAGCGATACGCGCAGCTTTACCTCTCAAACCACGAAGATAATAGAGTTTTGCACGGCGCACTTTACCACGGCGCACCAGCTCAACACCTTCAATCAACGGAGAATAAACAGGAAACACCCGTTCCACCCCTTCACCATAAGAAATCTTGCGCACTGTAAAGGTCTCATTCAACCCACCGCCTGAACGTGCAATACAAACACCTTCATAAGCCTGAACACGCGTCCGCGTACCCTCCGTCACACGCACCATGACACGAACTGTATCTCCTGGCTTAAAGGCTGGAAATTGGCGCTTTTCTTCAATTTTTGCACATTGTTCAGCTTCAAGTTGTGCGATAATATTCATTTCTTTTATCCTTCATGTTCTTTATCGAACAGTCAGAGCGCTCAACTCTTACCAAAAAAGCCTTTATTAAGAATAAAGAGCTCTTTAGGCTATGTCTTACACAGGAGCGAATACACCATTCCTTCATTTTAATTTTGGAACTACAGAAAACCTTTTATAAAAAACTCTCTAAAAAGAGAGCCATGCAATACACTACCTTATCATATGAATCAAGTTTTCTGATGATTTTTATCATAACGCGCATAAAGATCAGGGCGACGTTGACGTGTTAACAATTCGGCTTGGCTTTGACGCCAATCTGCGATCGCTTTGTGATGACCTGAGAGCAATACAGGCGGAATACCCCGCCCTTCGAAAAGAGAAGGGCGTGTATATTGCGGATGTTCCAGCAAGCCATTTTCAAAACTTTCACACCTTGCAGAAGCTGCATTCCCCATCACTCCAGGCAGAAGACGTATAATAGCATCTAAGATAACCAATGCGGCTGTTTCACCCCCTGAAAGAATATAATCACCAATAGAAACTTCTTCTAATTCTCGTGCTTCTATGACTCGCTCATCAACCCCTTCAAAACGTCCACAAACTAACGTTACACCCGTATCACGAGCCAAGCTATGCGCGTAAGCTTGGTCAAAAGGGCGCCCACGTGGACTCATCAACAATCTTGGCGAATCCTGTGGACAACAATCAAGAGCCGCCGCCAATACATCCGCCCGCATTACCATACCCGCCCCCCCACCAGCAGGTTTATCATCAACGCTATGGTGTTTGTCTAAAGCAAAATCCCTAATCTGTACCGTCTCCAGTGACCAAATTCCGCGCTCTAAAGCTTGCCCTGCTAAAGAATACCCTAAAAAACCAGGAAACATTTCAGGATAAAGGGTTAAAACGCGCGCCTGAAACTTCATTTTATTTCTCATCCTTATTTTCTTAAACAGACTCTTAATAGCAAAAATAGCACAAACAAGATTTTTAACGCTATAGCGTTAAATTGAATCTCCTTGATCTGCGCTTTATTCAATACGATCCTTCTAAATACTTGCACTAAAAAAGACTCTAAAAATTCAGAACTATTTCGAGATAAAGTGCTTACAATATCTGCTCAAAAGTGCATTTTTAATATTTCCACACATTCCACTTTTTATTGACGAAATTTATCTGTTATTTTTTCCTTCATCTTTATTTTTAGATTCAAGCTATTTCCTTTTTATCATTGTCTCCCCCATCAATTAAACCAGCGGCCATGGGATCAACAACAAGAAAACCAGAATCCATACAAATTTCTGGTACCGCCGCCTTACTAAAGGGAATAAGGACTCTTTTACCTGTATTCAAACGTATTTCAAGCAAATCACCAGCCCCGAAATTAAAAAAACCACACACTTCACCTAAGATTTTTCCCCCACAATCTTGGACACACAAGCCTATTAAATCGACTTGATAAAACTCATCCTCCATCAAATCATCAATTAATTGATCACGCGTCACATAAAGGCGAATACCTTTTAAAGACTCAGCCGCATTACGATTTTCTATCCCTTTAAAACGTACAATCGCCTTATTTTTTTGTATGCGAAGAGTTATAATTTCATAAGAACGCCCCATATCATCATAAAGAGTGCTGTAAAACTTAAAACGCTGTGGCTCAGCACTTAGAATTTTAACAAAAACATCTCCTTTTATACCATGAGGCATACCAATAATGGCAAGATAGACTTTATTTTTAAGCTTTTCTTTATTATACTTCATACGAAAATATTATCTCTCAAAAATGAACCCTTCAATCTTATAGTTTTCTATTCAATCTTGTTGCCATATGAGACAATCTTCTAAAAGACCTTTCTTGGTAACAAAAACAAATTAATAAAGGAGAAAGTCTTATGGCAAATATTATGCTATTTTACAAAGATATCACGCCAATCAACAAAGTTTCCCATAAAAATCTAAAATTTGCTCCTCCAAGTGATATGTCTTTTGCCAAGGATACTCACTGGGTTCCTTTAGCAAGTACTGAATATTTTCAAGCAGCACTAGACTATCCTATTTTATTTATGTGCGCCGAAGATGAACAAAAAAAACGGCACTACACATCCGCAGCTCTTGTCGGCCTTTCTAATGACGAAAATGACTATATCGCTTCTGATAAAAGTTGGAAAAATAATACTTATGTTCCTGCTTTTGTCCGTCGCTATCCTTTTGTTTTGGCACAAATTAGCAATGAAAAAGAACTTTCTGTTTGCTTTGATCAACAGTCAGGTATGTTTAATGAAGTTGCAGGAACAGAACTTTTTAATTCCGACGGCTCTATTTCTCCTTTTATGGAAGAACGTATTCGTTTTCTTGAAAGTTTTAAAATCGCTATGGAAAAAACCTCTGAGTTTATTGATGCTCTTGTAGAAATGGATCTTCTAAGCCAAAAATCTATCAATGTGAAAAACGATAAAGGTCTCTCAGCTCAATTAGAACATTTTTGGGTTGTTGATGAAGAAAAATTGAATAAATTATCAGCAAGCCAACTTGCCAAACTTCATAAAAATGGCTTTTTAGGATTAATTTTTGCGCATTTGATGTCAACGCACAATCTTGTGAAAATACTCTCTCTCAAAGGTGAAAAGCAACTTATCAATCGTGAAGAGCAACCCCAAAACAAGAATGGTCATTCTAACGATGAAAAATCTAAAAAGAAAGAAACTCTCAACTAGATAATGCCTATCAAAAACGACAAGAGAAAAGATGAAAATATTCCTCTCATTCCAGCAGACCATGCAATTTTAAACGCAAGGAAAAATTGGTTAGAGTGTCTTACCCAAACACGTCGTATGTCAGCACAAACAGTGCAAGCCTATGAACGTGATACGCGGCAATTTTTGTCTTTTCTCTGTCAACACTTAAGTCATACACCAACCCTTACAGATCTTGCTCATTTACGCATCAGTGACTTGCGTGCTTATCTTGCTTATCGGCGTACAAACAATGTAAGTGCTCGTTCTTTAAGCCGCGGAGTAGCAGGCATCCGTTCTTTTTTCAAGTACCTATCACGTGAAGGAATCGTCAATGTTCCGGCGGCTCAACTTATCCGAAGCCCCAAACACCCAAGATCGCTCCCAAAACCTTTAGCGATCAAATCAGCACTTCACATAGTCAAACAAGAAAACCAGCTAGAAAATGAACCTTGGATTAGCGCTCGTAATGCGGCTGTCCTCATGCTTCTCTATGGCTGTGGAATGCGAATATCAGAAGCCTTAAGCCTCACACCAGAACAATTTTCTGATCCTGAAAAAACAAGTTTATTTATAACAGGAAAAGGTGGAAAAACACGCCTTGTTCCTCTCATCAAAATTGTTTACGAAGCTGTACAAAATTATCTCAAATGTTGCCCATATCCTTTAGTGGATAACCAACCCATATTTCGCGGGGCACGAGGCGGTCCCCTACAGCCCGCCATTATTCAGAAAACTGTACGCAACTTACGAGCAAGCCTTGGTTTACCAGAAACTGCAACGCCTCATACACTGCGCCATTCTTTTGCCACCCATCTTTTATCACGGGGGGGAGATTTGCGCACGATTCAAGAACTTCTTGGGCACGCTAGTCTTTCCACCACACAAATCTATACCCATGTCGATACAGACCATTTGTTAAAAATTTATCAAAAGGCCCATCCCCGTTCCTAAAAGTGTCTCATCAAAAAATTAGAGTGTTTCAACCTCAAGTGCCAAAGCATGGACACAAGTAGCTAACTCTTCTTGTAAAACTTTATAAATCGCTCGATGTATTTCTACGCGTGTCATATTAGAAAAAGAAGAAGATAAAATTTTCACTCGAAAATGTGTTTCTCCTTTACCATCAAAAGCATGTTCATTATGAGAATGCCCCTCATGAAGATGACTTTCGTTAATCACTTCAAGCTTTTGCGGATGAAAAGCATCCTGAAGCTTTCTCTGGATTATTGTTTCTATAAACATTTTTCATTCCTCAAACAAAATGAACGTGCCAAAATACACCTTTTTCATAATAGAATAAGTGTGAAAACAAATTTTTCAAAAGTCAATTCTTGTAAAATTAATCAATTTTGCATAAACCAATAATATGACAATAACATCTAAATTATTCGATTCAATTCGCATAAGCTCAAATAAAAAACAAAACGCTGAGCCAGAAGCACAACAGTGTCAGTGGGAAGGTTGTGAAAAAACAGGGGCCCATAAAGCACCAGCAGGTCGAAATCACGAAGGACAATATTTATATTTTTGTATTGAACACGTACGCGCCTATAATAAAAATTTTAATTACTTCTCTGGTCTTAGCAATAAAGATATCGCAAAATTTCAAAAGGATGCTCTCACAGGACATCGTCCGACATGGCCTACAGATCTGAGCAATGGTACATCGAAAAAAACAGCCGCTAATTATGCAAAGATTCGCTCTGGAACAGCTGCCTATCAAAATCGTATGCGCGATCCCTTCACGCTTTTTACTGGGCAGCATTCAAGCAATAAATTCTCACGAAAATTAAAGCCCTTAGAAGCAAAAGCTTTTGATACACTGGGACTACAGGCAAACGCTTCAGCAGAAGACATCAAAATGAAATATAAAGAGTTGGTAAAAAAGCACCATCCTGATTCCAATGGTGGTAATCGTGCTTCAGAAGAGCGCTTTCGTGATGTTTTACATGCTTATAATTTGCTAAAAAAGTCTGGTTTGTGCTGAAAACATGCGCTTATATGAGTCTATTTTCATTTAGACCATCATTATTTGCGCAAAATGTTACTTTTTTTGCAAAACATTATAGAATACGTAAAAAATCTTTCTTCAATATCTAAGGCTCTCATTATAGAGCATTGCATAAATACTCTAACTCTTGTATCGTTTCTAATGAATAAATAGCATCCTCTCCCTTCCAGAAACATAATGACAAATCTTACCGTTGAAAATTTGCCCGATATTACACTTTGTGCTCGCGATCTATTTCATATTGAAACAGATCTGAAAGTCCCTGCTTTTAGCACAAAAAGTTCCCATGTTCCTGATATCGATTCTGATTATCTTTTTGATCAGCAAACAACTTTAGCGATTCTCGCAGGTTTTACCTTCAACCGCCGTGTAATGGTTTCTGGCTATCACGGTACAGGGAAATCAACGCATATTGAACAAATTGCTGCACGTCTCAATTGGCCTTGTCTTCGCATTAATCTCGATAGTCATGTAAGTCGTATCGATCTTGTAGGAAAAGACGCTATCGTTTTAAAAGATGGCTTACAAATCACTGAATTTAAAGAAGGCATTTTGCCATGGGCTTATCAAAATAATATTGCTCTTGTTTTCGACGAATATGATGCGGGGCGTCCCGATGTTATGTTTGTCATCCAACGCGTTCTTGAAACCTCTGGAAAACTAAGCTTACTTGATCAAAGCCGAGTCATCTCTCCACACCCAGCCTTTCGTCTTTTTGCAACAGCAAACACCATTGGTCTTGGTGATACAACTGGTCTCTATCATGGTACCCAACAGATCAATCAAGCTCAAATGGACCGCTGGTCTATTGTTACGATACTCAATTATTTACCCCATGATAAAGAGGTTAATATCATTTGTTCAAAGGTCAAATCCTTTCAAACGACTGAAGGAAAAAAGATAATTTCACAAATGGTTCATGTTGCTGATATGGTACGCCAATCTTTTATCAATGGAGATCTTTCAACTGTCATGAGTCCACGTACCGTCATTACTTGGGCAGAAAATACAACGATTTTTCAAGATGTCGGCTTTGCCTTCCGATTAACCTTTCTCAATAAATGTGATGAACTCGAACGTGCCACTGTTGCAGAATTTTATCAACGCGCCTTTGGACAAGAGCTTCCCGAATCACTTATTCATGGTGTTTCGCCTTAAGGAATCTGTCACTCATGGCTACCGATATTGGCGACAACAAAAATCCGGCAAAAGATTCTTCCAACAACACTCTTAATATTGAAGCTTTTAAAAAAGCACTTTCCACCTGTATGCGTGCAATTGCAGGCACAAACAACCTTGAAGTTTCCTTTAGTCATAACCGACCATCTTTAAGCGAAAGTTGCGCGCGTTTACCAGAATTACCTCAATACGCAACGAATAAAGACATCACCATTACTCGCGGATTAGGTGATTCCATGGCTCTGCGCAAAGCATGGCATGATAACCGCATTCACATGCAATTTTCTCCACTAGAATCAGAAGCACGTGCTGTCTTTGATGCCTTAGAACAAACACGTGTTGAAGCAATTGGTACTTTAGCCATGGAGGGGCTTGCAAAAAATCTTGATATCATGCTCGCCGATAAATACAAAAGAGCCCATTATCATAAGATTAGCAACCAAAGTGAAGCCCCCATCCAAGAAGCAATTGCACTTTTATTGCGTGAAAAAATAACAAAGCGCGCAGCTCCAAGAGAAGCCGGTCCTGTCTTAGAACTGTGGCGTCAAGAACTCGAACAAAAAGCAGCAGCAGAACTCAATGAACTCCCACATCATATTTACAACCAACAAGATTTTGCACAGATTGTTCGCCAAATGCTTGTTACACTCAAAATGACAGTGCAACAAGCTGAAGCTTCTAACAGTGAAAACAATAAAAAATTAAAAAATGCGTGTGAACCTCAAGACCAAGGAGAAGAAGAGAGTAAAAACAAAAAACACGCTCAAAGTGAAGAACAAACCAGCACTGAACAAGAAAGTGATGTGCAAGATGACGGAAAAACACAAGCGACACAATCAAACAACAATGATCAAGATGACGGCGAGCAAAAAAATGGACCTTGGCAAGAAAAGCCGAGCAAACCCAAACACCTTTTTTCTGATTCGGAACAAATGGAAAGACTTGGCAATTATAAAATCTTCACCCGTCAATTTGATGAAATTTTGGAAGCAACAGATTTTTGTTCTGAAAACGAGTTAGATCACTTACGCCGTTATCTTGATAAGCAAATCAATCATCTCCAAAACATCGTTGGACGTTTAGCAAACCGTCTCCAGCGCCGCTTGATGGCGCAACAAAATCGCAACTGGAACTTTGACCTTGAAGAAGGATATCTTGATACAGCACGGCTTCCACGTCTAATTATTGACCCCATGCAACCCCTTTCTTTTAAAATGGAAAGCAACACCCAATTTCGGGACACAGTTGTTTCACTTCTCATTGATAATTCTGGCTCAATGCGCGGACGCCCCATTAGCGTTGCTGCAAGTTGTGCTGATATTTTGGCACAAACTCTTGAGCGTTGTGGTGTCAAAGTTGAAATTTTAGGTTTTACCACCAAAACTTGGAAAGGGGGCAAATCGCGCGAACAATGGCTTACCCAAAACAAACTCCATAATCCTGGACGCCTCAATGATTTATGCCATATCATCTATAAAAGTGCTGATACCCCATGGCGTCGCGCACGACGCAATTTAGGTTTGATGATGCAAGAAGGATTATTAAAAGAAAATATCGACGGAGAAGCTTTGATTTGGGCTCATCAACGCCTTTTATCACGGCGTGAACAACGTCGCATCCTCATGGTCATTTCTGATGGCGCTCCTGTTGACGATTCGACACTATCGGTCAACGCCAGCAATTATTTAGAAAAACACTTACGCGCAGTGATTCAAGAAATCCAAACACACTCCCCTATCGAACTCATTGCCATTGGAATTGGTCATGACGTCACACGTTATTATCAACGTGCTGTAACAATTATGAATGCTGAAGAACTCGCCGACGCCATAACAAAACAATTAGAAATACTTTTTAGTGATAAAAGGACTCATTTTCATAAGAAATAAACCTGCCTTAAATCAGCAACGATTACATTTAAAAAATTATCTCTATCATTAAACCATCGGAATTTGATGACTAACAACCTGAGAAGATAATCCCACAAATTGAATATCGAACTTTAAAGAAGCTTCTACTTTACTGGATGCATTATGAATCCTAAAAGAAATGCTCCAACCATCTTCAAAAATTATAATGAGTTTGTTTTTACTTTCTGGTTTTAGTGCAACTGATAAAACTTTTCTTGGAATTTTTCATTTACGTCCATATCCCAGAGTGCCATTCAAATTAAAAGACTGAATAATTACCCGTTTTTGTCTCGATCTTGTGTTATTTCATTATATTTAAATATTGAAATACACGTATATAGAAAAATATCTCCACTAGACATAGCTCTAAAGTGCTGCTCTCACAGAAAATATAATGCATAGACTTTCACCTTCAGTAACACAAAAAGATAAAAGTTGTATTTATTATACGCAAAAAAAGAATCATCCAAAGAGGATATTTTAAACACTAAGAATTATTTTATAAAAGAATCAGCATAAATGGATTCATAGCGATTTTTGCCGAAAAATCGCTAAAGCAAGCGAGAGCCAACCTGTTCCTAACCTTCCCAAAACAGTACTCACCACGGGTGATCTATCAACATAAGCTCCCATCTCCTAGATAAAAGAAAAAATCTTTACTCACATAAAATATAAGAAAAACACGAAAAAAAGAATATTACTTCATTCACGAAAAAGAACACACCATTATATATCTTATCCGCACTCCTACTTTAAAGAAACATTCTTCCTTGCTTCCAAGCTTATTTCACGACAGCGCCCATATATGGCATAATGCAAAATCCAGAATCATCCTTTACTTTACAAGCTACAAGCCAAAAGCAAAATCCTACTTTCAAGCTTCCAATGTTTTTAAGATAAATCAATATACTTCCAGCGCCTAATATTGCACTTCTATTACATTAAAGCTCTTCATAAGAGTATTGCTTTCTCAAATGACGTTGTCCGCACGCCAATTCCTCTTATAACATAGGCAAGCAAATGATTTTTATTAACTCAATATAAGAGTATTTAAAACGCGTAAAATTTTATGATATTGAGCTCTTTCACTCAAATGAAAAATATAAGTTATCATTTTAAATCAATCTATTAATAAACATCAGTTGCAATTTCTGTCACATTTAATCATTTGTAAAAAGTATATTAGCCCCTTCTCAAACAAATGACTTTATCTTTTCCTCACAAGAGAATTTTGAAATAAAAAACGCGTTTTGTGTTGGAACTCTTACTTAAGTTGGCAAATGATAAAGTATCCATTATAAATAACGTGCCACACCAAGCATAGCGTACAATTTTCTTGGCTTCATGAAAAAAAGACAAAAATCATTATTTGTGACAAACAAAAGAAGAATCATCCTTTGAATGACTTTGATAAAGAGGAAGCTTTACAATATTAAGAATTGTCCCATAAGGAATCAACATCAACAGGCTCATAATAATTTTTACCGAAAAATCACCAAAAGCAAGCGATAGCCAAACTGGTATGCCTATCCCTCCCAAAACAGTACTCTCCACCAGTGAACTATCAGCATACCCTGTTATCTTATCAAGAACAGAAAACGAGCTAGAAAAAGCAAGAGCAAAAAACAGCACTGTATCCAAAGCTGAACCAACCAACGCTGCTGCTAAAGGTGCTTTCCACCATGTTTTACGTCGTAAAGGAGTAAAAACAACAATATCAAGGAGTTGCCCAAATAAAAATGCAAAACTAGAAGCAAGGGCAAGCCGTGGTGTCGCCAATATCCAAGAAACAAAGACCCCCGCAAAAAAACCAGCATAAACCACACGCCGCGCCGCAGATGGACCATAAAAACGATTGGTTAAATCATTGATCAGAAAAGCAAATGGATAGGTAAAAGCCCCATAAGTCAACAGCTCATTTAAATCAAACCAATAGACAGGATATTGAACCAAAATATTAGAAGCCGTAACAGCAAGGCACATTGCAAAAATAGAAAAAACAACATACCTTTTCTTTTGCTGTTCTAATAAAGGACCGCTTGAAGACATTTTTTTTAACCTGGGATATGGAACCAAATAAAATGAAACGATCAACCTGCAAAAAACTTAACTTCTAGAACAGAAAACCGAAATCAAAGCGTTAATAAACCAAAAAGAATGGCGCTAACAATTACGCTGCCTGTTCAGCCTTTTGCTCACCTTCTTGCTCAGCTTTTTTCTTAATGATTTGGCGTTTTAGCAAACGCGCACGTTGCGACAACTCTTTATCATCTGCTTTAACTAAAAAACCATCAAGGCCACCACGATGCTCAACAGAACGCAATGCACTTGCTGAAATACGCAAGCGATAACTTTGCTGTAACACCTCTGAAATCAATGTCACATTGCAAAGATTTGGTAAAAAACGACGCCGTGTCTTATTATTCGCATGGCTAACATTATTACCATACAGAACCGTTTTCCCTGTCAATTCACATGCACGAGACATAAACTTCACCCTTAAACTCTAAGAAACTTTCAAATCCCCATACCCAAAGGACACAATGAACGCAAAACACGCGCAATGCAACCTTGAACGGGCATCATTGGGAAGTTTCTTTCTAATAGGGGGTCGACAACAAAAGGTCAAGTCTTTTATAAAACCTTTTTCATCTCTTACGGGCTCATTTTTCATCTTTTTCCTCAATAAGACGTGCAAATTCCGCCAAAAAGCGTACAAAATGTTTTTTTTAAATACATACCATGTTAGAATAAAAGCCTATTGTCCCGAAAGGAAGCATAAATCATGAGCAAAAAAGGGCCCCCCATGACAAAGCTTCAGGGAAATTCTTGCCGTTTTTCTTATTTTTTATTTGGAACTTTATGTATTTGTTTTTTTCTTCTCTTCAGTGCATTAGGTATATGGCAAGTACAACGGTTAAACTGGAAAACAAATCTTATCACCAGTGCTAATCAGCGCATTCATTTACCCCCCATAAAAGCCCCCAAAAAAAATCAATGGTCAGATGTTACTTTTGAAAAATATGAATATCAACCTGTTGTTATCACAGGAAAATTTTTAACAGATAAAAATATTTTAGTCACTGCTGCCGCTCAAAATACTACAGGCTATTGGGTTTTGACTCCTTTACAAACTGCTGATAATACACTGATCTTTATCAACCGTGGCTTTATCCCCATGGATGAACGTAATAATTTTCAAAACTCAGAGAAATCGCATACAAATGCCTCATCTCAGCAAAATTCTACCACGGACACAGAACAAACAATGATTATAGGTTTATTACGCATGAGTGAAAAAAATGGATTTTTCCCGCGTAAAAATAATCCTGACAAGAATTTATGGTATACGCGCGATCTCCCCGCTATGGCACAAAAACTTGGTTTGTCCACTGTTGCTCCTTATTTCATTGATGCCAGAAAAACATCTCCACAAGCAAATCTTCCCGTCGTTGGTCTTACGATTATTCATTTTCGAAATAATCATCTCGTTTATGCAATCACGTGGTTTATTTTAGCTGCTGGTGTGTTAGGAGGTTTTCTTTTTCTGCTACGGCAAAAAAACTAAAAAAATACCTCTTACATCTCAAGTAACAAAAATTTTTAGAATCTTGAAAACTGATAAAGAGAATAAAATCTACCAACTTGCGCCTTTGTTAAATAAAGATCATAGGCATACAATAGATCTTTATACCATTCACAAAAGATTTACGCGACACTCTTTAAAAAATCATCATAAAACGAGGGTTTATTCATTAAAAATGTAATGCCCAAAAATGTGAAGCAATGCATTATCTCCACTCTATAAAAAATTCACTCTTAAAAAACATTGTCATAAACGCTTTTGAAAAACATAAAGCCAAATTTAAAAATGATAGGAAAGATAGGCACTCATTTTTGCCTTTATAATTTTATATTCTTGTTTCATTAGATTGTTTCCCATTTCAGAGATTATTCCAATTGATATACGCAATACTTTCGCCTTCATATAGTATAAAAGCTAATATAGCAGAGAACATACGGAGGCATTTTTTGTTTCACAACTGCTATGAAGATGAGATGTTGAGTTATAAGCAACAAAAAAAACATTTAATTTCTCAACGCGACTTTTATACCTATCACCACACCTCAAATGAGAGGTTTTTACAGGATAATAGAAAAAGGTGAGCATCCTATATTCTAAAAAGACAGTTTATCCTTTCAGTGTATTTTGCTAAAGGCTTATGCTATAAACGTATAAGCGTGTTTTACTAGAATTTTAACTCTTTCATTTTTAAGGCTTCTGTTATGGGTGTTGTTGCCAAAAATTTTCCCATACCTGATCTTCATCGGGTTCGTCGTGTTCTCTTTTCTGTGTCTGATAAAACGGGTGTGGTTGCTTTTGCACAAGCCCTTCATGCTACTTACAATGTTGAATTAATTTCAACAGGAGGAACAGCAAAAACCCTCATAGCAGCTGGTTTACCCGTAAAAGATGTTGCTGAAGTTACCGGATTTCCTGAAATAATGGATGGGCGTGTAAAAACACTCCATCCTTTGATTCATGGTGCTTTGTTAGGGGTAAGAGAAGATCCTAGCCATAGGGAAGCTATGGAAAAGAACAGCATTCATGGAATTGATCTTTTGGTGGTGAATCTTTACCCTTTTGAAGAGACGATCCTATCGGGAGCCGATGGGCAAACGATTCTTGAAAATATTGATATCGGTGGACCGGCGATGATTCGCGCCGCGGCAAAAAATTATGCTTATACCGGTGTTGTAACAGCGATAAAAGATTATGATTCGATTCTAGCTGAATTAAAGCAGCATAATGGATGTTTAAGCTTATCTATGCGTCATCAGCTAGCAATGCGCGCTTATGCACACACCGCTGCCTATGATACGGCAATAGCAACGTGGTTTGCACGGGATTTAAAAATTGAAATTCCATCATGGCAGAGTTTTTCCGGTCATCTTGAAAGTGTTATGCGCTATGGGGAAAATCCACATCAACAGGCAGCATTTTATCGCAATAATGAAAAACGTTTTGGTATTGCAACAGCAAAACTTTTACAAGGCAAAGCGCTTTCTTATAACAATCTGAATGATACAGATGCAGCCTTTGAGCTTGTGGCAGAATTTGATCCGCAAAAAACCGCTGCTGTCGCTCTTATTAAACATGCCAATCCTTGTGGTGTTGCGGAAGGAGAAAATTTGAAAGACGCTTATTTGAAAGCTCTTATGTGTGATAATGTATCGGCATTTGGTGGAATTGTTGCTTTAAATCAAACCCTTGATGAAGAATGTGCTGAAGAAATTGTTAAAATTTTCACAGAAGTGATTATTGCTCCTGATGCCACAATGGCGGCACGTGAAATTATTGCCAAGAAAAAAAATCTTCGTTTGCTCATTACAGGTGGAGTTCCTGATCCACGCTGTGGAGGACTTCTTGCGAAAACACTTGCAGGAGGCATTTTAGTGCAATCACGTGATAACGTGGTGGTGGATGATCTTAAATTGCAAGTAGTGACAAAGCGGGCACCAACTCAAGATGAAATGCGTGATCTTCAATTTGCTTTTCGTGTAGCAAAACACGTTAAATCAAATGCTATTGTGTACGCGAAAAATAGCGCAACAGTTGGAATTGGAGCCGGACAAATGAGCCGCATCGATTCAGCAAAAATTGCTGCAAGTAAAGCAGCAGAAAGTGCGCAAAGAGCAGGCTTAACAGAAACCCTTACAAAAGGATCTGTTGTTGCATCAGATGCATTTTTTCCTTTTGCAGATGGTTTATTAGCAGCAGCTGAAGCAGGGGCAACAGCAATTATTCAACCAGGAGGCTCCATGCGTGATGAAGAAGTTATCGCCGCTGCTGATGCACAGGGTTTAGCAATGGTTTTTACAGGAACACGACACTTCCGCCATTAATAATTTTGCTGATTCCCTCTTCGTATAAGACAAATGTTTCAAGGAATTTTTCATAATCATCGTATAACTATTGATAACTATTGAAATGGAAGAAGTTATTCAATCCAAAGAATCTACACGTGAAGAAGTTTATCACCGAAGAAAATGCACATAATTTAGCCATTGTTTAGGGAAAGAATATTGTTCTTGTTGATATTTTTAATGGTTGCCCTTTCACATGAGGAAAATGTTAAAGGGATGCTATCTTGTATGTAGATGCATACCTGTTATGATATTATAACACAACTCTTTTTAGTAATATGCTCTATTCTTAAACTAAAGAGTGTAATGAAAAGTTTGAGTAGAGGATATGAATATTCTACGTTTTTATAGTAATTGGCGCCGTTATCGTCGAACCGTTAATGCGTTAAGTCGTCTTTCAACATATGAACTCAGCGATCTTGGAATTTGTCGAGGTGATATTGATTCAATTGCACGACGTTATTCGCGTAAATCTTTATGAAAGTTGTTTGAGATATTTGAGAGAATGCTTTGCTCTGAAAAAGCGTGCATTTTGTGATTTGTTATTACGCCTTCATTTGTAGTATAATAATAATAAAGAGCAGAAGAGTTGTTTTTCTCAGCCATTGCTGTGTATTGTTTCTCAAATTTTCAGTGTTTCTGTGATATACAACATTTGATTTATAATGATAATTTAGCGTTATTCATATTGAATTAGAACTCCGAATACCGTGAGATTCTTCCATTTAAAATCTATGTATGTTGAATCAACCAAAACCATTCGCCTGCACGTTACAAGCGGGGAGAGCTGTATGGATAAAAACTATTAAGAAAAGGCTAAAAATGCCTCTTATGAACCATCTCTAGTGCCAAGAACTGTTACAAACATTGGGCACTGATAAATAGTGTGATAGTGCCGAACTGCTCCTTCATAAGCATAAAGATGGGGGGTGCTTAATGGATTTACCGTTATACCCATCACGGGCATCGTCGCAAAATAGGCTTGGAAGCATTAAGGAATTTTTCTTTAAAATAAGTCCGTGAATATACAATACAATAGCGCTCTGTTTTTCGTGAGGAGTGTAGCCCTATTAATGCAACTCTCTCAGAGATAAATATTGATCCCAACAGCACACTTAAAAACTTATCGAAGATAAGCAACGGCTTAATTTTCTCTCCATATCTTTAAAGATATGAAGATCCTTAACCAGTACTCATCTGTCAACAATGGTCTTTCCAAAAACTTTTTTTCTGGAGCCAATCCCTTTTAGCATCACCTCATGAGATTCTATGAGCAAACCTTGCCTAAAAACATCCAACCCATACTCTAACAAAACTCTTCATGTATAAAATTGATATGATCTTCAAATTTTGAGAATATTACCACAATAAACGATAATGTTTTGCGACACGCAAGATAAAACGCAATATACTATGGGTTGGAATAATGTTCTAATTTTTTATCAAACGCTTTACGGATAAAACGCCAACGAACTTTTTCCTGAAATGCTGGACGAAAATATAAAACAATCTGTTGTGTCCGTTGTGGACCTGTTAATTCTGCAAAATCAATCGAATCTTCAAGACAAATATCTGCGTCAGGCGATATAAAATACCATACTTGTTCGCTCTTCACGTTCTCATTCTTTACGGTTAAACATACACGTTTGCCATCATAGTTAACTTCAACTTGTGGATGAAGATGAAACCGAACAGCAACATGATTTTTTTCATTTTGCACACTCTTGTGTCTCTTTCCCCCTTTATTGGGCATAAAAAAGCGATCAAAACCCTCAATCATATCTCCATTTGTCGCCAAAATAAGACCACGCTCATGAATAAGATTAAAGGGTCGCATATAACCATTATGACTCGCAATAAAACCCGTCTTCTCTGAATCCTCTATACGGCACACTTGAACATCTGTTGGTCCATCAAACAAAAATGGCGCGCCATTTTTCTTTTTATGATAAAAAGCACCTACTGAACAATCATTAAGCGTAGCTGTTGAATGTGCTGCAGTAACACGCCCTAAATGTCGATAATCTTCCCGCCCATCAGGATTAACACCGGTATTGATAATAAAACGGTGCCCTTGTGAAGACATTTCAAAAGACAAACACCCCGAACAAGCCTGCTGTGCTACAGAGCGGGGTGGAAACTTTCCTGTATCTGCAAGCACTGTTGTTTGATTGGCTTTTAAGCGGTGAAATCCTGAATAACGGGCATAACTAAAAGGATGTCCTCCTGTTTCATCAAGCTCCAAAAGTGATGATAACCGTTCCGATACAAGGGGACCAACCCCATTAAAATGGGCCAACGTTTGATCCTCATGGATAAAGAATCGTAAAGCTGGCAACATACGCTCAACAGAATCAATCAAAATACGGGGTGCTGTTTCATTGCTACGCATAAAAAGATGCCGTAACGACAATAAATCCGATAACAAATTCAGCAAAATAACAGGACTACGGGAAATATGCCCACCATCAACTAGGATTTGACGGGAAAGCTCCTCTATAAGTGTGGTTTGTACCTTTTTTTTCACTGCCGCTGAAACAGGCAAAGCAAGAGATGCGAATGTCAAAGCCACTGCTGCTTGTAAACGTTGATCATTGTGCTCCATACTACAAATTGTTACGCGCAAATAACGAAATTGCAAACCAAGTGCACGTAAAAAGCGTTTTTCAAACCGTTCACTTGCCCCTTCTAACAACATTTTCGAATGACAAATCCATGAAATCAAGCGCCGCGCCACAACAGGATCACTCCAAGCAAGCCCTTTTACCTTCTTACCAGCATGGTCAAACCAGTCTTCTAAAAGAGAGCGTGCATGTGCAGAAGCTAAATCACTTCCTGCTGCCTCCATATGGCGCAACCAATGAAAATCATGTAGAGCCGCTTCCCATTCTAGCGTTGGTGGAACCAATGAAAACGGAGAAACAGCACCAGAATGAACAATGTGACCAGCAAAAGCAAAACGACCATGATAAAATTCATGCGCCATCATCGGATCAGCTACATGCAAATCCATGGGATGCGCTAAAATTTTATGAGGACGAAACCCTGAAAACCGCCAACGAAACAATGGTCCAACCCATAAACGCCGCATAACATTCTGTATCGTATCGATACAGGCTGCCACTTTTACCTGAGGAGCTTTTACCGCAACCGCCAAAATTTTATCTCCATTTATGCTGAATCAAATACAATTTCGACCATTTTTGTAAATGAAGCGTTAATTAAGCAATTTTTCGTAAGCGCGCAGCAAAAAAACCATCCATTCCTAAAAATACGGTTTTCTCAGCATCAAAATTTTTATGACAAAAATCCGCAGGCGTTGTCCGTAACATCCCCCCACAAAGCAAATGTTCCAGTGCTCCCATTTCCTCTGGATAAATAGGGTCTAAAACAATGTCATTGCGTGTCGATAAAATTTTTTCAATAAGATCTTCACCTTCTTCTCTTGCCAATGAACAATTGGAAAAAACAATCCGTCCCCCCTCCTTTACCAAAGAAATTGCTGCGACAAGCAAATCATATTGCAACGCCACTAACTTGACGATATCTTCCCTCGATTTCGTCCATAAAATATCCGGATGACGACGGATTGTTCCTGTAGAAGAACAAGGAGCATCAAGAAGAACTGCATCAAAAAGCTGTGTGGGATAGAAATTTCTCACATCGCCCTGCCAAATGTGAACTGAAAAATGAAGCCGTTCCATATTTTCTTTTAAACGCTTTACGCGGTTAGCAGAAAGCTCAATTGCTGTCACCTCTGCCCCTTGCAAAGCCAATTGTGCTGTTTTTCCCCCAGGGCTCGCACAAAGATCAGCAACGCGTTTACCCTCAATACTCCCAAGTAAACAAGCAGGCAAAGCTGCTGCAAAATCTTGGACCCACCAAGACCCTTCACGATAGCCTGGTAAATCAGAAACAGAACACTCCAGACGCTTCAATCGAACAGAACCATTGGGCAATACCACACCGCCAAGCCTTTCAGCCCATCCACCACTATCAGATTTCACTGTCAAATCGAAAGGAGGTTCCACACTTTGAATTGCGATAATCTGATGTGCCTTTTCTGTTCCATAAGCTGATATTAAAAGCTGTCCAAACCACGCTGGCACACCTTCAATGGTAGGAACTTGTTGACGTAAAGGCTCTGCCTCACGTGCAACATTGCGCAAAAGAGCATTCACCACCCCTGAAAAACGGCGCATTCGAGGATCAAGTTTCGCCACACGCACAGCTAAATCAATAGCCGCATGATCGGGAATATCAAGATAAAGAATTTGTGCAACACTGATATGCAAAAGATGCTGAAGTGAAAGTGCTTGTGAAGGCAAAGGACGCACCAAAAAGCGTGAGAGAGCCGCCATAATCTGCCCTCGATGACGCAATGAAGCTGTTAAAATAGCCCGACATAACAAACGATCTCGTTGTGAAAGCTTCAAATATTGTGGATGTCCGTGTTCATTATCCGTCAAACCAGACAGAGGCGTGTACTTATCAACTACCGCCCCCAAAAGACGCACACACACCTGTCGAACAGCTAATCCTGGAACATTTTTTTCAGACACATGCCCCGCTTTTTTGTGTTTCAAACCACCACCTTTATATCACAGTTTTCTCAAGAGCTCCCTCAATAATTCTATGAACGAGATCTTTTTGAATTTTCATAACGAAGCCAAGAAGGACGTTTTGTAACACGCTGAAAAGAACTATTTTCTTTCTCACCTAATGCATGAGCCTGACCACTATGAAAATCTCCATAGTTCATCCCGCTGCTTTTTTCATGTATAGCGTCTTCTTTATTCCATCCCACACTTTTGGCAAGAGCCCCTTTCATCTCTTCTGCTTGCTGATAAAGAGCAGCAATACGATTTGCAGTTGCTGGATGTGTCGAAAAAAGACTATCCGCTCCCTCACCGCTCAAAGGATTAATAATAAACAGATGCGCGGTTGCTGGATTATGCTCTGCTTCTTCATTATATACCCCACGTCCCCCATCAGCAATCTTACGCAATGCCGAAGCCAACCATAAAGGATTACCACATATTTCAGCCCCTCTCCGATCCGCAGCATATTCCCGTGTACGACTAATCGCCATTTGCACCAGCATCGCTGCAAAAGGCGCCACGAGCAATGCAATAAATCCTCCAATTGCCCCAGCGCCATGAGAACCTTCTGAAGAGTTACGCTGTCCTCCCATAAAGAAAGCAAAATTACCAAGCATTGAAATTGCCCCTGCAATCGTTGCGGTCAGAGTCATTGTTAACGTATCACGATGCTCAATATGTGCGAGCTCATGCGCCATAACGCCGGCAATTTCCTCAGCGCTTAACCGCTCTAACAACCCAGTACTTGCAGCAACAGCTGCATTTTGCGGATTACGTCCCGTTGCAAAAGCATTTGGCTGTGCATTCTCAATAACATAAACCTTTGGTTGAGGAAGAGAAGCCTTTTGTGCTAAATCGCTTACAATCTTATAATAAACTGGTGCTGAATGCTGATCAACTTCACGCGCCCCGTACATGCGTAAAACGATTTTATCTGAATTCCAATAAGAAAAAAAGTTTAAACCACTTGCCATCAAAAGAGCAATGACCATGCCACCGCCCCCTCCAACAAGATAACCAACTCCCATAAAGAGAGCAGTTAAAAAAGCCAAAAGCATAGCTGTACGCATTATATTCATTACTCAAAAAACTCCATGATAAAAGTCAATCAATACTATATGATGGTGTTTTCTTTCTGCTTCTTCAATGGAATAGGTGTAAAATGAATAAAAAAGATGAGAAAACAAGCAAAAAAAATGCAACTTTCGTTAAACAGCAATCTCTTTCTCCCGCAGCACAACGCGCCCTTAAAGAAGCTGAAGAAAGACGAAAACGCGCAGCAAAAAAAGAACAACCTTTAGAAAACGGCGGACGCGGCGGCAAAGACCCTTCCCGCTATGGAGACTGGGAAATTAAAGGCCGCGCCATTGATTTTTAAAACCATTGATTTAAAAAAAAACGGCGCAATTTAAACAAGCAGCTTTTTAATGAAAATCCGTTTTTGATAGACAAAAACGGATAATATTTATTTTTCTAAAGCTTTTAAAAACACATTGATTAAACAATCATGCTTCTTATGCTGAAGCAGATTCTGCTTCAGCCGCTGCCGCTGCTTCTTCTGCTGCTTGCTTTGCTGCTGCTATACGTTCTTGTGCTTTTTTACCCGGTTCACCTTTATGTGGATTATTACGAGTTGGACGCTTTTTCAAGCCAGCTGCATCTAAAAACCGTAAAACGCGATCTGTTGGTTGAGCCCCTTGCCCAAGCCAATATTGGATACGTTCTTCATTAAGTTTCACCCTCGGTCCATCTTTAGGCAACATTGGATCCCATGCACCAACACGTTCAAGAAACCGCCCATCGCGCGGACTACGAACATCTGCAACGACGATATGATAGTAAGGACGTTTTTTTGAACCTCCACGGGACAAACGAATTTTCAATGCCATATTTTATCTCCTATTGTCAGCTCTGGCTTTCGTTTAAATTGACTTTTTTTGTTTTTTGCTCTTCAGCAATAACTTCATGATGACTCACAACTTCTTTAATAATAAATTTTAAAAATCTTTCAGCAAAATCAGGATCAAGATCACTATCCATAGCCAATTGCCGCAAACGCGCTACCTGATATTGCTCACGCAGAGGATCTACTTTAGGCAAATCATAACGGGCTTTTAAGCGCCCAACAGCTTTCGTACAACGAAACCGCTCTGCTAAGATATGAATCAAAGTTGCATCAAAATTATCAATGGATGCTCGTAAATGTGCCAATTCGTTTAATACTGTTTCCTGCATTATATTCCTTTCCCTCTTTACATCTTATTTTTTCTTAGGATGCTGAGGAAAATTTCCCCCATCGACAATGCCATTGGAAAGACCAGGAAAAGTAGGTCCACGCTTGGGAAGTCCGGGCAAGAGCTTCCCTCCATTACCATTTTCAATTTGCTTTTGAAGCGTTGAGAATTGCTTTGGATCCAATCCCGACAAATCCGGCATAGCTGGAGAATCCCCTCCCAAGTTTCCCATACCACCAAAACCCATTTTGGAACCAAGGCCTCCCAACATCTTTCCCATAAAACCACTTTTTCCTTTACCACCCATGGCTTTCATCATATCAGCCATTTGGCGATACATCTTCAAAAGTTTATTAATATCAGCCGCTGTCGTACCAGACCCCTTAGCAATTCGTTGTTTGCGGCTATGTTTTAAAAGCTCTGGATTCGCCCGCTCTTTGGGTGTCATAGATGAAATAATGGCCAATTGACGATCAAACAAACGATCATCAAACCCCGCAGCCGCAATCTGATCTTTGACCTTCCCCATTCCTGGCAACATGCCCATAATACCGCCCATTCCACCCAGTTTTTTCATTTTCTGCAACTGTTCTGCAAGATCATTCAGATCAAATTTTCCGGCTTGCATTTTTTTTGCAAAAGCAGCAGCTTTCTCATGATCCATTGTTTCAGCAGCTTTTTCAACCAAAGAAACAATATCCCCCATTCCGAGAATACGATCAGCAATACGACTGGGATGAAATTCTTCTAAAGCATCTATTTTTTCACCAGTTCCAATTGCTTTAATTGGTTTACCTGTAACAGCACGCATAGAAAGAGCAGCGCCACCACGCCCATCACTATCCATCCGTGTTAAAATAATCCCCGTAATCCCTACACGCTCATCAAAAGAACGAGCAAGATGAACGGCATCTTGCCCCGTCAAACTATCAGCCACCAACATAATCTCATGAGGAAGGGAACATGCTTTAATTTCAGCCAATTCGAGCATCAAAGCTTCATCAATATGATTACGTCCTGCTGTGTCAAGAAGAAGCACGTCATAACCACCTAATTTAGCAGCCTGCACGGCACGTGATGCAATATCAACGGGCAGCTGACCCGCAATAATAGGCAAGCTTGCAAGTTTTGCCTGCTCTCCCAATTGGCGCAATTGCTCCTGTGCAGCGGGACGGCGTGTATCTAATGACGCCATGAGAACTTTTTTATTGTGCTTATCAGTAAAACGTTTTGCAAGCTTTGCTGTTGTAGTTGTTTTTCCGGAACCTTGCAAACCAGTCATCATGATAACAACTGGAGCTGGTGCATTTAAATCACTCAGAACGCTTTCATTTCCAAGAATATGAACCAATTCATCATGAACAATTTTAACCACCATTTGGCCTGGTTTAATTGATTTAACGATTTCGGCCCCAACAGCTTTTTCCCGAACTCTATCGGTAAAAGAGCGCACAACATCAAGAGCAACATCAGCTTCCAATAAAGCGCGACGAATTTCACGCAGCGCCTCTACAACATCCTGATCCGATAAAGCGCCACGTCCCGTCAAATGAGACAGGATAGAACCAAGTCGCTCTTGCAAGGATTCAAACATCATTTACCTCATTGTTGCATAACAAACAAACCAAAATAGCATCCGAGAACGCATCGCGCCGTCGGATGTTGACCTCTGAGATCTCTTTATACCCTTAAACTGGGGTCTCAGTCGGTGGCTCCAAGTTAATTTTGTCACTGAAAGCTTGCTCCTTCAAACAATAAAACCCCAGCTTTGTCAAGTTTTATCATAAAATATCTTTTTATACGAAGAAATAAAAACAACAAATACTATACTTCAAAACTTTCAACTTCAACACGCATAAAACAACCTGTTTCCTGTTCCATGCTCCATAATTTTCCGCTAGAGATATCAAACCAAACCCCATGCAATGTCAAAAAACCTTGATCTTTGCGAAGCTTAATCCACGGAAACGTCTCTAAATTTCTCAACGAATGGCGAATAGAAAGCTGCTCTAATGCCGTCTGTTTTTCTGGCCAAGACAGCGACTTATTATTCAAAACGATTTCTGCTGCTGGTGCTAAGAGACTTATCCATTGACCGATAAAATCATTTGATAATAAAGATTTATATGTCTCATTAAGAGCAGTACGAATGCCTCCACAATGGGCATGACCAAAAACGACAATATGTCTCACCTCAAGCAATTGCACAGCATATTCAAGAGCTGCTGATGTTGCGTGATATTGGTCATCAGGAGAAAAAGGAGGAACCACATTCGCCACGTTGCGCAGGGTGAAAATTTCCCCTGGCTTAGCATCAAAAATCATTTCTGGTACTGCACGCGAATCACAACAAGCAATGACCAAAACTTCAGGTTTCTGCCCCTCAATCGCCAATTGCTGATAATCTGCTATTTTATATAAAAAATGATTGTTTATAAAGTTTTGGTAACCACTTAAAAGTCTTTCTGGTAAACGCGCCATTCTCTCTTTACTTTTGCTTCTTTTTTTACTTTTATTTTGTATATTTTAAAAAACAAACTATTAACATACAAAAATACTAAAAGTGCCCTTTCCTTGAAGCAAAATATTTCTTTAAAGTGCAAAATATTACTAAAAAATAGCAAAAACAAACTCATTCTTTCCAAATAAAGAGCTATTTTCTTTAGAAAGAAGGTGTTACAGTATATAAAAAATATAATGGTCTGCTTTTAATTAAAGACCCCTTAAGAGCAAAAAGGGAGAGTGAATGTGTTGCAACAAAAAAAACAGAGACAAAAAACACCCAAGATAAAATAGAACAAATCCTTTTTGCCCAAACCGATAAAGAAGATATTGCTTATTATGAAAATGAAGAACTTCAAAAAGCCACAGCCATCGCGGTAAAAGCTTTTAATCTCCATCAGACGGGAAAAAATACCATCTGCTTTGAGCAAAATTTAACCCGTAGTAACAGACCTATAACCGTTATCACGCTTGTCAATGATAACAAACCCTTTCTTCTCGATTCTATTTTAAATGTTTTTAATCAACACAAAAACCATATCTATTTGATTGCACACCCCATTATTGATTGTGCTTCTGGAAAACGCATCAGTCTGATGCAAATTCACATCGAGTCATTAAACAAACAGCAAATACAAAAACTTGAAAATGAACTCACCTTAGTTCTTGAACAGGTTAATGCTGCTGTACAAGACTGGAAACCTATGCTTGAAGAAGTTGAAAAGCAGATTCATGCCTACCAAATAAGTCTTCCCCCACACTACAAACAAGAAGGCGAAAAAGCTATTGAATTTCTTCACTGGCTAATGGACGATAATTTCATTTTCCTTGGTATGCGCACTTACAACTTCATCAAAGACCAAAAACCCCTAAAATCCTTTACAGCCAGTAATATTGAACTTGGTATACTCACGGATGCTTCTATTCATATTGTTGACGATAAAAGCATGAAAGAACCTCCTCAAGAAGTTTTATCCTTCATGGAAAGCGATAATCTGTTTATCGTGACAAAAGCGAACAGCCGCTCCAAAATTCACCGTTCTGTTTGGCTCGATTATATTGGTCTTAAAATCTTTGATAAAGAAAACCAACTCTGTGGAGAATTACGCATTGTAGGGCTTTTTACCTCCTCAGCTTATACACGTTCTATTTTGCAAATTCCTTTCTTAAAAGAAAAAGCCCGAACTATTATTCAACGTCTTGGACACAATCACGCCGATTATTCAGGTAAAGCACTCATCAGTGCTTTAGAAACCTATCCAAGAGATGAAATGTTTCGCTCTGATGTTGATACATTGACAGAAAACACTAAGCTTATTCTACAATTAGATGAGCGCCCACGTTTACGGGTTCTTGCCCACACTGATTCTTTTGGACGCTTTGTTTCTATCCTTGTCTACGTACCGCGTGACCAATATAGCAGCAGCTTGCGTGAAAAAGTTGGCGAACATTTTGTTGAGCTTTATAAAGGTGACTTTTTTGAATCTTATCCGCTATTTTTGGAAAGCACCCTTATACGTGTCTATTATATCATCCATCGCAAAGGAAACGAAACTGTTCCCCTTCATGAGCGCTCCACACTTGAACAACATGTACGTTCGATTGCACGAAGTTGGGAAGACAGGGTTCAAGCCATCGCTCTTACCCAGAAAATAACAGAGCAACAAACACGTCTAGCCAGTGAATTCCCCAACAGCTATCGTGATTTATTTTCAGCTGAAGACGCTATTAACGATGCCGGACATATTCTAAGTCTTCATGATGAAAAGCCCCTTTTCGTTATCTTTTATCACGCACAAAACAAAGAAAAACAGTACATTTCTCTTCGGCTTTTTCACCGCCATGAAGCTCTTGCCCTTTCCAAACGTGTACCACTCCTTGAAAATATGGGGTTTCGCGTTATTGCTGAACAAACCCTTGAATTACCAGATGGCAATGGGCGCTCTGTGTATCTTCATGATATGCAGCTGGAAAGTACTTTCCAGCGCTGTATCGATTTTGAAAAAGACGGGCAAAAACACGCCGAAACCTTTGAAGCCATTTGGGCACAAAATGCTGATAATGACGGCTTTAATGCTCTCACACAAACAGCTGAGCTTGATTGGCATGAAATTGTTATTTTGCGCCATTATGGGCGCTATCTCCAACAAGCTGGAATTCCTTATTCGCAAGATCGCGTTGCCCAAACTTTAAATGCATATCCTGACATTACCCAAGATCTTTATGCTTTATTTCATTTAAAATTTCATCAAAGCCATACAGAAAAAGAACGGGAAAAAAACCAACAAGTTATTCAAAAGCGCATTGAAGAAAAATTACGGAAAGTCTCTGGTTTAGATGATGACCTGATCTTACGCCGTTATTGTAACCTTATCGAGGCGAGTTTACGAACGAATGCCTTTACGCCTCTTCCTGATGGAAATCCACGGCGTATTTTAGCCACCAAATTAAATCCACGCCAGATTGAAGGTTTGCCTGAACCGCGACCTTACCGAGAAATTTTTGTTTATGGACCAGAAGTTGAAGGGGTCCATTTGCGTTTTGGACCTATCGCTCGTGGCGGCATTCGTTGGTCTGACCGTGCATTAGATTATCGCACCGAAGTGCTTAGCTTAGTCAAAGCCCAACAAGTTAAAAATGCAGTTATCGTTCCTGCAGGTGCAAAAGGTGGCTTCTATCCCCATCGGCTTCCCCAAACAAATGACCGTGCTGTCATCATAGAAGCAGCACGACAAGCTTATACAGACTTTATCACAGCTTTGCTCTCCATCACAGACAATCTGATTAACGGCAAAATAAGTTCTCCCCATAATGTCATCTGTCATGATGACCCTGACCCCTATTTTGTTGTCGCGGCAGACAAAGGAACAGCAACTTTTTCTGATACAGCCAACGCCATCAGCCAAGCAAATCACTTTTGGCTCGATGATGCTTTTGCCTCTGGAGGCTCAGCAGGTTACGACCACAAAGACATTGGTATTACAGCTAAAGGTGCATGGGAAGCCGTCAAAAGACATTTTAGAGAATCATTTAATCACGATATTCAAACAACGCCCTTCACCTGTGTCGGTGTTGGCGATATGTCTGGTGATGTCTTTGGCAATGGAATGCTGCTTTCCAAACAAACAAAATTGATTGCCGCTTTTGATCACCGCGATATTTTTATTGATCCAGATCCGAACATAGACGAAAGCTATGCAGAGCGTACGCGTCTCTTCAAACTGCCTCGCTCAAGCTGGCAGGATTACGACCAAAGCAAATTATCAAAGGGCGGTGGTATCTTCTCACGAAAAGAAAAAACCATTACTCTCTCACCTGAAGCAGCACAAGCCATTGGTTTCGAAAAACAAACAGGAACACCCTTTGAAATTATCTCTGCTCTTCTCAAAGCCCCTGTTGATCTTTTATGGTTCGGTGGCATTGGTACTTATATCCGTGCTGCAACAGAAAACGATGCCCAAGTAGGTGATCGTGCAAATGATGCAATACGCATTACCGGAGAACAAGTGCGTGCAAAAATTATTGGCGAAGGGGCTAATCTTGGTGTTACACAACGTGGACGAATTGAATATGTCTCAAATGGTGGTCGATGCAATACGGATGCCATTGACAATTCTGCTGGTGTTAATTGTTCTGATATTGAGGTCAATCTCAAAATTGTTCTTGCATCAGCACTACGTGCCAAAACGTTAACCCGCGAAGATCGCAATAAGCTCTTGAAAAAAATGACGCCTCAAGTCGAGCAACTCGTCTTGCGCAACAATTATCTACAACCTCTTGCGCTTTCTTTGGCGGAAAACCAGAGCACTGCTGATTTGCCCTATCAAATACGCTTTATGCACGACTTGGAACAAAAAAAGCTTCTAGATCGCAGAGTTGAAATACTCCCTGATGAGCAAATTTTACGACAAAGAACAACCCAAGGCAAAGGTCTTCTCCGTCCAGAACTCGCCGTTATTTTTGCCTATGCTAAATTGACCTTAAAAGAAGAAATTGCTAATAGCCCCATTGTTGATGATCACTATTTCAATACAACCTTGCTGAACTATTTTCCAACCCAAATTCAAGAAAATTTTAAGAAGGAAGTTATTAACCATCAATTGCGTCGTAATATTATCGCAACGCTGATTGCCAACGATATTGTAAATCGTGGAGGCCCCACTTTTGTTAATAGACTACACGATGCAACAGAACAAAAGACTGAAAATATTATTCGCGTTTTCATTGCTATCCGCGATGGTTTCGAAATTCCTCAATTGTCTGAGCAAATTGATAAGCTTGATAATAAAATACCCGGTCTTGTCCAAAATAAATTCTACGCAGCAATGACCCCAATGCTCTTTGAAACAACCAATTGGGGTTTGCACAACATAGATCTCTCACGTCCATTAGAAGAAATTGTAAAAACAATAAAGCAAGCCCGTAGCGTTATTGAAAAAGAGCTTATGCATTCTCACGACAACGATATTAAGCAAAAGATTGAAGAAAAAGCATTACACTACAGTGAAGAGGGAGCACCAAAAGCATTAGCGAAACAATTAGCTCTCTTGGAAGCTGCTTCAACAATCTGTGATATTTCTTTAATTGCAAAAAAAAGCAACAGTGATCTTATTAAAACCGCAGAGATCTACTTTTCACTTGCGCAAATCATTCGTATAAACCGCATTAACGAAGCAAGTCGTATAATCCCTGTAGTAGATTATTATGATAGTATGGCTTTAAGCCAAGCCAAAGAAAATGTTTCTGAAAGCTTTCGGCAAATCGTTATGAAAATCCTCAAAAATTATGGAAAGAAAAAAGATCCTTTTGACACTTGGAAAAAAACAGAAGAAGATCATATTCACAACATTACAAACCGCATTAGCGCCCTTATTGAAAATGATCTCAATATTTCTCGTTTTACTTTTGCAGCAGGATTGATTTCTCAACTTCAAAATATTGGCTTTCAAACCTAAAGCAAATACAAAATGACCCACTCAATCTCCCGTTCTATCCCACCACCACGACAAACCAACTAAGACAGAGCAGAAGTTTGCATTTTAGACATAACACCAACAATAAAAATCTCGCTATTTATCACAATAGAACTGTTTGCAACAATTTCAAAAAAAACACCAGGATTGATTTCTCACCCTAAAAACATAAACTTTCAGACTTAAAAGCAGTACAAAACAGCTAAGCTTTTGCTCCGTTCTATCCCCCCATGACTAATCAGCAAGGGAAGAACGAAAGCCCTATCCTGCATTTTTAGACAGAGCACTCAAAATAAAAAATAAATTCAGATTTTACTGTCAAATATCCTTCATCATAAAAATATAATATATTGATTTACAATCATAATTTTATCATTTTTATGATAACTGATAACCCGATATTCTAAATTTGTCTCATTTAAAATCTGTTTATATTCAATCAATTAACCCCATTTCCCCTTGCATATTGCAAATGGGAAAGCCGAATAGATAAAAACAGTAAAGAAAAGACTAAAAATGCCCCTCATAAACCGCCTCAAATGCCAAAATCCGCAGTAACATTTGGAGTTAGCAAATATAATATGATGGTGTTGCCCCAGCTTATTACTCCATAACCGAAAAGATGGTAGCCCTTAATGGCTCTATCGTTATACCATTCATAGGCGGCATCGGAAATAAGAAGCACTGAGAAATATTTTTTTAAACAAATACGTAAATATGCAATACAAATATATTCTGTTTTACGTGGAAGACACATGGCTTCATTAAAAAACATCAGAAATAAAAGGATAAGCTTAATCTATCATTTAAAATGATATAACTGTAACTGCTTTTGAAATGCGTAAAATCGAATAAAAAATGACAGTAAAGATGGATGTTGATTTTTCCCTTTACAACTTCATATTCTCCTCCAACTAGGCTATTTACTGGTTTTAAGAGGTTACTCCCAAACAGATATATGCAATATACTCATTCCATATATAAAGAAAAAGGTTCCTAACAAGCACCACACCACCTGTATAAAAAGGCAATTCAGCATACTTTAAAATGCCACTTTTTCCATACAAACACTGTTACTATATGTAGTTTGATATAAGATTTTGTACTAAGTGAAAAGAGGTTGGACGAATTAGGAGTAGGTGGTAATTTTTTATTTTTATAGCTATTTTTTTTACCATTAAATACGCATTTTGTTAAAATAGATTTTGACACTCTAAAATTGCAAAAAAGTATGAAAATCAGAAAAAATCGAAATTTTGTGGTAAAAATTAAAAAAGGCTTTGGTACAACACCTAAAGCGGAGCAAGACGACCAAGTTTTAAAAAGCCTAATTTTACCCACCCATTGTTAATGAGCAAGGAAAGAACGGGAGCGCCGTCCGCATTTTTAGGCAAAGCACCTAAAATAAAAAATAACGCTTGAAGATTATTGGTTTGCGTGGGAAATAAGCGCTGCAGAGTGTCAAGAAGCTTCATAGACTGAATAAGGACAAGTTCAAATTTTGCTGTCAAATATCCTTCATCATCAAAAGAAAAAGGTCCACTAATACGCACTGCACCACCTGTATGAAAAGTCAATTCACCTTGCTTTAAAAGTCCACTTTTTCCATACAATCGCTGTTGCCAATTTTTTCCTTCATTTTCAAACAGAAGAGAGGCATCATTTAAAATCCATTTCAAATTGCCATCAATTTTAGGAATATCAACAAAAGAAGATTTTAAAAAGGGAGAAGCATCAAAACCGTCAAAAGTTATATGTCCCGATAAATCATTCTTTTCATGTTTAAGATCAAGTCGAAAAAATTCTGCCGTTATTTTTGGGGAAGCTTCTTTTGGCTCTAACGGCTGAATAATCACGTTATGCGTATTTTGCAAAGATGCCTGATCTTCAATATTTTCTTGTGTCGTTTTTTTATCTGTCGTTTGTGCTCCTAACGCTTCTTGAAGCTTTTGACCTTCAAGGGAAGAAGAAAAAGGTGAAATCTCAAGCCCTTCAGCTATAAACTTCAATGTCTTACCCGTTTTCCAATAAGGTTCTGTTTCAATCATCAAATTGCGCCAACTGGATACTATGGAAGTTTTTCCAGAAAAAACAATTAATGCAGGGGAATGAACATTAAACTCGACCAAATGAGGTGCATAAATTGGTGCACCAGCTGTCAAACGCCCCGTCGATAAAGAAACCCCATGTAAAGGCCAAGAAAATTGAAACTTGTCACAAACAACACCGACACGTAAAGGATAACCATCCTTGTGCACATTCTCACATACCGCCGCCATATTATGGGAAGATATTTTTGTGAATATATCAGAAACATAGTCTTCTATTTTACGTGAAAAAAAAACCAGAGCGCGCTATAAATAAATACCAAAGCAAGACAAAAGAGCCCACAAATTAAATAACTCAAAGAAAAACTTTTTTGTGATGATGGTATTTGAAAGGATTTAGACAATATTCAAACTTTCTTTATCTCTTAACTTCCTCCCCACCCTAAAAAGGATAAAGATTCCCAACCACGGTCAGTTTATACACAATCCAACTTCTTAATCGACCGGATTTTATCTACTGGTCACTTCAAGAAGTCCCTATACATCGTTCTAAAGTACAGTATCTCATAAGCTCAACAAACAAGATTTTCTTAAAAAAACCTTTACACCCTTTAACAAAAAACACCTCATGTGTAAAGTTTTACATAGATTTTCTACCTCTGCCTTAAACCATACTGTTTTACAGCACAAAAAATGATAATGAATAGTGTTTCTTAACGATAAAACCATTGAGCACCCCCATCTTTACGCTTATTGAGGAGCAAAGCCAGCACCATCATTATATTTGGCTACCCCCACAATTTTGCGATAGCCCTTGGCACTTAAGACAGTTCATAAGAAGCATTTTTAGTCTTTTCTTATACAGTTTTTGCCCACACGCCAGCCCTACTTGTGACAGCAAGCAAGAGGTTTTTATTGAGTCAACATACACAGGTTTGGAATGAGAAAACCTTACGATATTCGGGGTTCTCATTCAATATGCAAAACAGTAAATTATTTATATAAATCAATGCGTTGTCAATAATCACACAAGTACGGGCGGTGTACAAAAAATCTGGTGTAATGCGCTTTCAAACCATTGGCTCAAAGCTCGATCATAGATTAAACGACCTTTCAAATGTGCACAAGCAGGTTGAGCACCTTTTTCAGTCAATTTATGTGCCGAACGCACGACCAAACGCCGCATCATAGCGCGTGTAAACTCAGCATGAAACTGCAAGCCCCATGCATTGTTTCCATAACGAAAAGCTTGTGTAGGATATGTATTCCCTGTTGCCAAAAGCATTGCCTCTTTCGGTAAATCATAAATACCTTCATCATGGAAATGGTAGACCATTTCTGGCCAATTCATCAATTCCTTCCCTTGTGGGGTTGCTTCTAGTGGATACCAGCCGACTTCAACAGTCCCATCACTTCTTGTACCAACGCGCCCCCCTAGATTTCGCGCTAACATTTGTGCTCCAAGACAAATACCCAAAAAAGGCTTATTTTCCTTTAGTGATAACGAAATCCAATCAATTTCCTCACCAATATAAGCTTCGCTGTCATTCACACTCATCGGCCCCCCTAAAATAACAACACCGGCATAATGCTCTAATGTATCAGGGAGTTTTTGTCCAAAAATAGGACGATAAATATCAAGAACAAAACCTTTTTGTTGTAAAAATTTTCCCAAACGACCAGTATAGGTAGACCGCCGATGAATAACGACAGCAATCCTTGGTTTGTTATTTTTTTGTTTTTTATCAAGACATCTCTGATTTAAAAACATTTTTTAACCAATCACCTCTGCTACCAAGCAAAACTTTATTTTTAAAGCATAAGAGAATAATTTTATTGGAAAAGACTAACGATATTTTTTCTTCTAGGTCAATTGTTTCTTCTGAGAAAACATTCGTATTATCACATTGGTGCAATTTAAAATAAACGAAACTTTTTCCTCGATAAAGATGTGTCTTCTTCTGTTTTAACCCCTGGATCATCAACATTTAAATGAATTTGACTGAACATTTTTACATCTTGTTCTTTTATATCTTGTTTCTCCACCTGCGCATTATGCAAAAGAGAATTATCTATAGGTGTTAATTTTTCAAGCTTCTTATCTTCAACATCATCACTTTTTCCCATAACATACTCTTTGTCTTGCTTTTTCGGCACAATATTGTCCGCCTCTAATGTGAGAGAAGGCATACAGGGAGGCGCCTTCCATTCAAAACAGCCCAAACGTCCACTGATTGGAGAAACCGCTGACCAAGAAGAAAAAATGGACCCATCACACATCCATACTGGATCACGTTCAGCACGAAGTGCTAAAGAAAGCCATTGACGCACAGCACCTTGATTGTTTCCCTGTGCCTCTTCAATATCTGCCAACAATAAATAAACACTTTCCCGTGGATGACATTGTAATGCTTTTTGTGCCTTCTCTCTTGCTAATGCTGTTTCACCAGCATCCAAAGCTGCTTTAGCAATAAGGAAAGCCGACTCAAATGCATCTTTATTATAAGAAGCAAGTGTCTTAGCCCTTTTCAATCGCCCAATGGCTCCTTCTTCTCTTTCAAGATAAAGCGTCCCCAAATCAGGATGAGGATTCTTTTGCCAAGCCGCTATAATCATTTTATCCGCTTTACGCGTTTCATTTAACTTATAAAGAATATCAGCAGCAATAACTATTATTGGAACAAAATCAGGCGCCAATTTATGGGCTTTCAAAATAGCTTCACGTGCTTGTACAGGATGTGTATCAAACAAAGAAAGTGCCTGCCCACTTAGTAGTAAAACCTGTATATGCTGCCGCTCTGGAGTCGCGCGAGCAGAACGCGGGAGAGCTTTTTGCGTTCTTTCAAAAACAGTAAGTGCCTTATCCCATTTACCTTCAGCACTTAACCGATCAAGCACCGCCTTATGCGCCCATAAAAGTGCTGGCGATAAGGTCAGTGCCTCTTCGGCATATTGTTGCGCTGCCTCATAAGCTTTACTCTTCATTGCTTCACGAAACAAACCATAAAGTCCAACCAGTTTTGTCGGATCTTCCTTTCTCATCTCCTCATAAAGACCGATGGCGCGAACAGAGTCATTTTGTAAAGACAAGGTTTGCGCCTGTAAGAGTTTTACCAATGGCTCTTGTTTTCCTGCAAGATATTTAGCAACCCGTGCTTCCATTTTTTGCGCAACCATACTATCACCAGCAAAAGTTGCAAGAATCCCCTTTGAAAGAGCTTCGTAACCACGCTTTTGGTGGCGTTTATAAAAATAATTGGAAAGAGCACTCGGTATGGAAAAAAAGAAAGATAATAACCACCATAAAAGCACCAGCGTTATAAAAAACAAAATAAGCACACTTAACACTGTAAGAAATGAAGCAGAAAATCTGAAATGCAAAAATGTGAGAACAAAAATACCATTGTGATTAGCAACCCACGTGAAAGCTAAACCGAGGATACAAACAACAAAAATATAAATAAAAACACGTATCATCTTGGGCCTATTTACATCTTTGTTGCTTTAAAAGATCCTTGTTGCACAGACAATAACAATTGCTGCAACAACTGTTGAATAGCAATATGTCTTTCAAGCTGCTTAACAAAATCCATTGAAACATCTTTTGCACTTTGAGGCAATGATTGCCATTCGCTCAAAGCCTTTTCGTAATCACCAGCTTGAATGGCAACTTCCATGCGTGCCGCAATAGCCTCCAGCGTTGTCCCTTCAACATTTCCAATCGGTCGCGAAACAATGAGCCCTTTTATCCACGCTAAAATTCGGTCAAAAAAACCAGCATCTGACGCAACAAGATTTTGCGTACCAACAATTGCATCGGCAACATGAGCAAAATCAACTGAAAGTTGTGCTGAACTTGGAAGACCCACAGTAGCTGTTTTTTGCAACACATCAAGTCCATTAATTGAAGGCGATAATTGTTGTAATAGCTTTAATTCATTATTATAAGATCCACCACGCTCTACAGCATTTTTTAATGAACTAATTGCAGTAAAGAGCGCGGTATCTATTTCTTTTTTCTTACTATTTTTAACAGCAGTTTCTTCCTGTAGTGCTTCTAACTGTTGTTTTAACGCAGCAAGATCATTTGCATTGCTCTGCCCAACAGACAAAGCCGTCTCTATCTCTTTCGACTTTCTAACAAAAGTTTGTACAATTTCTTCAAGAGCTTTTACTTTTTCCTCTAAAATCGCAAAAGCTTTTTTGCTTTCTTCTTTCGATAGTTCATCATTTTTCGTTGTTTTAAACTGTTGTGATGAAAAAGAAGACAACTCTGTTTTTAACGCATCGATTTCTTGAAAGACCCGCCTCAATTGTTCCTTTGTGTCTTCACCTTGACTTTTTGCGGCTTCAGCAATCTGCAAAGCTTTTTCTCCTCCAGCAGAATTTTCCACAAAAGGAGAAGGAAAAAAACCAGCCCATTGAAGCCCCATAAAAATTCCCAAAGCAATGAATCCTCCCAAAATCCCAGAAAGGGATAAGAAAAGCCAAGTTGTACTAGAGGGACTTTTATCCTGACCTTGCATATTCTGTTTTTCTCGCGCATGAGATTCTACAGAATTGTGGATTTTTTCCTCTGAATCATGGGGAACAGCTTCATGTTCAATAACTGGTTTCTTACGGCGCGTACCAGCATAATGTGGTTTAACTTTTGGTTTTGAAGAATCGACCATCTCTGTCACTTTTCGTGCACACTTTTTTTAATGATAAAATAATAAAATGAAAAAAGTTTTAAAAACGCAGCTTTTCTCAATAATATTTACAAGTATCGCCTTTAATAGACAAGTTTTTAAAAAAACATTTGCATTTTATACTCGAAAATACAGCTTTATTTTTTAATCAACGATATCATAAAATTCAAAGAAATAGAAAAAACAATTCTAAGAGAAATACTTTCCATCTTTTTCTGTTCATGGTACGCACGCAAGAAAGAAGCTTCAATATAAGGTTTTGTTTAAAATGCGTCTGCTGGGAATAGAAACAAGTTGTGATGAAACGGCAGCAGCTGTCATTGAATATAACAATGAATCAAACAGCCGAATTCTTTCCAATGTTGTTTGGAGTCAAATTGATCACCATGCACCTTACGGCGGTGTTGTTCCTGAAATTGCTGCTCGTGCCCATGTTGAAGTTCTTGATCATTTAATTCTGCAAGCACTAACAGAAGCAAATACAAAATTAAAAGATATTGATGGCATTGCAGCCACCAGTGGTCCTGGTTTGATAGGAGGATTGTTGGTAGGCGTTATGAGCGCAAAAGCACTCTCTCTTGCCACTGGCAAACCATTTATTGCGGTAAATCACTTAGAGGGACATGCTTTAACAGCTGTGTTAACGCACAACGTCAGCTTTCCTTATTTATTACTTTTAGTTTCAGGAGGTCATACACAAACAATCATTGTTCATGGAGTAGGCAACTACCAACGTTTAGGAACCACCATTGATGATGCATTAGGAGAAGCCTTTGATAAAACTGCAAAACTTTTAGGTCTTCCCTATCCTGGTGGACCAGCACTTGAAAAAGCAGCTTTATTTGGTGATAAAAATCGCATTCCCCTTCCACGACCTTTAAAAGGTGAAAAACGGTTAGATTTTTCTTTTTCCGGACTAAAAACTGCTGTTCGACAAGCCGCAACAGCCATAGCTCCCCTTACAGAAAATGATATTGCAGACATTGCTGCAAGTTTTCAAGCCGCCGTGACCGATACAGTACATGATCGTATTCACCTAGCCCTACAACACTTTGCCCACCAATATCCTCTCTCTCATGATCAAGAAAAGCGTTCTCCTGCTTTGGTTGTCGCAGGCGGTGTTGCCGCAAACCAAGCCATTCGCTCTACGTTGCAAGACCTTGCCCATCAACATGGTTTTGAATTTATAGCCCCTCCTCTTTCCTTGTGTACCGATAATGCTGCAATGATTGCTTTTGCCGGTGCACAAAAACTCGCACGAGGAGAAACAAGCTCTCTTGACATTGCACCCCGCTCACGCTGGCCATTAGATGAAAACGCCGCGCCCTTGATCGGGATGGGACGCCGTGGAACAAAAGCATAATAAAATTGACGTCCCACACACACCTTAAAGAACGAAGATTTCTACTCAATCCGGTCTATAGATAGCCCGAATTCTCTATCGAGCAGCTTCCACCTGCTTCCCACTCACACAATTCACTTAACCCAAAGCTCGACACGTAAACCTAAATATTCACCACATATTCTGAAAACCTTCATGTTTCAAAAAACTGCCTTATATCATTACATTTCAAATGACGGTATTTTACAGCATAATAAGATCTACTCTCTCCCACGAAGCATAGATATGAATGCCATTCGTTGACCTCTTCATCTTTGACCATTCATTCGTTTCATTATCATTGTAATCTTAAAGCTTTTTAGAACCAATTTTCTTCATTTTTTCCCAAAAACTCTTATAGTGACCGCATTTCAAACCATAGCTGAAAAGATAAGAAAAGAGCAAAATACCTTTATACAACATGAAATATCAATGGAGCGCGTCTCTCTATTTTGAAACAAGAAAAAAAAGATAATAGCCGTTCTTTACCCCATTTTAAAAATCATCGTTGATGGTATTACAAAGATACTTATAAAAATGCATAACAATCTATGAAAAAGGAGAACTCATGGCTTATTGGCTTTTTAAATCTGAACCCCATAAATGGTCATGGGAGATGCAAAAGAAAAAAGGAGTTAATGGCGAACAATGGGATGGTGTACGCAATTATCAAGCCCGTAATAATATGCGTGCTATGAAATATGGCGATAAAGGTTTTTTTTATCATTCAAATAAAGGTTTAGAAATTGTAGGAATTGTAGAAATATGTGCTGAAGCGCACCCTGATTCTACAAGCTCTGATCCACGCTGGGAATGTGTGGACATCCGTGCACTTTGTGACATGCCAACACCTGTTTCATTAAAACAAATTAAAGCCAATCCCAAACTAGCAAATATGGTGCTGGTCAAAGCTAGCCGCTTATCAGTGCAACCCGTAACAGAAGATGAATGGAAAGAAGTCTGTTTGATGGGCAACCTTAAGGAGGAAATGCTTTTATCTTAAAACAATAGTTTTTTATTCATTAACTCATATAAAAAGATGCTTCGTAGCGCAGAAGAATAAGCTCAACACATCCTTCTGTTGAGGTATTCTTATGCTAAATGCATAAATATGATATTTTTTATCCTGCACTCTTTCTCAATACAGTCTCCTTCCAAATTACACAAAAAACCTCTTTATGATGCATCTTTTCGGCATTGCTAAAGGCAAAGCTTGCTCAACGATTATAATAAGCACCACCACGAACATAACACACAGCCCCCTTCACACACAAATGCAACAAAAAAACAAAACTGAACGTGGATAAAAACAATAAAAACGATCGTGAAGTTCTCCTAAACAGTGCATATGTGCTAGGTGTTGCACAATTCTCTTCACGCTTAAAAAACGCATCATATTGCGTGTTCATTGTTTTGCATGTTGGACGAGTGCGCCTCATGCCGCAGGATTCTCTCATTCCCAACCTGTTTATATTGAATCAATCAAAAGCTATTTGCTTGCACATTACAAGCGGAGAAAGTCCCATATGGATAAAAACCGTGAAAGAAAGGACTAAAAATTCCTCCTATGAATCGTTTCAAGTGCCAAGGGCTGTCCGCAACACCCACGAGCTGGCAAAGTGAATGATAGTGCTAGCTTGTTTCTCCATAAAGCGTAAAGATGATGACACTCAATAGCTAAAACACGTTCTAGAACATAAAAAACGCTTCCAACCAATACGTAAAATACTCTGCAGACGGAATACCTTCTTTTCAGCAAGCAACCATTAGAAATTATAAAAGTTTATTTTTTAGAAGCGCTCTTTTTTAATTTTTCTCTTTTAATTTTTCTTGCATGAAATCTCATTTTTCATGAAACTATACCAATCAGTGCATCAACATGCCTATAAGGAACAACATGAACCACTATACTCTTTTAATCGTTGAAGACGATGATCTACGCCCCATTTTAGTAGAACAATTGCAAATGCATCAAGAGTTTAAAATTTTCCAAGCAAAAACAGCAGAAGCGGGAATGAGAATAATCCAAGAAGAAAATATTGATCTCACTATTTTGGGACTTCAACTTCCTGATCTTGATGGTTGCAAAGCAGTTAAACAATTACGCTCCCAAGGATTTCGTGCCCCCATTATCATGATAACGAATTATGATACAGACTGCGATAATATTTTAGATCTTGAAACAGGCGCCAATGATTATGTGACAAAACCCTTTCGCTTTGCGGTGTTATTAGCGAGAATTCGAGCACAGTTGCGCCAATATGAACAAAATGAAGACGCAACCTTTCATATTGGTCCCTATACTTTTAAACTAAGACAAAAACTTCTTCTTGATCAATGCAACAATAAAATCTGTCTCACAGAAAAAGAAGCAGCGATCCTTAAATGTCTCTATTATGCCAATGATAAAATTGTCAGCCGTGAAACATTGTTAGAACAAGTTTGGGGATATAATGAAAATATTGTCACCCATACTTTAGAAACCCACATCTATCGTTTGCGACAAAAAATCGAAAACGATCCCTCCAATGCACAAATTCTCATGACAGATCAAAATGGTTACCGTTTAAATCTTTAATTCGAGATTTACTGTTTCAAAAATAATTTTAATATCCTAAATGAAAACAGAAACGAGATGAAAAAAACTTTGCGTATAATTCAAATGCTATTACATAAAACTTACTCTTATCTGCACTCTTATAACAAAATATATAACATTATGAATAAAAAACGAAATATTCAACATGAGAACCAGAAACAAAAATGCTTTCAAACCTCACGATATACTTTGTAACTTCTGTTTCACATGCTTTTGTTCTTTCTAAAATTTTTAATATGTTCCGCATATAAATAATCGTGATACCTTTTAGCAACATTCTTGATCATAACTATCATCTTTAGATGAGTGCTATTTATGATTATTTTTTTCAGAAAAACCGCTCCACGCAATGCTTTATCTCATATTCACTAGCCTAAATTGAGAGATGTTTTTTATCTTTATAGTTTTCCTCCATTCTTTATGATTTTATCTCCTCTTAAGAGGTTGTATAATTAATGATATAACGCTAAATGTTTATCCTAACGATAAAGCCACTGAGCACCACCATCTTTACCCTTATAAAAGAACAAGCCGGCACCATCACACACTTTGTTAGATTTCAATGTTGCAGAGGAGCCCTTGACACTTGAGAGATGGTTCATAAGAAGCATTTTAATCCTTCCTTGTACAGTTTTTAACCACCATGAACCATATTATGCAAGATCCCTTGGACTCTGCTATTTTTATGCTTACGAAGATACCAGCATTTTTTCTCTTAAAATGTTTCCACTATTCATGAAATATGGTTCGGTATATAGATACTTGAGATTTTTTATTTACATGCCAATTCCACATATAATGTACAAAAGAATATTTTTTAATTGTAAATGCAAAAAATTGAAATAAGAGAATCCTTCTATATTTGCGGTTCTTATGCCAATGGCAAAATGATTAATTATCTTTATAAATTAAAATATTTCGCACTTGTGGTGATAACGCAGGAATAAAAATACGTCGCGACTGACGACGCTGTACGAGCAAACCCTGATAAACACGTTTTTGTGCCTGACACATTAAGAGTCCACCAAAATAAGGCAAAAGATAGCGTGCAAATGGCTCATAAAAAAATGAGAACAACCGCGAAACATAACCCGTAGAGGGCATATAATGTACAATTTCTTGTATTGGCCCAGAAACAAAATTTGTTTTTTCGAACAAACGAGTAATTTGTTGCCGACTATAGGGTTCGCCATAACCAAAAGGCGTAGTAATATTGCGCGCCCAAAAGCCAGAGCGATTAGGTACAATAACGATCAAGTGGCCATTGGGTGCTAAAACACGCCATATTTCATTCAACGTTTCAAACGAATTTTCTGTATATTCTAATGCATGTACCAATAAAATACAGTCAACTGACGCATCAGGAAGTGGCAAATCTTCTTCAAAAACAAGCGCTGTAGCAACTTGCTCAGCACAAGGCCAAGGCGAAGCACCCTGAGAAGCTGGCATAAAAGCAAAACATTGTTGGGCACGTTCACGCAATGTAGAAAGATAAGGAAGCGCATAACCCAACCCCATAATCCGTTTATCCGTAAGATCAGGCCACCATAAATTCAATTGGTCACACAGCGTCTTTTGCACACGCAGCCCAAGTGCAGAAGCATAAAAATCTTTCAGCGTAACGATATCCAACTCAACATACCATGTAGAAACAAATTTCAAACATTACAGATTTTCATATACCAAACTTATATGGACTTCTGCTCTTTTTCCGCAATAGCGAACATTTTAATATTTCATATTTTAAACTTAAATGATCAAAAAATCAGTACAGCAGGATAATTATTGCCTTACAAGCGCTTTAATCATTTTTTGGGAGATGAACTCCATAGAGGTTCTTCATACACTGTTTTTGACATCAATTAAGAAAAAAGCCAACACTGGTTAATTAAAATGAAGCAATCTTTCAAGATAGTTTTTTTCTTCTTCTGAAAGATGCTCTTTACCAAGACGTTTGCGAATTTCATCCAAAATCTGCCGCGTACGCATTTGATCACTTTCTTGTGGTAGTGCCTCGCCTTCTTGTTCTTCATCTGTTTTTGAAGAAAGTGGACGTCCTAACGGATCTTTAGGACCAGAATCAGCATTTTGATCATCTCCCGTTTCTTTGAGTGTTTCGCGCATTTTTTTCAAAACATTTTGTGCACCTTGCCTCAAAGATTCCAAAGCATCAGACTGATTTTGTATAGATACCTGATGATTTCCATTATCAAGAGCATTTTCCGCAGAATTCATTTTTTCTTCTGCCATTTTCAACGCGCCCCCTGTTTCAAATCCTTGTTCTGATAATTCTTTTTCTAATGTTGATAATTCAGACTGCAATTCAGCTTGACGTTTTTTTAAAGATTTTTTTTGTGTTTCTGGCACATCTTCTCCGCGTTTTTGTTCCATCTCTAACTGATGTGTTTCATTGAGAATTTCTTGCTGACGACGCATTAAATCTCCAAGCTGGTCCATCTTTTCTTTCATTTGTGCAGATTGGCTTTTTTCTCCCTCATTTTGATTGCCTTTTTGCACATGCAAATGATCAAGCGTCTGTTCAACTTCCGCCAAGAGTTGTTCAGCTGCTAAAGAAGAGCCCGTTTTAGCCATTTCCTCAATTAAATTTAGCTTTTCTTGTAATGTAGATTCAGAAAGATTAGGACTTTTTGAGCTTTTAGAATTTTTAGAAACTTGACTATCCGGTGCTTTTTCAGCCAAAGCACGAATATACTCATCCATAGCTTGACGTAAATCTGCCATAAGCCGTTCAATTTCTGCCGCTGAAGCACCGTAACGCAGTGCATCACGTAAAGCAGCTTGTGCTTGTTTTAACTTTTTTTGCACGGATTCAAGCTGATTATCTTCAATACCCAAAGCAATTTGCCATAAATAATCCACCACATCGCGCAAATCCTCGTCTGTTTGTGCTAAAGAAAGTCTTGTCCACGCACTTTGTAGAACAATAAAATGCGATGCATTTTGCAACCCCTTTTCTGGACGCACAAGCAAAGCAGAAAGCATATCCAATACACGCTCTTTCACAGAAGCATCAAGCGCTAATAGACGACGCAATTCAACCACTGCGCGTGCAACAGGATTCGAAAAAACACGCTGTGGTAATATCATAACAAAAGTTTTGCTACGCCCTTTCTGCCCCGCACCATCTTCTGCCACCAAAGTAATTTTGACTTGCGAACCTGCCCATGGATGCGCTGATATATCCTGCACCATTCGCATTTTCCCCTTTCCACCACGCGGAAGAAGAAGCTCTATTTCCGGAGCATTATAAAGAGAAGAAGCACTTTTATTCTGAGGAAGAAAAGGCTCTATTTCAACAAAAGCCTTTGTCACACCATAATCATCATCCACCACATATCGTAACTCCAACGATCCCGTTAAAATCCTCCCTGGTTTTTCCAGCCAATGAATTGTCGGAAGCTTGTCCTTAATTATCTGCAAATGCCACTGCTGTTTTTTACGACGTGATGATACAAATAAATTTATTGAATGCTTTAAATGTGTTTCAAAATGAACGATTGGATCATTCAAAGCTGTTTGTTCCGTTTTCTCTAAAAACGAAACTTCCCTCCCATCTTCTACAGACTTTGCTTTTACTGTAATACCAGCTCCATTGACAACACGCACAACAACATTACTCCCTTCAGGGATTTCTAGTTGTGTTTTCTCATCTTTTGTCAAATAAATCGGTGCCACACCGGTATAAGCTGGGGGTGTTACCCAAGCATCAATCCGCATGAGTTTTTCATCAACGACAGGACGAAAATCAAAGGCATCAGCCAAACGCCCCCCTTGTGAACCAAAAGAAAAACTAAAAGCGCACACAAAAAGAAGAGCACACAAAGCCCTCAAAGCCAAAGGATCATAATCCGCACTATTAAGAGAGATAAATCCAGTTTTTAAATGGTATAATTGCTTTGCCATTCGGCGTTGATGTTCACGCCAAATAACAGCACTAAAATCTTCATCATTTTCAGAACATAAACGATCTGTCTGAATATTCAAAGGCTGGTGTCTAAGATCATTGACGCGTTCAAGGCGGCAATTTACTTCCCGCATTGTGGGAAACCGAAAACGAATAAGAAAAAACAAACTCGCCCCAGCACAAACAAGTATAACCCCAAGTAAGAGCAAATGTGACCAATAGCCCAAAATGCCAAAAAGTCCCAACCAGCTAAACGAACAAAAGAGACTAAGAACGAGGAAAAATGGCAACAACCGTACCCACATCCGTTCAAATGAAAGGATCCCCCACATCAAAATGCGCACACACAAAAGCTTCATTGCAAAACCTTTGATGTTTTTATTTTTCATAAACAAGCATTTATCCCCTTTTATCGTGGTGCATTAAGATCATAAACCCCATACAAAACAATTTCTAGAAAATAAATTGTTTCATCAAAGTTTAGTAAAAATAAGACCCAAAATATTTAATAATGCTCAATCTAATTTGGGCTCAATCCAATCTGGAATATGATCACAGCCTATCAATTGTGCATAATCAAGGCGTGGACGAATGACTGCATAACGCGTATCCTGAACCAAAACTTCCGGCACCAAAAGTCGACTATTATAAGTGCTTGCCATCACTGCGCCATAAGCCCCTGCTCCTGTTAACATCAAAACATCACCCGCTTTCAACACTGGTAAAGAACGTTCCAAGCCTAAATAATCACCAGTTTCACAAATAGGACCAACAATATCAGCATTAATCAGAGGGGCATCTACTGGTGTTTTTTTCACTGGCATTACATTTTGCCACGCATCATAAAGCGTTGGACGCATGAAATCATTCATCGCCGCATCAACAATAACAAAATTTCGTCCTTCCCCCTTTTTTAAATACACAACCGATGTCACCAACACACCAGCCTCACCAACAATACTACGCCCAGGTTCTAAGATAATATTGATCCCTAAAGGCGCAATATGTTTCTTTACCAGTGCTGCATACTCAAAAGGAGAAGGTACTGGATGCTGCTCATAACCATAAGAAATACCAAGCCCGCCCCCAATATCGATATGGGTTATCGCATAACCATTATTCCGTAATTGACGCACAAAATCTGCAACAATAACAAATGCATCTTCAAACGGTTTTAAATCACAAATTTGACTGCCAATATGGAGATCAACACCACACACATGAAGACCGGGCAATTGGGCTGCTTTTTTATATGCATCACCCGCCAAAGACAGTGGAATACCAAATTTATTCTCAGACTTACCTGTTGTAATTTTCTTGTGAGTCTTAGCATCCACATCAGGATTAATACGTAAAGAAATACGAGCCGTTTTTGAAAGCGCAGCAGCCCGCGCCGATAATTGTTCAAGTTCTGGCTCTGATTCAACGTTAAAACAATAAATATCTTGTGCAAGAGCAAAATCTATTTCTTTCACTGTTTTACCAACACCAGAATAAACAATATTCTGCGCAGGAATACCAACAGCAAGTGCACGCCGTAATTCCCCTTCTGAGACCACATCAGCTCCCGCTCCATTGTTAGCTAAAAGTTGTAAAACCGCTTGATTGGAATTCGCTTTAACCGCATAAGCAATTAAACTCGGCATATCATGAAATGCATTCTGATAATCTTTAAAATGTGCAACGATTGCGCTAGCTGAATAACAATAAAAAGGTGTTTCAACTTTCCGCGCAAGTTCCAAAAGCGAAAGACCTTCAGCGTGGAGCACACCCTGATGATAAGAAAAAAAACGCATAAAAATCCCTATTGTATCAACCTATCAAGAATAAAAGGTTTATCTGTTTTGCCTTGAGGAACAAAAGTTCCTTGTGAAGAATTCACTCCTGTTGAAGGAGGTAACTCTAATGACCCTTTACGCCCACACCCAACGATACCCAAGCCCCCAAAAAGGACAATCATCACCCCCTTTAATATAATTTTCATCTGTCCTCTTTCCTCATCTCGATCTCTTTTTTACCTTTAAAATACAATCACTCAAGCGCTCACGAGACGCTTTTTCCAATACGCAATTTGCCGAAAAACCTCTGAAGGCGCTGTTCCCCCAAAGCTTTTGCGACTTTCAACAGATTTTTCAACGGTCAAAACATCAAAAAGTGTCGCATTGATATCAGGACAAATTGCTTGAAGTTCATCTAATGATAAATCATGGAGGCGACACTGTTTTTTTTCTGCCAATGCCACAGCACACCCTGTGATGTGATGTGCTTCGCGAAAAGGAATCTCTGATTCGCGTACAAGCCAATCAGCAAAATCTGTAGCTGTTGCATACCCTAAATCCGCTGCTTGTTTCATGGCTTTTTTATTCACTTTCAAATCAGCAATCATCCCTGTCATTGCTGCTAGTGATAATTCCAAACTCAAAGCCCCATCAAACACATATTCTTTATCTTCTTGCATATCCTTTGAATAAGCAAGCGGTAATCCTTTCATCACCGTTAACAATCCCATAAGCGCACCATTCAATCGACCTGCTTTCGCTCGTACTAACTCTGCCGCATCAGGATTTCTCTTTTGTGGCATAATAGACGAACCCGTTGAAAAAGCATCTGATAAATGAATAAAACAAAACTGTTCACTTGACCAAAGAATTATTTCTTCTGCTAAACGTGAAAGATGTGTTGCACAAAGAGCGCCAGCGCTTAAAAATTCCAATGCAAAGTCACGATCTGAAACACTATCAATTGAATTGCGTGTAGGTTCGCGAAAGCCTAGCGCTTTTGCTGTCATAAAACGGTCAATTGGAAAGCCTGTCCCCGCTAAAGCAGCCGCTCCTAAAGGCGATTCATTCATTCGCTCAAGAGCATCACGCATCCGCGATAAATCTCGACCAAACATTTCAACATAAGCCATCATATAATGACCCAATGTTACGGGTTGAGCCAATTGTAAATGCGTAAAGCCTGGCATAAAGGTATCAACATGTTGTTCTGCGCGAATAAGTAATTGCTCTATCAATCCTTTTAAAGCTTGTGCTATCTTTTGCGTTGCTTCACGTACCCACAAGCGAAAATCAACAGCAACTTGATCATTGCGTGAACGCGCCGTATGCAAACGCCCAGCTACAGGACCTATCAATTCGCTCAGCCGCGCTTCAATATTCATATGAATATCTTCAAGCTTTCGTGAAAAAACAAATTTACCGTCTTCAATTTCTTGGCGAATAAGTTTCAAACCATGAACAATTTTTTCATAATCTGATTGTGAAATGATTTTCGTTTGCGCTAACATAGCTGCATGAGAAAGAGAACCTTCAATATCTTGTCGATAAAGTTTTTGATCAAAATCAATAGAAGCATTAATTTCTTCCATAATTGCAGCAGGGCCTGCCGCAAACCGACCACCCCACATTTGGTTCTTTAACTTCTCATCTGTCATATTCTGAAAACACCCATCCAAAGGACAAAATTATGATTTTTCAAATTTTCATCAGCAAAAAAAACAATAAAAAAAGGCAACTTTCCCTTGCATTCTTTATCATTGCATTGAGTTTATACGCAACCATAAACTACGATACCAAAAGAGAGTTTTTTCTTTTCAATTTCATTTCAGCAGCACAAGCACAAGAAATAAACATTAATAAAGCACGAGCAGAAAAAATGATGGCGATACGAAAAGCAGCAAAAGGCTTTTTTAGCCACATACGATTTGCTGATACGCCCTCAGATATGAATAAACTCTCTTTCAAGGATATTCTAGGAAAAGAGCACACACTCAGCGAATTTACTGGAAAACCAATGCTGGTTAATCTATGGGCTATTTGGTGTGCACCTTGCCGCACAGAAATGCCTGAACTTGCGCAATTAAAACGTGAATTAGGTGGAGAAAACTTTGATGTCATAGCTATTAATATCGATAAAACTGCTTCTCCTGAAAAAATTCAGCAATTTTTACAGAATATTCATTCAGATAATTTGCTTTACTATCGCGATGAAACAATGGATATTTTCAACAATGTTAGAAAACAGGGGCTCGCTTTAGGACTCCCCATTACATTGCTCATTGATAAAGAGGGATATCTCATTGCTTCTTTCAATGGTGCAGCTCCATGGGCCAATGACGATGCCAAAGCACTTATAAAAGCAGTCATTAAAGAAGCCCTATAACTTTAATAACCGCGTCTTTTTAAACGTTGTATAACAAGATCCAGTGCTGACAAAAAAGCAGAACGGTTTTTACGAGAAAAAGGACGGGGACCACCTATTATACTGCCCTGTCCACGCAAATCTTCCATCAAATTGCGCATCGCCAAAGCCTGACCAATTGAATTTACATCAAAAATACGCCCCGTTGGCGAAAGACAAAAACCCCCAGCTTGCACAACCCGTGCTGCTAAAGGAATATCACTGGTAATAACGATACTTGCCTCATGCACATGTTCTACAATCCAATCATCAGCACCATTGAATTCACCAGCAACGACCACTCTTTCAATGAGTGCTTCATCTGGAAGGGACAAAGAACGATTTGCCACAACAAATGTCTTAAGCTGATAACGATTCATCACACGATAAACTTCATCTTTTACAGGACAAGCATCCGCATCAATCAACAAAGTGATAGCAGGCTTTATTGGGATATTCATACCTTGGCTTTCAAGCAATAATAAGCTCTTTCATTCATCTGAATGTTGCAAATCCTTGCGATAAAACATTATCGCCGCGTTTATTTCTCCTCCCAAAATAAAAATTGCACTCAATATGTAGAGAAAAATAATAGCAACCATAATAGATGCCAACCCTGCATAGGTAGAAATATAATCAAACATCGCTAAATATTGCGCAAAAGCGATAGAAGCCATAAACCATATAAACATTGTCACCACTATTCCTGGTAAAATATCTATAATTTTCCGCCGCCCTGCTGGAAGCCATTTATGAACAATCAAAAGACTGATAAACAAAATAACGATTGCAACTGTATAACGCCATACACGAATAACAGCAATATATTCAGTCATAAAAAAAGAATGATTTTGCATAATTTTGATCAACAAAGGCGCCAGAATCAATAAAAAACTAATCACAACAAGACCAACAGCTCCAAGGATTACAAAAAACAGGCTTTGAAAACGACAAAATAACAAACTCCGTCGATCAGTAACACGGTAAGCTTTATTTAAAGCCGTACGCAAAGCCTCTATCCCATTAGAAGCAAAATAAGCCGCTCCAATGACAGAAAGCGTCAACACACCTCCTCGATGAATGGTTAAAACATTGACAATTTCCTGAGATAAAGGCTCTGCAATAACATCAGGCAATAACTGCACCAGTGCTTTAATTTTTTGCGGTGTATAGGTAAAAGCCCCTAGAAAACGAGCAAACGATGTTCCAAAAATAAAAAAAGGGAAAAATGCTAAAAGCCCCGATAGCGCAACATGGCTTGCAAAAGCACTCCCATTATCACGCCAATAATGACTTACTGCGTCACCCAAAATACGATAGCTATACCAAAAGATATTTTTTAACAAAACTCAATACTTTCTGGTAAAACTCTTCCTCAGTCTATTTCAAGTTTTATAAAAATCATCAAAACTCTGCAAATAAACATTTTGCAATGCTGCAATATAAAGGTCAATAATCAATACGGTCAAGCCCGACTTTATACCAAAACAAAAACAATAACCCACTCTATGAAGTTCTACAACGACCTCATTTTTTTGTTACTTCTACAGATCAGTAACCTCTTCTGTACATCATATGCCCTATAGAGAGCTAAGCAAGATGATCGTGCACACATAAAACCTTTTGAAGTCATGATTATCTGTATCGGAGCAATCGCCCCTCCTTTTTATTGCAATCTATGACTGAATAAAGAAAAAACTTCTTATCGATTTCTAGAAAAAACCAACGAAATTCAACAAAACCCCCTTGCTTTTATTCACCCTTTTTTAGAAACACTCTGACGTCCAAAATCAGGAGCATCAATTTCCTGTCCAGCATCAATAATATTGCGACGTACAGCACGCGTACGTGTAAAAAAGTTAAACAGTGTCTCACCATCTCCTAAATGAATTGCCCGTTCTAAAAAAGCAAGCCCCTCACTAAAACGGCTCAACATTTCTAAAATAGCATCCTTATTATGCAAACAAATATCTCGCCACATAACGGGATCAGAAGATGCTAAACGCGTAAAATCACGAAAACCGGAAGCGGAATAAGCAATCACTTCCGAATTTGTTACTTTTTCTAAATCACTCGCTGTCCCAACAGTATTATACGCAATCAAATGGGGTAAATGTGAAACAATAGCCAAAACAAGATCATGATGCTTAGGTTCCATCTTTTCGACACGCGCACCACAAGCTTCCCAAAACGCTGTTAATTGTGCGACAGCAGCAGCATCGCTATCCGCAAAAGGCGTTAAAATACACCAACGATTCATAAATAAATCAGCAAAACCAGCATCCGGTCCTGAATATTCCGTTCCAGCAATTGGATGCCCTGGAATAAAATGAACCGTTTTTGGCAATAAAGGTGCCATTTCCGCAATAACCAACGCTTTCGTAGAACCAACATCACTCACAATCGCTCCAAGTTTTAAATGATCACGAATAGTTTTTGCCACTTCTGCACTAGCTCCAACAGGAACAGAAAGAATAACCAAATCTGCTCCTTCAACAGCTTTTGCATTATCTGTCGTATAAAAATCCCCAAGCTCCAATTCACGCGCTCTTTTCAGGGTTTCTGGACGACGTGTTGCAATAGAAATCTGAGCCGCAAGATTTTTCTTTTTAATCACTCTTGCTAAAGAAGACCCAATCAGACCGATCCCAATGAGTGCTATTTTTTCAAACTGAATATGGAGCATCTTTCACCTTCTAAGATTCTTTGCAAATGGCAATAAAGACAATTGTAAAATCATAATTTTCTTGTTTGTTTGTTCAAGAGTTATGCGTAAAACATTAAAAACGACAACTAGGGAATAAAGAATAACGCAGTTTACCAATTATCACCTGCGCAAGCTGACAACAGATCACTTTACCTAGAAAACACATAAAAAATGAATGACGAGAAATCTAACATCACGCTCTAAAACTCCCTCTTAATTACTGATCAAAGTGCATCACCGAAACAAAATAAAATGCACTCTCAATTAGGATAACAACGACTCTACATAAAATCCCATCAGTTTACTTTATCTTACTAATTTACTCACAAAAAAACACATCAAAAGCGTAAGTAGACCCTAACTCTTCTCCAATTATCCCGATACGTTCATTAATTTGTACATTAGACCTATATAAAAACGTATTACGACTCCACCTACAACATCAACATAAGTTTCGCGAATATTGAAAACACCGTAAAACAACGCATACCAAAAGATACCATTAAAAACATTTTCCTCTCCCGATTCCGGATACCATAAATCAAATAAATATGAGAAAAACACGCCCTCTCAATAAAGAAAAAGTTTGATAACAAAAACACTGAACATCCCTTTAATGGAATCACACCCCTCGCGTAAAATAGAACGCCCTAAATAGAATAGATTTGGATTACAAATTCATGCGTTTGTTTTAAAAAGGCATCTCGCTCCCCAGCCTATCTCACGACAATGTTCGTAAATGTTATAACTATAAATCCATTAAGCACGACCCTCTTTACACTTAATAAAACACTATTATTATATTTTCCTACCCCCAATGTTGCAAAAAACCTTGGAATTTGAGAGCATTCATAAGAGGCATTTTTAGTGCTTTCTTGCACAGTTTTTATCCACACGCCCCCACTTATAACGTGCAAAAGACATTGTTCTGATTGATTCAATATAAAAAATAATAAATTATTAATAATAAACAATGGCTAGCTTTGTTTATGAGACACATTCATTGCTAAGATAATCATCTCTGTATCAAACATAAAAGTTTCCCCATAGGTGCTGTCGTTTTCATCATAATCTATTTTGACCTTCTCCTCATCCCACGAAGATTCTTAATTCATACAGATCTGCACACCGTTCATTTTCTTGTCTAAAAGATTCCTCTGGCTCACTATTTTATGTGATTCAATTAATCTATAGTATATTGATTTATAAAAATAATAATTTTTTTCAATTTGAATCATAACTTCGAATACTGTAAAATTCTTCCATCACAAACCCTCTTATCAATTAAAATCTCTTTTCTACACGTCACAAGAAGACATGTGAGAAAAAATGATGAAAAACGCTTTCTAATGCTAAAAACTGTAGCAACATTAGAGGCTAGCAAAGTATATAATGAGTGTCGACTTGCACTTTTATTAAGCGTAAAGATAGAGTTGCTCTATGGGTTTTATATTCTTCACAAGGAACTTTACTTCTACACCATTCATAAACACCGCCTCGAAATAGATATGACGCGCATTAAAAAATATTTCTAAGAAAGCGTATGAATCTACCATACAAGTGTCTTCTGTTGTTTGAGATACTCTGTTTTACATGGGGGTGTTACTCCATTAAGACTCTATGAACCAACCTAATATTCACCAAATACCCACACAAAAAAACATCGAATACATAAAATTTGATATGAGCCTCGTATCACTACTCTAAAAAACAGTACTTTACGATACAACAAAATAATAAAACTGTTTCAAAATGGCCTTTTGAAAATAAACTATTTCTTTTGAAGAAAAATTTCTATCAAGCTTTCAAGCTCCTAAAATGCATCCTCAAAAATACAAGTTCCACCAACCTCTACTTGATAGCATAACAGTTTTAATTGCTGAAAATGCCTCTGTGGTATACCAAAAATAAAAAATCATTATATTTCTAGGCTGTTAAGCTGCCATCTGGCGTCGTGCAATAATTGTAAGCCCTAACAAAACTTGACGAATGATAGCTTCGCCCAAAAGTGGATTTTTACGACTGTCTAAAACAGCACTCTGAATTCTTTCCATTGCATAAGAAATTTGTTCTAATTTCCAATATTTTAAAGCTTGTTCAACGATCTTTTTCCGTTGAAAAAAAATGGGAGGACGAGCTTCAGAAACCACCGTAAAAGGCGATTTTCCTTCAACCTCTACCTGATAACGCAATAGCTGTAATTGCTGAAAATGCCTTTGAGCTGTACTCAAAATTAAAAAAAGTGCCCCATGCACTGCTGCATGTCGGTTAAAATGCACTTCAAAGCCTGATATATTGCCCAATAAAAGAGCATCAATGACTTCATCTTGAGAAAGAGCGCTGACATCGCTTACAACAGCTTTCACATCTTCAAGAGTAATATGAACATTTGCAGCGTAAAGACAAAGCTTTTCTAATTCACCTCGTGATACAAGGCGATCCGCCCCTAAACATTCATGCAACCATCTACGTGCATCTAAAGAAAGAGTCTTCTTAAACTGCCTTAAAACCTCATCAATCAAACCGTCAAGAGAACGCATATCATCGGCAAAACAGGGCAAAGCCATCGCTTTTGATGCCGTTTCAACAGCATTGCGCAACCCTGTTCCTTTTTTTAAATCCCCTGATTCAATGAGTATAAAACAAGCTTCTGGTGGCTTCTCAATTAAAAGTTTTAAGGCAGCAAGAAAACCTTTTTGATTAGCCGCATTAGAGATCCATATCAAACGATCTCCCCCAAAAAGCGATAACGTACGCGCTTCATTTTCCAAACGCGCAGGATCTTTATCAATTTCAGCAGCATCCAAACGAATTGTCGAAAATGGATCTTCTATTGCTACCTGTGTAAGTTTTGCAAAACATTGTGCACGCTCACAAACAAGACCACGATCTGGCCCATAAATGAGAACAATAGGAAAAGCACGTGAAAAACGCGTTAAAAACTGATCAACTTCATGTGCTTTTTTCTGAGCCACATTATTAATCCATTAACAGTTCATCATCATCAAGAACTTCCCCGCGAACTTTCTGAAACATGCCAATTAAATCATTGACATCCAAGCCCTTACGCTCTTCATGACAGACATCCAAAATCACTTTTCCACCATGCAACATCAAGGTGCGATCGCCATAATCAAGAGCCTGACGCATAGAATGAGTCACCATGATAGTCGTTAATTTTTTCTCTTCAACGATTTTTTCAGTCAACCGCATCACAAAATCAGCCATTCCAGGATCAAGCGCTGAGGTATGTTCATCAAGCAATAAAACATCCGCATGTGCTAACGTTGCCATCACAAGACAAACTGCTTGGCGTTGCCCACCTGATAAACTATCCATAGGATTATGAATATATGCTTCAAGACCAATGCCTAATTGAGCAATTTTCTCTCGAAAAAATTGCCGTTTCTCATAATTTAAAGCTGCACGCAAACCACGACGACTTCCTCGAAGAGCAGCAAGAGCCAAATTTTCTTCAATTGTTAAAGAACCACAACTTCCCTCTAACGAATCTTGAAAAACACAAGCAATTTTTCCAGCGCGTTCACTGACTGATTGCCTAGAAACATTTTGTCCATTGATAACCACTTTCCCTGTTGAAGGAAGCGTTGCACCCGCTAAAACACTGAGCAAAGTTGATTTACCAGCACCATTTGAACCAATAACCGTAACAAAACTACCCTGATCAATTTTCAGGTTAATATCAATTAAAGCCTGTTTTTCCAAAGGTGTTTGCGGTTTAAATGTGACCCCAACATGAAAAAATTCAATCACGTTTACGCCTCCTCCAATAGCGTGGCACAATAAGGGTTAAAATAACCAACAGTGAAGTAATCAACTGAAGATCTGTCGACGTATCAATACCAATTCCATTTGCTTCAAATGCAAATTGCACCGCCACACGATAAAGCACAGACCCTACAATACAGCTGATTATAATCCAAAAAATATTGCGCGTACGAAAGAGAGTTTCACCGATAATCACGGCTGCCAATCCAAAAACAATTGTTCCAATTCCACCGGTAATATCTGTTGCAATCGCAGTTTGAATATAAAGAGAACCACCAAGTGCCACACACGCATTGGAAAGCCCCATTCCAAAATATATCAATGCTGATGTATGAACACCTTGCGCCGTCGCCATGCGTGGATTAGCTCCCATTGCACGCATAGCAAGACCAATTTCACTTTCCAAAAAGCGCCAAATCAAAAACGCCATAACGAGCAACACAATACCAACGAAAAGAGGGCGCACAAAAATATCAGACAAACCAAACAGATTATAAAAGGGCGTTAACGCCGTATCAGCAAGAGCTAAATTAACATTAGACCCTCCCATAATTCCCATAATACGAAGATTAACCGTATAAAGTGCCGACATTGTTAAAATAGAAGCTAAAAGATTCAAAATGCCAAAACGCAAATTCAACATAGCCGTTAATAAACCAGCCACCATACCTGCACAAAAAGCACATGCCATAGCTGTCCATGCATTGAAACCCAAGAGAATCAAAACACCACAGACACAGGAACCAAGAAGAAACGATCCATCAACTGTTAAATCAGGAAAATCTAAAACCCGAAATGAAAGATAAACCCCTATAGCAACAAACGCATAAATAAGGCCTAATTCCACAGCACCAGAAAACGCAAATATATTCATGTAAAAACAATCTCCATGAAAACTTAACGTATTTTTATAGGATCAACACTTTGATCAATAAAAGTTATTGAATCACTTTTGTTGCACGGTCAATAACTGCCTGCGGAATAACAATCCCTGCTTTTTGGGCTGCTTTCAAATCAATTCGAATGTCATTATTAGCCGCCTGTACAACATCAATATCACCAGGTTTTTCACCCTTTAGAATACGCACGACCAATTTTCCAGCATCAACCCCTACATCATAGAAATTCACACCTTGCGTCATAAAAGGCCCGCGCCCGATAGTATTAGCATCAACAGTAAATACAGGCATATTGGCTTCCTCTGAGACCTTTATTGCACCTTCTAAAACAGATAAAATCGTATTATCAGCAGGAACAAAAATAATATCGACCTTACCGATTAAAGCGCGTGTTGCTGCCTGCACATCTGAAGGCTTTGGTGCCGATGAGGGAATGATTTCAATTCCAGCTTTTTTTGCTACATCCTTTAACGTTTTAAGTGTCGAAACAGAATTTGCTTCAGAAGCATTATAAAGATAACCAATTTTTTTCAAATCTGGTTTTACTTCTTGTAAAAGTCTAACACTTTCTGCAACATCTATACGATCAGAACTCCCCGTCATATTACCGCCAGGTTTGGTAAGTGAAGAAACGATTTTAGCTCCGATAGGATCAGAAATCGCTGCAAAGACGATAGGAATTGTTTTTGTTGCCGCAAGCATCGTTTGTGCTGAAGGCGTGGTAATTGCTACAATAACATCTGGTTTATCACCAACAAATTTACGTGCAATTTGCGTTGCTGTTGAAATATTACCCTGCGCTGATAAAAAGGTAAGTTGAAAATTTTCACCTTGCTTATAACCATTTGCTGCAAGCACATCTTCTACACCTTTACGAACAGCATCCGCAGCAGGATGAACCATAATTTGCGTTATTGCAACTTTAACGTGTTTAACTTGGTCATCGGCCTTTGCAACACTGTTCATCATAAAAACAGTTGCAATGATAATCCCTAATATATTTATTCTCTTCAACATTATATTCCACCCCTCTCCATGCAAAAATTAAAAAAGGAATAATTTATTACTGAAGAATTTTCTAAAATCAATCTTTATTTCATTTTATTTAAACATGGACAAAATAAATCAAACTAAAATGATATTTTTTTGTTGCAATTCGTAGAAGCCTACGCCATACAGACAAGACATATATCGAATCGGTAAGCGGGTGTAGCTCAGGGGTAGAGCACAACCTTGCCAAGGTTGGGGTCGTGGGTTCGAATCCCATCGCCCGCTCCATTGAATTTTGTATTTATTCGTTCTTGTGTGGAGTTATAGCTTGTCATCGGTTGTTGTAGCTGTATGTAGCTTGCCAGCAGGTTTTGTATATTTTTCCACTCGGTTTTGTATCAATTTACTTTTTTCAAAGTTTTTCTAAGATTCGTAATTTCTTGTGAAGCATCTATTGGATTGGGGGCTTAGATCTAAGATAATAATTTTTAACTTAGACGGATTTTTTTACAGCCCCCGTATAAAAGATTAATTAGAAATGATGAGCAATGACAAGAAAAACAAATGTTAAACAAATCAAAAATTGACTTATCATTAGAGAATAATTTTTGTTCAAAAGTACGTCTTTTACCAAAATTGTGCCCTAAAATAAAGGTTGTTGATTTTTCAAATGGCGTTTCTTCTATTAATTCAACATTTGCTTCAGATACATTCAATATTATCTCTGCTAAAAATTTACAAGAAACTATACCTGTAGAGCAGGCAAAATCTATAATCGCTTTCTTGTAATGCGCAGAAACTACCTTTAGCTTGGTGGGTTGGACCTCATTCGTCTCATTATAAAGTTGATGAAGTTCTCTTATCTATTAGCTTAGAGCATGTTGAAACAGAGGTAGGCATGGCAGCTTTAGCGCAAGATATAGACTCACATGTTACTTCTATGCCGGATAACTTCAAAATCAAGGAAGTTGAATCACTTCAAGATTTTAGAGATTATGGAAATGTTATGGCATCAGTCTTCGAGCCTTTTGATGAAGAAGCAGTTATATTTTATGAAACAATAGGCCGTTGTTATAAATAAAGACTCTGATGTAGAGATGTTCGTTGGTTATATAAATAACAATCCTGTAGCAATATGTTTTTGTATTAAAGCAGATGGAGTTGGTGGAGTGTATGATATTGTCACCAATCCAGATTTTCAGAAAAGAGGTGTTGGGTCATTCATGACAAAAATTGTATTGAGCATTTAAAAAGAAAGAAATGTCATGTTATTGGTATGCAAGCCTCTCACGAGGGAATTGGCATTTATAAAAAATTGGGCTTTACAAACTTTGGTGAATTTAAAATTTATTCCAATAAACACATGATCATTGAGTGATGAATTCTTTTTTGCTCATCAACTAAAAGAATTTATTATTTTCAGCAGAGCTCAAATATGATCAAGCAATCGATACAACCAAGGAAGCTTGGCCAATTCCCTTTACTACTGATAGTGAAAAGCTAAAATCATTACAAATATAATTGTTTTAAATGACTCACTCAAATTTTCTTATTTTCTTACTTTGTCTTAAATAAAGATATCTATCACAAATCTAAGTTGAATAAGTGTAAATTTTTTATATGATCAATAATCTACTGTTTGTTACTGATAATTATGAAGAACTCGAAAGCAAATATTTAGAACGACAGTTGCATCATAGTTTGTTAGATGGTTAGTCTGTTAGTTAATTAATAGAAAAAATTTTCGCTTTATAAAATAACCAAAGGAGCTTAAAAAAACTTTCAAAGATCATTTAAAGGTCCTTTATGTGTATTGTTTCTTTTTTATATCACAGTTGATGATGAGAAATCTCTCACGCTAATTGTATTATTTTTACACGAAATAAACTATTTTCACCTATTATGTAGAGTGAATTAAGTTTTTGGGATTTCTGGCACATCATTTGAAAGACAAAAGAAATTTTCCCTTGTACTTGTGCAAACAGCGTGGACATCATTTGGTAATCCTCTTGCTTGAACAAATTCTTATCCAGAATAATCTTCAACACAAAAATAAATTAATAACTTGATTTATAAAGATAATTTATCATTATTCATATTGAGCAAGCGTCTCAAATATCATAGGACTATCTCATTTCAAATCTCTATACATTAAAATCACTCACAATCATCTGCTCACGCATAACAGGCAAAATTGACGTATCGATAAAATTCACTTGAAGAAAGGAATAAAAACTCTTCTTCTGAACGCTCTGAAATACCAAAGATTATCGCAACATTGGGAGCTAAAATAGTATAGGGGGAGGACCCCTTTCACCTTGAAAACGTAAAAATGGGAAGCATAATAGTTTTATACACTTCATAGAGGCTTTAGACCATTCACGAACATTATTATAAAATGGATGTTACACACCTTGAGAGAAATCTCTTTAAAATAAACATGTGAATTAACAATATAAGTGCATTCTATTTTACATGAGGAACATAACTTTAATCAAGATAAGGTAACATAAGGTGTTGAAACCGTCATAGCGCACAATAAAATCAGACCATTTTAAATGTTTAATGGTAACATCTGCTAAACAACAGAATAAAAATTCAATTTTGAAAAGATTAAACCATACGCTACAGGTCTATTGAAACTCCGATTGTACGATCGACTATCTTCTCGCTAAAATTTAATCACTATAAATATAAAAACCTTAAAACCCGCTCTAAGTGCGTGAAAGTTTCTAGATCTTGCTGTATTAAATGTTGAAACTCCTCATGGCTACTCATCTGAAACGCCAATAATTCCATCAGAAAGTATCAATTTCTATTTAGAAAACCCTATCCATACCGACAAAAAACTCTGTAAATGTTAGATATCTTCAATAATTTTGATAACGATTTTGGCTCATCCTGTTTTGCCACCAATATAAGAAACAGCAAATATAGTGGGATCAGCCAGCTTTAATATTGGTCTTTCCCTCTATCCTTTTTTCTATCAAATCCTGATTTTACAATTCCTTTTTCTCTCTTTTTTTATACTCAAAATTGCCTCTGAAACAGGATAGATTAATCGTAAAAAATATATAAAAGAAACAAATTATAACATTTTTTTCTCATCCTTCTTAATACAAAATAACTGTTAAGCTACAATGCGCTAACACTTATCAGTCATAAGTCCAAAACAGCATATAATGACGAAACAAATTCATAGAGTGAAGATTTTTCACTATCAATCGTTGTATTAATCTTTCCATAATGCATAAAAATGATGAAGCGGCCCTCGCCCTTTCCCTACTTTTAAAGCATCTGAGGCAGTTAAAGCGCCATGCAAATAATCTTTTGCTTGTTTAACAGCGCAATCCAAAGGTTGGGTAGGTAACAGAGCTGCAATGGCAGCAGAAATGGTACACCCTGTCCCATGATCATGAGTGGTTGAAAGACGAGAGGCTTCAAGTATAACAAGGTTTTCACAATCACAATAAAGATCTGGACTAGAACAATCGTAATTTTCTGTACTATTTCTGGTAAGCGTATTCAAATGTCCCCCTTTTAACAAAACTGCACGACACCCTAGCGCCAAAAGTCGTGGAGCATATTGATACATAGTCTCTAAAGACCATTGCACTTCACATCCCAATAACAATGCAGCTTCAGGCAAATTTGGCGTGATCAAAGTTGACATCGGCACAAGAACATCACGCATAATTTCAATTGCATCAGACTTTAAAAGAACATCACCACTTTTTGCAACCATAACCGGATCAAAAACAATGAAACGCGCTTTATGATAAGCAAGACGTTCTCCAATAACCTGTGCAATCTGAGCATTTGCAACCATACCAATTTTAACAGCATCAACATGGATATCCTCAAAAACAGAATCAATTTGATCTGCAACAAAAGAAGCATCTAATGCCTGAAAAGAACGCACACCCTGAGTATTTTGTGCAACAACAGCTGTAACCACACTCATACCATAAGTTTTCATAGCTGAAAAAACCTTCAAATCCGCCTGCATTCCAGCGCCACCAGAAGGATCTGTTCCCGCAATAGATAAAATCCGTGGAATAAAAAGTTTATCTTTTTGTAATTCCATCAACCTCTTTCCTTCTGTTTTTAAATATCGGAAAATGAGTTACCGAAAAATAGATGCTTGAAAAAATATAAAGAAGATGTTTTCTCATGTGAATTATATTATATATGAAGTCTTCTTATAGATATAAAATGGAAAATGTAGTGCTTATCCTTCGTTCTATTCTTTTTACGTTCGCTTTTTATACAACAACTTTCATACAAATGATTCTTTACGCTCCCGTTTATTTTTTAATGCCCCGCAAAAAGGCATGGATTGTCCCTAAAACATGGGCACGCGTTACACTCTTTTTGCAAAAATACATCGCAGGCACAAGTTATGAGATTGAAGGTTTAGAAAATCTTCCCAAAGGACCCTACATCATTGCTCCAAAGCATCAATCGGCTTGGGAAACTTTCAGTCTTGTTCCCTATTTTGATGATCCCACTCTCATTTTAAAACGTGAATTGATGTGGATTCCATTGTTTGGCTGGTATATGGCAAAAACGCAAATTATCCCCATTAACCGCACAACACCCATCAAAGCCTTAAAAATGATTATACAAAAAGCAAAAGAGAAAGTAAAACAAGGGCGCCAAATCTTGATTTTTCCCGAAGGAACACGCCGACAACCCGGTCAAGAACCAGATTATAAGTCAGGAATTGTCGCGCTCTATAATGAATTAGGACTTCAAGTTGTTCCTATTGCACATAATGCGGGTTTATATTGGCCACGCAATAATTTTCGCCGCTATCCTGGAACAATTCGTGTCCGTATTCTTCCCCCGATAGAGGCTGGTTTAAGCAAACGTGATTTTCTAGATCAACTTGTCCAAAAAACTGAAAAAGCGTGTGATGAACTGCTTCTCTTAGCAGCTCAAGATCCTACCCCTCCTCCTATGCCACCATACGCTGTTCAGAAACTTCAAAAACTAAATCATCATGAAACAATGCACTGATTGATAAGAATAATGCATCACTTTGTATATTGAGCGGAGTATAGGGAACAAAAATATAAGAAAGATACTTCAAACTTTCTAATTCAAAATTATAAAACACATGTACATGATAAGAAATAATCAATGTGTAAATTTTTTTGAAAAAGAATTCTTCCTCTCTTTAAAATCATTTAAATAACATACATCTCATTGATTTATAAGGATATTTTAGCGTTATTCAACTTGAATGAGAACCCTGAATACCGTAAGATTTTCTCATTTCAAATCTACTCTAGGTTGAATCAATTAGAATTATTTTCTTGCACATTACAAACGGGGATACCTCGTGTGAATAAAACGATACAAGAAAAGATTAAAATACTTTTTACGAACCATCTCAAATACCAAGGGCTGTCCTAATAGGAAAGCAAGAAAAATGTATGATTATGCAGATTCGTTCCTTCCTGAGAAACATCAATCCCCCAAGAATCTGAAATCTTGTACAATCTTCATTATTTAAAAAGTATTTCTTGAGATACTTAAGTCATCAAACCAAATTCAAGGGGAAAATAAAAATGAGTGTTGTTTTTTATCCCACATACACAACGGATACAGCAATTAACCATCTTTCCTTCCTATCCTAGACTTAAAAGCTTTGTGTGCTACATTAAAACAATTCTAAATAACGAATAAGAGGGAACTAGATTTAAATTAATGCAACGTCTCTTCTATAATTTATTTTTTTCTGTGATTTTGAGTTTATCCAGCGCTGTTGCTCTAGCGCAGCCTTTTATTTCTGTTGATGTTACAACGAAGCGTATCTTAAAACATAATCAAGCTTTTGAGCGTTGGTATCCTGCTTCCTTGACAAAATTAATGACTGCTTATGTTATTTTTCGTGCCATGAGCCGAGGGGAAGTTTCACCAAACAAACATATCACCATCAGCGAATACGCCGCAAAAGCTCCCTCATATCGTTCAGGCTATAAAGCTGGTTCTGTACTCACACTTGATACAGCCTTAAGTATTACCATGGTTAAATCTACCAATGATTTAGCCATTGCCATGAGTGAAGCTATTGCGGGTTCACAGAAAGATTTTGTACGTAAAATGAATAGCGAAGCTAAACGTTTAGGCATGTTTGGCACCCATTTTGCGAACGCAAGTGGTTTACCAGATCCTCAAAACTACTCCACGGCACGCGATATTGCTCTTTTAGCCGTTCAAATACGTCGAGAATTTCCACAATATGCTCATTATTTTTCTATTCCAGCCATTGATTTTGGTAATAATCGAAAAATCCAACATAACTCAAACAACCTCATTGGCCGTTTTTATGGGATAGACGGTATGAAAACAGGCTTTATTTGTGCCTCTGGTTTTAATCTTGTTGCCTCAGCCACCCGCAATAAACGTACAATTATTGCTGTCATTCTAGGTGCTAACAACATAAGTGAAAGAGAAGAAAAAGCTGCACAACTTCTTGAAACAGGATTTTTGCACCAAGGAACCCCCCAATTAACACTAGCAACATTAAAACCTTATGGGAGCAACATAACACAAGCCAACAATATGAGACAACAAACATGCACACCTGAAGCCATAAAAATGCATGCAAATTCATATGATGATCAAGGAAATATTATTCTCACCTCACCTTTTATCACTGCTCCACCTTCTTTTTCTCATCCTTTATTAGTACATCTCATTCGTACGCCACAAACACCTAAAATGACAGTAAAACCACTAAGAAAACCCTATATTCCGTATAAAAGGCACGCAAACCATTCTATAAAAAGTCATAAATCATAATCTAAAATTAATTATAATACTTTGATTTATAATGATAATTAATTATTTTGTACCTTATGTCAGAACCACAAGTATTGTAAGATTCTCTCATTTCAAATCTGTATTTGTTGAAGCAATAAAAACCAGTTTCTTGCCACCACAAGGTGGATGAACATGTAGATAAAATAATTAAAACAAAGAATAAAAATTCTTCCTATAAGTCCTTTCAAGAACTAAGAATTATCGTAACATTGACGCTAAAAAGTGTATGATATACCCACGTGCACCTACCTTTATAAGCGTAAAGATAGTGGTACAATGGATTTCATGGGGGATTAACCATTATATCCCTCACGGACACCATTATAAATTGGTTAGACATACTGAGATATATTTTTTAAAAACAAAACTATGATTGATGATTAACATGAAAATAAAGCGCATCCCCCTCACGCTTATTACAGGTTTTTTAGGCTCTGGCAAAACAACTTTGCTCAACCGTATGCTACAAGACCCTCTTTTAACAGAATGTGCTGTTATCATCAATGAATTCGGCGAAATCAGTATTGACCACCTTCTGGTTGAAAAAACGACAGAAGGAATTATTGAGCTTGCCAATGGCTGCTTATGCTGCAATTTACGCAGTGATCTCATCGACACATTAATTGATTTAATAAATCGCGTTCAGACAGGACAGATCAAACAACTCCATCATATTATCATTGAAACCACAGGGATGGCTGATCCCGCCCCTATTTTACAAATACTTTTAAGCCACCCGTTGTTTATTCAAACATTGTCCATAAATGCTGTTCTTGCAACATTTGATACATTAAGCCCGCTTTCCATATGTGAGCGCTATCCTGAAATATATAAACAATTAATATTTGCTGATAAAATCATTCTCACCAAAACAGATCTTAGAGACCCACAAACGCTTTCAGATACACTCCTTAGCACACTTAAAACAATGAATCCTACAGCACAAATCATTGACGCCCATTCTGAAGATTTCTGTTCAAATCTATTAATAAATAACACATTATGGGCTGAAAAAGTAGAAAATACAAAACTTAAACAAAATCTTACGACTACCCCGCATGATCATACCCCCCATAAAACCATTCGTACCTTTTCACTAAACTGTGAGGGTCCTGTTGATTACGCCACAATTGAAGCCTTTTTAGATCTCCTACAAGAGCGTTATGGTACAAAATTATTACGTATTAAAGCAATTATCGCATTGCGTGATGACCCTTATCGCCCACTCGTATTACATGGCGTACAAACATTTTTTCACCCTCCCATAAGATTGCCAGCATGGCCAAAAGGAATAAAACAAACACGTTTCGTCATCATTGCCGATGGTGTTGAAAAAGAAGCTATACAAAAACTCCTCAATGCTTTTTTTAATAAACCAGCAATAGATACTGCAGACAAAACAGCTCTCTTAGAAAATCCTCTGGTCATTCCAGGAATAAAATTTTAATTTTTTCTCCTCTTCAATGATATAGCATTAAATTCATTGACACCACCATCTTTATGTTTTTAAAGGAGCAAACCGGCACATCATTACACACTTTGCTAATTCCCAATGTTGAAATAGCTTTTGGCACTTGAAACGGTTTGTAAAAAGCATTTTAGTCTTTCTTGTACAATTTCACCCACGCAGCAATCCTCGCTTGTAATGTGCAAGCAAATGGTTTTAATTTATTCAACATGCAACAGCTTTGAAATGTGGAATCTTACGGTATTCAGGGTTCTAATTTAACTTGAATAACACTAAATTATCTTTATAATCAATATGTTATAAATTTATAAAAAACTTTCATAAATATTTCTATTCAAGTTTATTAACATAATGGAATAAAAAATAAGAAAATACACATTTTTAACAATGCTTTCTGCACAATAATGCCTCTCATAAAATTATTCGTACCTTTTCACTGAGCGGCAAAATCCCCATAGACTACCACAATTGAAACTTTTTAGCTCTCTTACAAAATCACATGCCGGAAAATGACTATCTATTAAAACACTCCAGCGCTAACATATTACCCTTATCTGTAAAATCGTCGCCCTCACACAAAATAGAATACCATTGTATCACGAATTCACGCACTCGTTTAAAAACACCGTCTCTCAATACGCATTATTCCTATTTCAAGACGCTACCCATAAATAATATAATACAAAATTCTCCATGAAATGTATAAGGCCCATTCTCCATCTTTACTCTATAAATATGTAAACTGATCGCCTCATACTTTTGCCAGTTAAAAATGTTTTGAAAAAACTTGGCACTTTAGAGTACTCATGAGAACTATCTGTACTCCTTTCTTTAAAAATTTTATTCACATGCCAATCCAATTTTATGGCGTGCAAAAAATGGTTTCGATTGATTCACCATAAACAAATTTTAAGATAAAAGGATCTTATGATATTTAGTCCCTAATTCAAACTGAAAAATTATAAACTATCATTATAAATCAAATTGTTATGATAAAAATTTTCAATATCCATCAATCTGTAAACAGATTGTTTTCTCTCTAAATGCGCTTCATCTGCAAACCACTTCATGTGATTCATTTCACAGACAGATTGGCCAAATTCTTGGTTCTAAAATATTCTGCTCAACTCTATATTTATTCAAGCTAATTGAAATCAAAATCCCTGTTAAGAAAAAAACCAAAATCAGACAGAGGCAATATCGCATTTTAAAATATGTGAATGTATCTTATATAACAGCACGACAAGACAATATTTTACAGCATAAAAGAATAAAACTCTTTGAAAGAAATAAAAAGAGAGGTGCATTTTATGTTAACTTACTCTTCACTAAAAACGAAGATTGACACCAGTGCCGATGTGCAAACAATCCAACTTCTTTGAGAAAATTCCTCTTGGCTTCCCACCTCATCTGATTTACTTACATAAGGCTCTATGAAAAAACTCTGCGCTTTAAAATATTGACTACTCACTTAAACACCTTATGTGCAAAGTTTTTGCATATCCTGTATCGCCATTATTAAGTGATAGTGTTACAGTGCAATAGAATACAATAACACTCACGGCATTCGAGAAACTGAAGTTTTATCAATATCGCGATTAAAAACGTAACGTTTTCCATAAACCTCAACAGTTGGAGGTTGACGATTTTTTTCAAAAAAATCATAACCTTTCTTAAGCATAACCCAGAATTGATAATGAGGATCCTTGCTATGACGTGACATATTATCCTCGGTCATGCGGAAAGGAAAAGCCTGTAACTGAAACTCTCTTTGTCCTCCTTTAAAAGCATCCCGTGCAAACGCATAAATCTGAGCCATGTTCTTATCACTCATAGAATAACAACCTGCGGAAAAGCAAGAACCATGCACCATAAGATTGCTTCCTGTGCGACCATTTTCTTGATCATAAAGGTTAGGAAATCCTATATTAAAAGAAAGATAATATTTTGAATAAGGATTCATTTGGTTTGCGCTAATAGTATAAAAACCCTCTGGTGTCTGAAGATCCCCTTCTTTATATTTAGGTCCAAGCTTACCAGACCATTTGCAAATACCATAGCGAGCAACCAAGATAAAAGGTCCTGAACGAGATTGCTTCCAAACTTCAGCAAGATTTTCTTCCTTGAAAAATCGCATTACAATTGGTGCATAAGGATCAATATCGTACAAAGCCATTCTATTCTGGATTTCTTGCGGCAACGGCTGCTCAACCTTAGCACGAATAGAAGCTGGTAATCTTCCTTCACATGCCGTCAATATTCCCATTACAAACAACATGCACACAGCAAGGAATCTGCTAAATGTCATCGAATAAAACTCCAATCCAACACCCCTCACAAAAATAACCTATGTTAGAGATCGACCAATTTGAAGATATTTTTCCCTTCGCTCTTGTTTAAGGGCTTCCCCATCTTTTCCAGCCATAGCTTTTAAAGCCTCTGAAATAACATCACCCGTTGCATCAATGGCAATCTCTTTGCCACGATGTGCTCCCCCTAAAGGTTCCGAAATAATGCCATCAATAATCTTTAAGCGATACAAATCTTGAGCGGTAATACGCATATTCATTGCAGCATCTTTCGCACGAGCTGGATCACGCCATAAAATAGAAGCTGCTCCTTCTGGTGAAATAACAGAATAAATTGCGTGCTCCAACATATAAACTTTATTGGCAGCCGCGATTGCTATCGCCCCTCCAGAACCGCCTTCTCCAATAACAACGGAAACTACAGGAATTTTCAAACGCAAAGTTGTAGCTGTTGATTGGGCAATTGCTTCTGCCTGCCCCCGTTCTTCAGCACTCACACCAGGATAAGCGCCTGCCGTATCAACAAAAGTGAGAAGTGGCAAACCAAAACGATCAGCCATTTCCATAATACGTACAGCTTTACGATAGCCTTCTGGACGTGCAGAACCAAAATTATAGCGCAAACGTGTTTGCGTGTCATAACCTTTCTCTTGACCGATATAAGCAACGGCCTCACCTTTAAAGCGTGCAAACCCCGCTTGAATAGCCTCATCTTCAGCAAACTTGCGATCTCCGGCCAAAGGCGTAACGTCACTCAATAGGCGTTTAGAATAGTCCATAAAATGGGGACGATCAGGATGACGAGCGACTTGTGTTTTTTGCCACGGCGATAATTTTTTATAAATATCGCGCAACGCTGTTTGGGAACGCGTTTCAAGGCGAGCAATCTCATCGCTCATATTAAGACTGCCTTTTTCCTGAGAAATTTTTTTTAATTCAAGAATTTTCCCATCAAGATCAGCAACTGGTTTTTCAAAATCAAGATAATTATACATTTGTGTCAACTCATTCAGTGTCACTTATACACTTATAATTTGCTTTATAAAGTCTTTTTCAAAAACATCACCTTTTCTTTAACGAGCCTTTTGCTCATCGGCAAGTGGATGATGCTCATTGACTAAACGATAAAGTCCCTCTTCCAACACATGGGTATAAATCTGAGTAGTAGCAATATCAGAGTGACCTAACAAATGTTGAACGGCACGCAAATCAGCACCATTTTGCAAAAGATGACTAGCAAAAGCATGACGCAACACATGGGGAGAAAAGCTATCACTTTCTATTCCTGCTCTTCTAGCGAGATTTTTCAACTCCCGCGCAACGACTTGACGAGCAATATATCCTGTCTCGGAATGCGCGGGAAAAAGATAAGAACTCGTAGCACCCTTTCCCTGATCACGCAAGTTTAACCACTGTGAAAGAACTTGGCATGCTTTTTTTGATAACAGCACCATTCGTTCTTTTTTGCCCTTACCACGAACCAAAACGCTGTACTCCTTCCTTCGAACAGACTGAACCGGCAGACTCACCAACTCACTGATGCGTAATCCCGTTGCATACAGCATTTCAATCAATAGCTGAAGACGCAGTGCACGGAAATACTCTTTGGACCCATAATCTGCTTGATTGACTTCTAACTGTGCCAAATCAAGCAATTTTATCACTGCATCTTCACTCATGATTTTGGGCAAAGGACGCCCCTGACGAGGTGCATCAATATCATGAGAGGGATCATCTGCTCTCAACCCTTCAGCATAAAGAAATTGATAAAACTGACGCAAAGTCGATAAACGGCGCGCTTGCGATGATGCCGCAAAACCAAAAGTATGCATAAGCGACAAAAGGGTAATTAAATCTTCTTTTTGTGCTGAAAAAAGCGAAACAGAGTGTGAAGACAATTCGTCTTGTGCCCACTGCAAATCATGCTGATAAGCCGCAAGTGTATGAGGTGAAGCCCCTCTCTCCGCGCTCATCATCTCAAGAAAATGATCTATCACAGCACCACTTTTCATTTCATTGATTCACTTCCGTAGAAAGATTCCATGAATCCAAGGGAACATCAATGTACATATCCACAGTTACTGGTTCAACCCAAACCACAAGAGCACCCATTATAATGAAAAGAACAGAAAACAAAATGAAAAGAATCATCAAAAATCTAGTCAATGTTGGCATAAGACAATAACCTACCCAAAAATATTCTATCTCGTATAATGCCTCACAAAGATTAACAGGAATTGACTTTAAGATGGATAAATGCCGAAATAAAGTTATGAAAAGCAATCGACCAAAACGAATCCCCATAACACAAATAAAGAATCAGCTCTTATCGTCCCTTGATAAAAGAGCACTTGTCCTTGTTGGCCTTATGGGGGCAGGCAAATCAGTGATCGGAAAACGCGTCGCCACCATGCTTCGTTTACCCTTTTATGATTCTGACCAAGAAATTGAAAAAGCTGCACAAATGACAATCACGGAACTCTTTGAAATTTATGGTGAATCCGAATTTCGTGCTCTTGAACAGCGTGTTATTCTAAACCTCATGAAAAAAAGTCCCCTTATTTTAGCAACAGGTGGTGGTGCCTACATAAATGAAAATATCCGAAAAGCCATTCAAAAAAATGGTATATCTATATGGCTAAAAGTCGATCTTGATATCCTCATGCAACGTGTCTCAAAGCACCCGACACGTCCCCTGCTTAAAACAGCCAATCCTAAAGAAACCATGCAAAAACTCATGGAACAGCGTTATCCTATCTATGAAAAGGCAAACTTAACAATTAACAGTCATAAAGAAAGCCGTCATACCGTAGCACAAAATGTTATACGATCCGTACAGCACTACCTATACACAGAAATTAACAATAGGGATAACCAGCATGCAAACCAAAACCGTCACTGTTAAACTGGACAAACACTGTTACGATATCATCATTGGTCCGGGTCTGATTACACAAGCTGCTTCACAGATTAAACATGCTCTTAACAAAAAAGATCCTTATCCAACGCGCTTTGCACTTGTTACAGATACAAATGTTGCTTCCCTTCATTTGGAGATATTGCAAGCAGAATTAACAAAAAATAAAATTCATACTGTCCCTATTATTGTAGAAGCGGGAGAACAATCAAAATCATTTTCAACCCTGCAAGTTGTCATCGATCAAATTCTTGCTGCGCGTTTAGAAAGAGGCGACTGTGTTATTGCTTTTGGCGGTGGTGTCATTGGCGATCTAGCAGGATTTGCGGCAAGTATAATCCGCCGTGGTATGAACTTCATTCAAATGCCCACAACGCTTCTTGCACAAATTGATTCCTCTGTTGGTGGAAAAACGGGCATCAACAGCCGATATGGCAAAAATCTTATTGGTGCTTTTTTTCAACCGCAATGCGTTATTGCTGACACCTGTGTCCTTGATACCCTATCACTGCGTGAATTTCGTGCTGGTTACGCGGAAATGGTCAAATATGGACTCATTAACCAGCCTGATTTTTTTGAATGGCTTGAAAAAAATGGACAAGAAGTCTTTTCTAATGGCCCTATGCGAACAGAAGCCATTGTCCGCTCATGCCAATTTAAAGCTGCCATTGTAGCACGTGACGAACACGAAACAGGAGAGCGCGCACTCTTAAATCTCGGCCATACATTTGGACACATGCTTGAAACAGCAACCGCTTATGACTCAAAGCGTTTAATTCACGGTGAAGCTGTAGCAATTGGAATGATTCTAGCGCATCAATTTTCTGCTCAATTAAATTTAATAAGCCCCACGCTTACACAACGCGTTGAAGCACACCTTAAAGCAATAGGATTACCTACACAATTAAAGGATATCCCAGGGTGTCTACCAGATGCTGAAACTTTAATGACTCTCATTGCCCAAGATAAAAAAGTTTTACAAAATAATTTGACCTTCATCTTAACGCGCGGACTTGGCCAATCATTTATTGCAAAAAATGTTTCACCAGATGCAGTTTTATCTTTTTTGGAACAAAAATTAACAGAAATTCGTTAATTCATATTGAATATAATTGATTCGTTTTTATACTTCTATTAAAGATTAAATATGATGATGTCTGCGTAGCTCAGTAGGATAGAGCACAGGATTCCTAAAGAAATTGGGCACTTTGAGGAGAAATCCTCAAAGTGAATCTGCTCAAATTCGGGGAAAGCTTCATGGGCGACTATATGCCAATCCCGAGCCAAGTCTCTCTTCAAATGAGAGAAAGGTGTAGAGACTGAACGGGCAGCACCTAAAGAGCAAAAGCTTCAAGGTGAAGAGACAGTCCAGACCACAAACAGCCGATAAGGCTGGCGGTGAAAATCGAAGTGGTATGAATCCTGGGGTCGCAGGTTCGAATCCTGCCGTAGACACCATCGTATCAGTCAAATTATTCTTTGTGCACAATATTAGGAATATAGGGAAGCATCATGAAAAAAACTTTGCACATTTTAGGATTTTTCACCGCTTTAAGTTTATCACTCTTCAGCTCAAACAATAGCTTAGCTGGTTCTTTAATCATTGAAGTACCAGACAATCCAGAGCCCAAAACAGAGATCATTACCTATCAGTGTGATACTGAAACAGGTAAAGAGCGCGTTGAGGCAGTCTATCTTAATGCTGATAATATTTCGTTGGTTGATTTCAAATGGAACGGTGATCGTGTCATTGCTGCTAATGTCATCGCTGCGACAGGAGCAAAATTTGCAGGAGCTCAGTATATCTGGTGGGAGAAGAACAAAGAAGTCACGCTTTATGACCTTGCTCAGGATCCAGAAGAAAAAAAACCTATCCTCTGTAAAGATGAGTCAACATTATTATTTTAAATAACACGGGAAATATTATGAAAAAAATTTCTTTTACTAAACAATTTTTCATTACTTTAAGTGTGTTCCTCCTCGGTTCAATTAATGCATTAGCAAGTTCTTTAGTCATTAAAGTACCAGATGATCCAGAACCAACAACAGAGACCGTCTCCTATCAATGCGATATGGGAACAAGCAAAGAGCATGTTGAAGCAACTTATCATAATGCTGGCAATATTGCGCTTGTTGATTTAAAATGGAACGGTAAGCGCATCGTTGGTTCTAATGTAATTGCCGCTTCTGGAGGAAAATATGTGGGTGGTCAATACATTTGGTGGATAACTAAAAATGAAGCCATATTTTACGATCTTATTAATGATCCAAAAGAAGAAAAGCCCATCCACTGTGTAGAAGAAAAAAGCACAGAATAAGGAAGGTTCTTACATTTCAAGAACCGCGCTGGCTCTCATCTCTTGATGTTCCTTCTGATGTGGGTAACTTTTCCTCCGTCTGGTGTAATAAAAGAGCCAGCGGTTTTTCTGACTGTTCTTCTGAATGATGTCGATAAGCTGCTGTATGTGAAAGCAACATAGAAGCTATCGGCGCTGTTAAAAACAAAAAAAACATCAGCAACGCTTCATGAAAAACAAAATAATGGTCCACAAATATTGAATAAAGAAATGAAGAAATAAGAATACTACCAACGCCCCAACTCGTACATACTGAAAGCATATGCAAACGCTTATAAAAATTGGAAAAACGCACCAAACCTATTGTTGCGATCAATGTCAGTCCCGACCCTAATATTAAGAAAATCGTGATAGCAATAGCAACCACAAGCGATACATCATCTTTCATTCAATAATCTCCCCTCGCATGAGAAATTTCGCCAAAGCAATACTCGAGACTGGACCCAACAACCCAATAATGAGAGCTGCGACAAAATAAATGGTTGTTCCAGAACGAATATCGAATGTAAGAAACAAAAGAATAGTGGTTATATAAAGGGCATCCAAACCAACAATTCTATCCTGTGCCCGTGGACCACGAATCAACCGAAACAGCGCGAAAATCACCGCTAAACTTAAAAAAAACTGTGAAAAGAAAAGCCCCCAATAAAGAATCACCATACTCATAAAAAAATCTCCAAAAGCAATTGCTCATACCGTTGTTTGATCAACTGTTTGTAATCATATCCATTTTTTAAATTTAAGACATGAAGCAAAAGTTCACCCTTTTTACTATTATAGGCAACCCAAGCAGTTCCAGGGGTTGCCGAAAGGATGCACGCTAAAATAGCCAAAGCAGTGCGATTATGAAGCAGAAGAGGTACTACAATAAAACCAGACTTCTGCTCTCGAGACCTTTTTGTTAAAACAAACCAAGCCACCGAAACATTTGAGAATATAGAATCTATAAATACTCGAAAAACGAGACGAAAAACCGCACTCCAGCTTTTAATAACAGCCTTCTCTGGCTCCAGAAGCCGTATCATCCAACCACAAAACAAAGCGGTTAAAATTCCTAAAAGCAATTGCCCTAAACTAAAACCATTTAAAATAAGCCACATAAGGACAATGCCACCACTGAAAAAAGGGGAAGTATAAAAACGATTCATTTACTCATCTCCCTATTTTCGAGAGAAAAATCCGTTAAAACGCTCCCAATATAGTTTTGAGGTTCATACAAAGTCTTAGCGGTTTCAGACATATAATGACTAACAGGACTGGCTACAATTGTTATAAAAAAACACAAGGCAAGAAGAACGGCAATAGGTGCAAATTCTATCACCTGCACACGAGGAACGCGACCTTCAAGAGAAATCCAAAAAGTTCGGATACCCGTTCGTGTCAGTGCAATCAAAGCTGCAAAGCCAGAGAGGGTGACAAAAACTACAAAAAGCCAATCTTGGTAAACCGGAAGAGAGGCAAAAAAATCCTCTCTACTATGGTTTAAAATTGCCATGAACATCATAAGTTTAGCAACAAAACCAGAAAAAGGTGGCAATCCAATAATCAAAATGGCACAGATACCAAAACAAGCCCCAAGAATTGCCAAGGTTACAGGGAAATATGTGCCAACTTCATCTTCTTCCTCCTCTTCATCGTCACCATAAACCTCCATTGTGACAGCAAGAACATTAGCAGCCACATCTTGACAGCGTTCAACCAACTCTACCAAAAGAAAAAAAGCTCCCAGTGCTAAAGTTGAAGAAACAATATAAAAAAGTGCACCTGCTGTCAGTGCTGCATTGCCGATGCCGATCGCAGCCAACAATGTACCAGAAGAGACAAGGACACTATAAGCTGCCAAACGCACCAAAACTTGACTCGCCAATACCCCAATAAAACCAACAATCATAGTGGCAAGCCCACCATAAAACAAAACCGTATGACCAAAATGGTTAAAATATTCACTTTCAGGACTAAACCATAGCAACGTTAAACGTAAAATAATATAAATACCCACCTTGCTCAAAAGTGCAAAAGAAGCTCCAACGGGTGCTGCTGCTGCACTGTAAGTTAGCACCAACCAAAAATTAAGCGGCCACATACCCGCTTTAAGCAAAAAAGCAATACCTAAAAGTGCAACACCTATTTCGAACAAAACAATATCTGTAGAAGATATATATTTTATTTTAACAGCCAAATCGGCCATATTAAGAGTACCAACGACTCCATAAATGAGCGCTATACCCACTAAAAAAAATAATGAAGCAACAAGATTAACCACGACATAATGCAACCCTGCGCGCACGCGTGTCTGACCAGAACCATGCAAAGCAAGCCCATAGGAAGCCGTTAACATAACTTCAAAAAACACAAATAAATTAAATAAATCGCCGGTCAAAAAAGCACCATTTATTCCCACCATAAAAAATTGCATTAGTGACTGAAAATGAGAACCAGCTTTGTACCAATGAGCCCGCGCAAAAACCAACACGCTAGTCACCAACAAGCTGGAAAGTAAAAGCATCATAGCGCTTAAGCGATCAAGGACTAAAACAATTCCAAAAGAAGACGGCCAATTACCAAGTCGATAAACATCGCAAGCCGGTGCTATTTCAAGAGTACGTATAATCAATAAAATGGCAGTAACGACCAACAGTCCCGCAGAAGAAAGACTGATGAATGATTTAAGTTTTGCACGACGTTCATCATAAAAAAGAAGAAGTGCTCCAGTGATTAACGGCAAAAGAATAGGCAAAATAAGGAGATGATGCACCCCTACTTCCATTATTGCACCTCACGTCCATCAACGTGATCAGAACCCGTTAAACCACGTGAAACCAACAAGATAACTAAAAATAAAGCTGTTGTTGCAAAACCAATCACAATCGCAGTTAACACCAAGGCTTGTGGGAGAGGATCGACATAATTAGCTGGATTAATAACAGTGGTAGGATCAACAATTGGAGCAGCATTACTACGCGGTCTACTCATTGAAAATATAAAAAGATTAACACCATAGGAGATCAAGGACAAACCAAGAATGACTTGAAAAGTACGTGGACGCAAAACAAGCCAAATACCTGATCCGACAAAAACACCAATACCCAAAGAAAGAACAATTTCCATTAATTTTCCTTCTCTTTTAAAATAGGTTTCTTACCGATTCGGTAACTCCGAATTGACTGGTGTGCAAGTGCAATTAAAATGAGAACAGTTGCTCCCAACACAAGAGAAAGTACACCAAAATCAAACAAAAAAGCAGATGTCATGGGAACTTTCCCAATTAACGGAAGATGAATATATCGAAAAAAGGATGTTAAAAAAGGATATCCAAAAAACCAAGAGCCCATCCCCGTTACAACTGACAACAATAAGCCAAAGCCTATCCAACGCAAAGGTAAAACTCTCAAATGCGTTTCCACCCACCGAATATCGCGTGCAAGATATTGTAAAATAAACCCTATCGCCAAAGTAATACCACCGACAAATCCACCTCCTGGCAGATCATGCCCTCGCATGAATAAATAAATAGCAAAAGCAATAATAATCGGAAAGAGCCAACCCATAATAACAGCAGGAACAGCTAAATAATTTAATACTGTATCTCCCACATTTCGATTAGGCTGTGCTATATCAAAGGCTTTCTGGATACGTTGTTGAAAAGGCGCATCAATACTCTCAGGCGCAGGACGAAAACGTCGTAAGAGGGCAAAAACAGTAAGGGAAACAACACCCAAAACCACAATTTCTCCCATGGTATCAAAACCACGGAAATCAACCAACAACACATTCACAACATTGCGACCACCAGCATCTGAGTAAGCATGCGTTAGAAAAAAATCAGAAATCGTTGTACCTTGAGGACGTGTCATCACTGCAAAAGAAAGCCATGCTACACCAGCACCTCCTACAAGGGATATGATGAAATCACGGAAACGACGCAAACGAATCCAAAAATGAACAGCAGCTGGCCCAGGATCATGCAAACGTTTAGGCAACCACCGTAAACCAAGCAATAATAAAACGACTGTAACAACCTCAACAACCAATTGTGTTATTGCTAAATCAGGAGCAGAAAGCCATAAAAAGGTTGCACAAGTCATCAAGCCAGCTCCCCCTAAAAGCATAAGTGAAGCAAGACGATGAAACTTTGCTCGCCAAGCAACTAAAAGCGCACATAATCCGCCAACCAGCCAAAGAGCGAGAAAAGGAATATCAAGTGGAAAAAGCGGTAATGTCCCCACTGGAATGAAACCATCGCACCAAAGTAAAAGACCAACAAATGCAAAACAGACCCAAAAAATCCAATGCAACTGGATCTGCAAACGGCGTGTTGACAAAGCAGATTCCACCGCACGGGCCCATTTCCAAGAAATAATTACGAGAATGCGTTCAAAAATACGCGGTCCTTTTAAGTGACGGAAAAAAGGAGCCCCATCATCACAGGATAAAAAATAACGATGCCCGACAGCATAGAGCAATCCGCCCCCTAATAATGCAACAAAACTCATCACTAATGGAGTGTTAAACCCATGCCAAACAGCCAAACTATAAGGAATTGTCATTGGTCCTAAAACAGACACGACCGCATTATCTAAAATAGGCCCTATTGTTAAATTAGGGAAAATACCAACCGCTAAACAAATAAACACCAAAAGCTCCATTGGTAAACGCATAAAATGCGGTGGTTCATGGGGAGTCTTGGGTAAATTGTCAGGCTTTGGTCCTAAAAAAACACCGTGAATAAAGCGTATAGAATAAGTCACACTAAACAGACTAGCTAGCGTTGCCACATAAGGCGCAATCCAATCGAGCCATGATTCCATATGCGTTTCAACAGCTTCAGCAAAAAACATCTCTTTCGATAAAAAACCATTCAACAAAGGAACCCCAGCCATCGCTGCACTCGCAACTAAAGCAAGAGTTGCTGTAATAGGCATAGAACGATAAAGCCCTGACAGTTTACGCATATCACGTGTTCCTGTCTCATGATCAATAATGCCAGCAGCCATAAATAAAGAAGCCTTAAAAGTAGCATGATTGGCCATATGAAAGATCGCCGCAACACATGCAAGTGGACTACCAAGACTTAAAAGCGTTGTAATTAATCCAAGATGACTAATAGTCGAGTAAGCAAGCAGTCCTTTTAAGTCTTGCTGAAACATGGAAAAATAGGCACCTAGCAGCAATGTCGAGAGTCCTGAAAAGCCAACCAGCCAAAACCAAGATTCTGTTCCAGAGAGCACAGGCCATAAACGAACAAGCAAAAACAATCCCGCTTTTACCATTGTTGCCGAATGCAAATAAGCCGATACGGGGGTTGGAGCAGCCATCGCGTTGGGTAGCCAAAAATGAAAGGGAAATTGCGCGCTTTTTGTTAACCCTCCCAATAAAATACAAATAAGGATAGGACTATAAAGAGAACTTGACCGGATCATATCTCCAGACTGTAGCACCTTATCCAAATCAAAACTGCCAACAGTATACCCAATCAATAAAACTCCAATAAAAAGGGCAAAGCCGCCAAAACCTGTGATCGTTAGAGCCATACGCGCACCCTCACGCGCACTTGCATTATGGTACCAATAGCCGATCAACAAAAAAGAAAAAATACTAGTGAGTTCCCAGAAAACAACCAAAAAGACGAGATTACCTGATAAAACTATTCCTATCATTGATCCCATAAAAGCCAAAAAAAAGGAAAAAAAACGAGGTACAGAATCCGCTGGATCCATGTAATAACGTGAATAAATGACAACAAGCAGCCCAATCCCTGTAATGAGCAAGCAAAAAAGCCACGATAAACCATCTATACGAAGAATCAAATCGCTTCCCCATTCTGGAAGCCAAGAAATATCTAAACGCACTATGTGGTTTCCGCGAACTTCCGGATAAAGCATTATTGTAAAAATAAGACAGAAAAGCGCGACAATCCCAGCAAACCAGGCTTCATTATTTTTTGCTGTCGAACGAAAAAAGCCAATGACAGCACTTCCACCAAAGGGAAGCAAAACGAGCAATACCAACATTGCTTCCCGTGTTGTCATTCTTTAAACTCCATTTTGCCTTAATATTTTGTCATCGACAAAAACTTATATTCTCACCCCCCATTCCACACTTAATGATAATAAGATTTAATAAAACTTAAAAGCATTTAAAATTTTAAAAAAAACAATGCTGGCATGAAAATACTGCGCACCACACAAGTCTTCTCTTTATTTTAAGAACAATAACGCCCACGACAAGAAGCAATTAAAATTTTATTTAATAATTTCTATCCTTTAAAAAAGCGTGATAAACACTGCTTACGCCCCCCATGAAAAGGCTGAAAACTATTATCATTTTTATTATAAGAGCGATAACGCGCAAGGCAAGATTCAATATGTTGTTTAAGCATCCATGGCTCTTTTTTTTCTAATTTTTCCGAAGAAGAAGTTAAAAACACTTTTTTAGCATCTGGTACAACTTTTAATGATGCGCCTTTTGTGCTTAAGTGCGGTGATGTAATAAATGCCACTTCAGGATACCACCAATTATCACTGTATTTACGATAACCACGCCGATAATGACGATAACCTTTAAAACCATTAAGTTCTCTACGCCCCGTAAAAATCAAAGGCACCGAACTATCTTGGAGAGAGGTCTGAGTAACCAGTTTGGCTTTAGCATCACTCCTATTTTGCCCCCAATTAACAAGAGTGGTTATTATAATGAAAAAACTGCTAACAAATACAAAAGCTAAAGCATAATATAATTTTTTTTTCATACTCATAACAAAAAACTCAACATAATAAACAACAGTAATTACAGAAAGCCTTTCTCTTGCTGGACAGAAACAGATTCTTTTCTTAAGATTCTTTTTTCTTGAGACATTCTGTTACTCTTTGTACTAAACGTTGATCTTGGCAATAAGATCCTACAAAAAAGAATGAATAAATAATGATAAAAACCCCCTACTATCTTATAGACAAATCGAAACTCATCAAAAACATGCAAACAATTTCTCGTTTACGGGAAATGTCCGGAGCTAAAATTTTACTTGCTTTGAAATGTTTTGCCACATGGAGTGTTTTTGATTTAATGTCTGAGTTCATGGATGGAACCACATCATCATCCCTTTATGAACTGCGTTTAGGAAGAGAAAAATTTGGCAAAGAAACCCATGCTTATTCAGTGGCTTGGGCAGATGATGAAATTGATGAAGCCTGTGGTTATGCAGATAAAATCATCTTTAATTCCATCCAACAGCTTCAACGCTTTTCTGATGCAACAAAAACCATTCAAAGAGGTTTAAGGTTAAACCCAGGAATGAGCGCATCAAATTTTGATCTTGCCAACCCCTCTCGCCCTTTTAGCCGCTTAGGAGAAACAAACCAAAGCGCTATCAAAGAAGTTCTACCTCTTATCAACGGATTGATGATCCATAACAATTGTGAAAATGCTGACTTTAATCTTTTTAACCAAATGCTTGGGTATATGGAAGAAAAATTTGCAGAACTTTTTTCTGCTGTTGACTGGATAAGCCTTGGCGGCGGAATCCATTTTACGGCTGAAAATTATCCTCTAGAAGCTTTCGCAAAACGCTTAAAACAATTTTCTAAAACTCATGGTGTCACTCTTTTTCTAGAACCAGGAGAAGCTGCTATTACCAAAAGCACCACACTGGAAGTAAGCGTTCTTGACACATTGTATAATGAAAAAAAACTTGCCATCGTTGATAGCTCCATTGAAGCTCATATGCTTGATCTTTTAATTTATCGTGAGAATGCCAAATTAGAACCCAATCAAGGTCCACACGAAATTATGATTTGTGGAAAGTCTTGTCTTGCCGGCGATATTTTTGGAACATTTCAATTTCAAAAACCTCTTAAAATAGGCGATAGACTGTCTTTTCAGGATGCAGCAGGTTATACAATGGTCAAAAAAAACTGGTTTAATGGCGTTACAATGCCTGCTATTGTTCTCAAAGAGTGCGATGGTACATTAACACTTCAACGCCAATTCAGCTATAACGACTATCAGGAAAGCCTTTCATAAAGATAAACCATAAAAAACGTCATACAACAGTATTAAAAAGGAGATGGACCTACAATGAAAAAAAATGTTCTCATTATTGGTGCCGGAGGTGTTGCACAAGTTGTTGCGCATAAATGCGCTCAAAACAACGATATTCTTGGTGAAATTCATATTGCTTCACGAACACTCAAAAAATGTGAGGCCATCATTGCTTCTATTAAAGAAAAAAACACAATGAAAGAACAGGGTGTTCTCAAAAGCCATTCGCTCAATGCCATGAATGTAGAAGAAACTATAAAGCTCATCCAAAAGACCAAATGCGAAATTGTCATTAATGTTGGTTCTGCCTTTCTTAATATGTCTGTTCTTTCAGCTTGTATTGAAACCAAATGCGCTTATATCGATACCGCAATTCATGAAGACCCATTGAAAATTTGTGAAACACCTCCTTGGTATGGCAATTATGAATGGCCTCGACGTCAAGAATGTGAAAAAGCTGGTATAACCGCTATTTTAGGAGCAGGTTTTGACCCAGGTGTAGTGAACGCTTATGCTGCATTAGCGCGCGATGATTATTTTGATAAAATCACAGATATTGATATTATTGATATTAATGCCGGAAATCATGGGCGTTGGTTTGCTACAAATTTTGATCCAGAAATTAACTTCCGTGAATTTACAGGACAAGTATGGTCATGGCAAAATAAAAAATGGACTTCCAATAAAATGTTTGAAATCAGCCATGAATGGGATCTTCCCGTTGTGGGAAAACAAAAAGCCTATATGACAGGACATGATGAAATTCATTCACTTTCCAAAAATCTTGATGTAGAGAATGTCCGTTTCTGGATGGGATTTAGTGATCGTTATATCACTGTTTTTACGGTTCTAAAAAACCTCGGACTCTTATCCGAACAACCAATTAAAACGGCAGAAGGTCAAGAAGTCGTGCCCTTGAAAGTCGTGAAGGCCGTCTTACCCGACCCTTCCTCTCTCGCCCCAGACTACACAGGAAAAACCTGTATCGGAGATCTTATTAAAGGCGAAAAAGATGGAAACTCGAGAGAAATTTTTATCTATAATATAGCCGATCACAAACAAGCTTTTCATGAAACTGGGGCACAAGGCATTTCCTATACAGCTGGCGTACCAGCAGCCGCAACAGCTCTTCTTATTGCCACAGGCGAATGGGATGTTAAAACTATGGTCAATGTAGAAGAATTACCACCCCACCCTTTCCTTAAATATCTTGATCATATGGGGCTTCCCACTTTTATAAGAGAACAACAAGAGGATAAAAAATTACAATTTTAATACCTATAGAAAGCATATGCTTGATTTTTTAAGTTATCACAAAACTGCCCAATGAAAACAAACTTAATATTCTCGTGTAATTATGGTTTTCAAAAAAATTTTAGCTATTCGTTATATTTTGGCAACATTACGATTTCTTAACAACCTTAAAGAAGAGACATATCATCTTTTTAAGACATAGCAAGCAATGATCAAGAAAAGCAGAGAAGAAAAAACTAACTTAATCACACTGTATGACTTGTCATTATCATCAAAAAGATAGTGTCATAAACAAAAGATATAAAAATACCGCTTTTTTAAAGAAGAGCGGTATTTTGTAGAATATCCAATCCCTCCCCTCTTCATCTTAAATGACAAAGATCCTTAACCCACACCAATCATTAAACAATTCAATTTCTTTGGGTGAATTCCTCTTGGCTTCTCTCTTCATATGATTCATCATCATATATAACACATTGATTTATAACAATAAAATATCATTTTCAACTTGATTCATAACGCTGAATACTGTAAGATTTTCTTATCACAAACTTTCTCACATTGAAGCAATTAAAATCTTTTGTCTGCACATCACAAACAAAGCGAGCGTGTGAGGTAAAATGATAAAAGAACAGAATAAAAATTCTCTTATGAAAACTCTCAAATAATAAAGAGCTTTAGAAATATTGAGAACTGAAAAAGTGTATTATCAATGTCAGCGTGTACTTTTACTAAACATAAAGATGATGGTGCACAATAGGTCTTATAACAGTTTGAATGAATTTCATATATTTCAAGAGAAACTTTACAGCTATACCATTCACGAGCACCATTGCGAAGTAGATTTGGGCATTTTGAGAGATGTTTTCTTAACACAAAGCACGCAGATAGGCTCAGAATCCTATCTTAAATATTTATAACAGTATAAAAACTACCCCATATATAAAACTTTACATAGACTAAACACCACCGCTCTAAACGATAGTGCACAACAGAATAATCAATCAAAACTGCACAACAGATATCTAAAACAGTAATTATCGAAAAGCATACAACAAATGGAACATTTTAATACAATTGGTTATATTCCTTTTTAAAGTTTTAAAATGCTGTTGCATGCTTCACTAATATTTTCCGCCTCATGTGCCTTTTTAAATGTACTTTTTAAAAGCTTTTTAAATATGAAGTGGTTTAGCAAATGTTGCCAAAGCTGCCTCACGCACGGCTTCTGATAAGGTAGGATGTGCATGGCAACAACGTCCCAGATCTTCTGATGAACCACCAAATTCCATTAAAACTGCAATTTCATGGATCATTTCACCAGCACCAAATCCAAGAATATGCCCCCCTAATACCCGATCTGTTTTTTTATCAGAAAGGATTTTAACGAACCCATCACTCTTTTGCATTGCACGTGCACGACCATTAGCCATAAAAGGAAATTTGCCAACATTATATTCAATACCAGCAGTTTTTAGCTCTTCTTCTGTCCTTCCTACACTCGCAATTTCCGGCTGTGTATAAACAACACTAGGAATAACATCAAAATTAACATGTCCTTTTTGACCTGCCAAAATTTCTGCCACAGCAACGCCTTCTTCCTCTGCTTTATGTGCTAACATTGGTCCTTTTACGACATCACCAATTGCATAAATTCCTGGAACATTCGTCTGCCAATGAGCATCAATTGCAATAAATCCGCGTTCATCTAACTGAACACCAGCCTCTTGTAAGCCAAGCCCCTCTGTATAGGGAGAACGTCCAGTAGCAATAAGCACAACATCAGCCTCTAAAGTTTCAGATTCACCACCTTTGACAGATTCAAAGCTCACCTGAGCAGTTGAGCCAGATTGTGTAACAGCTGTCACCTTTGCACCCGTCTTATATTCAATCCCCTGTTTTTCCATTAATTTCTGAAATTGCCGTGAAACTTCACCATCCATTGAGCCCAAAACTTTATTAAGATACTCAATAATGGTCACCTTAGCACCTAAACGGCTCCAAACTGATCCAAGTTCTGAACCAATGACACCAGCACCCACTACAATCATATGCGCTGGTACTTTTTCAAGTGAAAGAGCTCCCGTAGAAGAAACAATAGTCTTTTCATCAATTTCAACATTCACCCCTGGAATGCCTGAACTCTCTGAACCGGTAGCAATAATAATATTTTTTGTTTCAATTGTTTGTTTATTACCATCTCTGGTAACAACTTCCACATGACCCGCACTCAAAATTTTGGCTGTCCCAAAAAAAGTATCAACTTTATTTTTTTTCATCAAAAAAGAAACACCACTCGTATTGGCTGTTACCACAGCTTTCTTATGAACCATCATTTGTTCAAGGTTAAGCTTAGATTTACCAATAGAAATACCAAGCGTTTCAAAACCATGCTGGGTTTCAGAAAACACTTCTGAAGCATGCAACAACGCTTTAGAAGGAATACAACCAACGTTGAGACATGTTCCTCCTAATGTTGTACGCTTTTCAATAATCGCTACTTTAAGTCCCAGTTGTGCCGCCTTTATTGCTGCTACATAACCACCTGGACCCGCTCCGATCACAGCCACATCATAAGACATCCGTTTCTCCTTTCATCCTGAAAACTGTATTTTACAAATCAAGAACAAGGCGTTCCGGATCTTCTAAGCTTTCCTTAACACGCACAAGGAAAGTCACAGCTTCTTGCCCATCCACAATACGGTGATCATAAGAAAGCGCTAAATACATCATGGGACGAATCACAACTTGGCCCTCAACAACCATTGCTCGCTCTTTAATCGCATGCATTCCCAAAATACCAGATTGTGGTGCATTCAAAATCGGTGTTGACATCAACGATCCATACACACCACCATTGGTAATGGTAAAAGTTCCGCCCTGCATATCAGAAACGGCTAATTTTCCATCACGCGCAAGACGTCCCAAACGACCAATCTCTTTTTCAATCTCTGCCAATGACATTTGATCTGCATCTCGCACTACTGGAACAACAAGCCCTTTATCCGTTCCAACAGCAATTCCAACATTGACATAGTTTTTGTAAACAATATCTGTCCCATCAATCTCGGCATTAACAGCAGGAAGTTCTTTTAATGCATGACAAACAGCCTTGGTAAAAAACCCCATAAAACCAAGTTTAACACTATGTTTCTTTTCAAAAAGATCCTTATAACGCTTGCGCAAATCCATCACAGCTGACATATCAACCTCATTAAATGTGGTTAACATCGCTGCTACATTTTGTGCATCTTTAAGACGGCGAGCAATTGTTTGACGCAATTTCGTCATACGAACCCGCTCTTCACGTGTTTCTTGGACAGGAATTGCCGAAGAACTCGTCGCAGAAGAAGAGGGTGTAGGGGCATTTGTACTTTGTTTTAATCCACCAAGAACATCTTCTTTAAGAATTTGTCCACGTTTTCCAGAACCTGAAATATCGCTTTTTGCAACATTATTTTCAGCCATCAATTTTGCTGCTGAAGGAGAAGGAGGCATTGCACTGCTCAAAGCAGACTTCTCCGATTCAGATGAAGCCGCTGGAACAAGTGTAGCAGAAGGTGAAAATGATTGGGAGACACCAGCTTCTCCAGCTTTCACCACTCCTAAAAGAGCATTTACTTCAACCGTATCGCCTTCTTTTGCAATGATTTCAGATAATTTCCCAGCAACAGGAGAAGGAACTTCAACGGTTACCTTATCAGTTTCTAATTCAACCAAAGGCTCATCCATAGCGACAGCTTCGCCAAGTTTTTTAAACCATTTGCCAACCGTTGCTTCGGTAACCGATTCGCCCAAAGTAGGAACACGAATTTCAGTAGTCATAATATTTTTCCATACATCAGAGTAGTAATAAATTAAGAACCTAACGCGTCTTTAAGAAACGCAGCCAGTTGTTCAAGGTGTTTCACCATTAACCCAGAGGCCGGTGACGCACTCGCAGGACGTCCTGCATAACGAGCACGTGAATATTGCGCATTAATATGCGTCAAAACCCATTCCAAATAAGGCTCAATAAATGACCAAGCCCCCATGTTTTTTGGTTCCTCTTGGCACCAAAAAACTTCCGCCTGCAAAAAGCGCGATAACACATTTACCAAAACTTTTGCAGGGAAAGGATAAAGCTGTTCAATACGAAGGAGATAAACATCATCAATACCCTTTTTTTCACGTTCTTCATAAAGGTCGTAATAGACCTTACCAGTACAAAGAACGACACGGCGAATTTTATTATCTTTTTGCAACTTAATGACAGAATCTTTGAGACATTCTGCATCATCAAGCAACACACGACAGAAACTTGTTTCTGGCCCCATTTCATTGAGAAGAGAAACCGCTCGCTTATGACGTAAGAGTGATTTCGGTGTCATCAAAATCAATGGCTTACGGAAATCACGCTTAATTTGTCGACGCAAAATATGAAAATAATTTGCAGGGGTTGTACAATTAGCAACCTGCATATTATCTTCCGCACAAAGTTGAAGAAATCGTTCTAAACGTGCAGAAGAATGCTCCGGCCCTTGCCCTTCAAAACCATGAGGCAATAAACACACAAGACCAGACATACGAAGCCACTTACGCTCTGCAGATGAAATAAATTGATCAAAAATGACCTGTGCACCATTAGAGAAATCACCAAATTGTGCTTCCCAAAGTGTTAATCCTCGTGGTTCAGCAAGAGAATATCCATATTCAAAACCAAGAACAGCTTCTTCAGAAAGCATAGAATTAACAACGTCATAAAGCGCTTGCCCCTTTTGTAAATGATTCAAAGGAATATAACGCGCCTCATTTTCTTGGTCATAAAGAACGGAATGACGTTGTGAAAAAGTTCCCCGCTCAACATCTTCACCGGAAAGACGAACCGGTGCACCTTCCAAACAAAGTGAACCAAAAGCTAAAGCTTCAGCGGTTGCCCAGTCAACACCCTCACCGGTTTCAAAAATTTTAGCACGATTATTTAAAAAACGTTGAATGGTTTTGTGAACATGAAAATTCGCCGGAACTTCAACAATTTTCTGACCAATTTCCTTTAAAGTTTTTAATTCAACACCGGTTGCTCTAGAATGCTGCTCATCAGAACTACTAAAAGCTTTGAGTCCCGTCCAGCTTCCATCAAGCCAATCAGCCTTATTAGGCTTATAAGAAGCACTCGCTTCAAGTTCACCTTCAAGCTTATCGCGCCATAATTTTTTTTGTTGCTCAATCTCTTCTGAAGAAATCATTCCTTCTGCTACCAATTGGTCACTATAAAGTTGAAGTGTTGTTTTATGATTACGAATTGCTTTATACATAAGCGGCTGCGTAAAGGAAGGTTCATCACCTTCATTATGCCCATAACGGCGATAACAAAACATATCAATAACCACTGGTTTATGGAAAATTTGGCGAAACTCTGTTGCTATTTTGGCAACAAAAACAACCGCCTCAGGATCATCACCATTCACATGGAAAATTGGTGCATCAATCATTTTTGCGACATCTGATGGATAAGGCGAAGAACGTGAAAAACGTGGAGATGTTGTAAAACCAATCTGGTTATTGATAATAACATGAAGTGAGCCTGCAACACGATAACCTTTAAGACCTGAAAGACCAAAAGTTTCTTGGATAACGCCTTGTCCTGCAAAAGCAGCATCACCATGAATAAGCAATGGCATCACTTTTGAACGCTCACTTAATGGGAGTAAATCAGTATGCGCAGGTCCCATAAGTTGATCTTGTTTAGCACGTGCTTTCCCCATAACAACCGGATCAACAATCTCAAGATGAGATGGATTAGCCAACAGCGATAAGTGAACTTTTTTACCATCAAAGTCCAGATCAGCGGTAGTTCCCAAATGATATTTGACATCACCGGATCCCTCCACATCATCAGGCTTATAAGATCCCCCTTTGAATTCATGAAAGATAGCCCTATGCGGTTTGGCAAGAACTTGTGAAAGAACATTTAAACGACCACGATGTGCCATTCCTAAAATAACTTCCTGCACCCCCAAAGCACTACCACATTTGATAATTTGTTCAAGAGCGGGAATCAGCGCCTCACCACCATCGAGTCCAAAACGCTTTGTACCTTTATATTTAGTGTCTAAAAACTGTTCGAATCCCTCTGCCTGAATAAGCTTATTCAGAATAGCTTTCTTGTCTTGTTGTGTGAAAGAATTTTTTTTATCTCGCCCTTCAATGCGTTCTTGAAGCCATGCTTTCTGAACTGGATCAGAAACATGCATATATTCCACACCGATTGTTGAACAATAGGTCCGATTGAGAATCTCAAGCATTTGCGGAATAGTTGCATATTCCAATCCTAAAACATTATCAATAAAAATGGGACGCTCGTAATCAGCTGTAGTAAAACCATAAGCTTCTGGAGAAAGTTCCTTATAATCTTCTTGTTTTTCGGCCAATTGAAGAGGGTCAAGCTGCGCATGAAGATGTCCCCGTTCTCGAAACGCACGAATCATCATAATTGCATGAACGGAATCACGTGTTGCACGAATAATATCTTGTTTACTGGAAGTTTTTCCCTTTTGTGCAGCACCTGTTATTGCTTTTTCCTTTAATTTATCGCCAAGATATTTTTCAAGAGAAGACCAATCACCATCAAGAGCAGAAACCAATTCACCCTCTGCTTTTAATGGCCAATGATCACGCTGCCATGTTGCTCCTTCAGCATTTTTAAGAACATCTTCTTTATTATCATGAAGTCCTTCAAAAAAAGCACGCCACTGTGAATCAACACTGGTAGGATCTTTTTCATATTGAGCATAAAGTTGATCTATATAATCCGCATTCCCACCATAAAGAAATGATGTCTGTGCAAAAAGGCTATTTATTTCGTCCTGCCTTGCCATATACCTCTCCGGAACATCTATTCCGTCTCCTTATATCTCTTTTGACCTTTAAATGCTTACAAACAAGCAGTGATTTGAACATTCAAAAAATCTTTACCTTTTTATACTCAAGTTTTTTCACCTGAATCTAAGAACCTTTGCTTATTCAGGTGAAACTTTCTTTTAGCCTTTCAAAACTGACATCAAAGTCTTACCTATCTGTGATGGTGAAGAAGACACACGAATCCCTGCTGATTCCATTGCTGCAATTTTATCTTCTGCTCCACCCTTACCACCAGAAATAACAGCACCGGCATGTCCCATTGTCCGTCCTGGAGGAGCCGTACGGCCAGCAATAAAGCCAACAACTGGCTTTTTTCGACCTTTTCTTGCTTCATCTTGCAGAAACTGTGCTGCTTCTTCTTCAGCAGAACCACCAATCTCACCAATCATAACAATAGACTGAGTTTCATCATCTGCTAAAAACATTTCCAACACATCAATAAATTCAGTACCCTTAACAGGATCACCACCAATCCCTATAGCAGTTGTTTGTCCGAGACCTTCCTGACTCGTCTGAAAAACGGCTTCATAAGTTAAAGTTCCCGACCTCGAGACAACCCCAACAGAACCTTTTCTAAAAATAGAACCAGGCATAATACCAATTTTACATTCATTTGGTGTAAGAATACCGGGACAATTAGGACCAATAAGACGAGACTTTGAGTTTTCTAATCGCGCCTTCACTTTAACCATATCCATAACGGGAATACCTTCCGTAATACAGATAATTAAACGAATTTCAGCTTCAATAGCCTCTATAATAGCTGCCGCAGCCCCTGCAGGAGGAACATAAATAACGGAAGCATCCGCACCTGTTTTTTCTTTTGCTTCTGCAACATTAGCAAAGATAGGAAGAGTTTCACCTTTTGAACCTTCCCATGTTTCTCCACCCTTTTTAGGATTAACGCCACCAACCATTTGCGTACCATGATAAGCAAGCGCCTGTTCTGTATGAAATGTTCCTGTTTTTCCTGTAAGCCCTTGAACTAGAACTTTTGTCTCTTTATTCACAAGAATCGACATAGCTTAAGCTCCCTTCACGGCTGCAACAATTTTTTGGGCAGCATCATCTAAATCATCAGCAGGAATAACATTCAAACCACTCTCATTAATAATTGCTTTACCCTGCTCAACATTAGTGCCTTCAAGACGAACAACCAAGGGAACTTTCAAACCAACCTCACGAACAGCAGCAACCACACCTTCAGCAATGACATCACAACGCATAATACCACCAAAAATGTTAACCAAAATGCCCTTAACATTTGGATCGGCCGTAATAATCTTAAAAGCAGCTGTCACCTTTTCTTTTGATGCTCCACCACCAACATCCAAAAAATTCGCTGGCTCTGCTCCATAAAGCTTAATGATATCCATTGTTGCCATAGCAAGCCCAGCACCATTAACCATGCAACCAATCGTACCCTCAAGAGCAACATAAGCAAGATCATGCTTTGATGCTTCTATTTCCTTTGGATCTTCCTCTGAAAGATCGCGTAATTCTAAAATATCTGGATGACGAAACAGAGCATTATTATCAAAAGAAACTTTCGCATCAAGAACACGCAAACGACCATCTTTCATCACAATAAGTGGATTGATTTCTAAAAGGCTCATATCTTTTTCACAAAATGCCTTATAGAGAATCGGAAAAAGCTTTTCACCATCTTCTCGCGCACTACTTTGTAGTTTCAACGCATCACAAAGTCTTGCACAATCAGCAGAAGTAACACCCTCTCCAGCATCAATGGGAAGCGTGAATATTTTTTCTGGTGTCTCTTCAGCAACCGTTTCAATATCCATTCCACCTTCTGTTGAAACAACAAAAGCAATTCGACCAATGCTACGATCAACCAAAAGTGAAAGATAAAGCTCCCGTTCAATATCGGCACCGTCTTCAATATAAAGGCGGTTGACCTGCTTACCCTCTGGACCAGTTTGTTTGGTTACCAAAGTTTTTCCAAGCATTTCTTGAACATTTGCAACAACTTCTTCAACAGATTGTGCAAGCCGAACACCACCCTTTGCATCAGGATCAAGTTCTTTAAACTTACCCTTACCACGACCACCAGCGTGTATCTGACTTTTAACCACATAGAGAGGTCCGGGCAATTTTTCCGCCCATTTTTCCGCTTGCTCTACAGAATAAACAGCGACACCATTTGCAATTGGTGCTCCATATTCATGAAGCAGACGTTTGGCCTGATACTCATGGATATTCATGCATTTGTCCTTTTCTTTTATGGATCATGGATCTTATTAATCCTAAAGTTTTAATATTCTAAATACTTATTTTAATGAATTAAACCTTGTTCAATTTACTTGAGACTAGGTACAAGAGCAATACAAGCTTCACAAAGCTTTTTAACCGCATTTACTGAATGATCAAAAGCACCTCTTTCTTCTTTATCAAGATCAATTTCAATGACTCGTTCAACACCACCTGCACCAAGTACAACAGGAACACCAACGTAAGTATCATTAACCCCATATTCTCCTGAAAGATAAGCTGCAACAGGCACAACACGCTTAGTGTCCTTTAGATAAGCCTCAGCCATAGAAACAGCAGAAGCTGCTGGTGCATAATAAGCAGAACCTGTTTTTAACAAACCAATAATTTCTGCACCACCATCGCGGGTACGCTGGATAATTTGATCAATTCTTTCCTGTGTTGTCCAGCCCATCTTTACAAGATCAGGCAAAGAAATACCACCAACCGTTGAATAACGCACGAGAGGAACCATTGTATCACCGTGGCCCCCTAAAACAAACGCTGTCACATCTTTAATAGAGACCTTAAATTCCTCAGATAAGAAATGACGAAAACGCGCTGAATCAAGAACACCTGCCATACCAACCACTTTATGTGTAGGGAGACCTGAAAATTTCTGCAAAGCCCACACCATCGCATCAAGGGGATTAGTAATACAAATAACAAACGCCGAAGAAGCGTATTTTTTAATTCCAGCTCCAACTTGTTCCATAACCTTTAAATTAATGCCCAAAAGTTCATCACGGCTCATACCAGGTTTTCGCGCAACGCCTGCTGTTACAATAACAACATCAGCACCTTCAATTGTTTCATAAGCATTAGCACCTTTTAGACTGATATCAAAACCATCAACAGGAGAAGATTCGGCGATATCTAGAGCCTTACCTTGTGGCACACCTTCTGCAATATCAAATAAGACCACATCAGCAAGCTCTTTAAGCCCAATAATATGTGCTAAAGTACCACCAATCATACCTGAACCAATGAGAGCTATTTTTTTCCGTGCCATTTTATTTTTTCCTAACTTTTAGATAATTCAGCGCACACCCATCAGCGTCCGTATACTGAATATTTTTGACTTCAACCATATTCAAACAATATCATAAAAAGGAGTAAAGAAATGAAATTTACAAATTTCTCTCTTTACAGAAACAACAACCCTCCGCTGAAACAACTATTAGAAAATTATCACGATGTATCGATAAAGTGAATTTAAAAAAAATACAACAGAATTATTATATTTCTTTAATTTCAAAAAGTTATTGTTTTTACAGTTTACGTAAAGGTAAAAGTATAATCAATGCTTCTTCTTCAAAAGAAAATGTTCTTCCCAAAGTTTTAAATAATCGTAGCTTTGCATTTCGAAAAGACGTGATTGTGTTCTTTTAAATTCAAATGTTTCCGTAATCTGCGCATGCCCTTTATACAAATCCCCTACCCCTGCCGCAGCCGACATAAACAACCGTATGTGGCGTTCATAAAGAATATCAATAAGCAAAATAAACCGTTTTGTTTCATTGCGACATGTATCATCCATGACCGGTACATTATCAATAAAAATCGTATGATAACGCTCTCCTAATAACAAATATTCAGCCGCGGCCAAAGGCTTTGCACATAAATCCCCATAATCAAAACGAGCACATCCTGCACCAAAGCGCGGAATAGAAATAAGGCGCCCTTTTATAGAAAGCTCATCAGATGTCTCCTTATGTCCTTGCAATACAAGTGCCCATGCTTGATCCATATATTCATTTGCCGGGACCCCCAACGGCGACACATACACCTGTTGTAGATTTGATTTTTCAAGGCGATAATCTGTTTTTGCATCAAGATTAACAACGCGAACATATGCTTTCAAAACTTGAATAAAAGGCAAAAAGAGTTCACGATTTAAACCGTTACAATAAAGGTTATCCGGCGCCACATTTGAGGTTGCAATAAAGAAAATTCCTTTATCAAACAAAGCAGAAATAAGCCGTCCCAATACCATAGCATCAGCAATATCTGTTACACTAAACTCATCAAAACAAAGTATTTTTGCTTCTCGTGCAAGATCCTCAGCAACGGCTAAAATAGGATTATCTTGTTTAAATTTTGCACACCCAGATGCTTGACGATAAAAATTAATACGCTCATGTACATCAGCCATAAAATCATTAAAATGGGCACGCTTTTTATGACCTTTAGGCAAACAAGAAAAGAACAAATCCATCAGCATGGTTTTGCCCCGTCCTACTTCACCATAAATATACAGTCCCTGAAAAAAACCTGTTTCATCTCCTTGTTTTACAACACAAGAAATATTTTGTTTTTTCCTTTTAAATATTCTATTAAAGAAAGAGCAAAATATCCAAGTCCAAGGACGAGAGATATTTTGTTCCGTAATTTTTTTTAATAAATGATCAAAATATTCTGTTATAGCTAATTGAGCGGGATCAAAACAAACCTCTCCTTTAGCGACAAGCTCCTTATAACGTGTTGAAACGAGAATCATCCAAAAAACCTTTTTCAAACCGATCTCAATGAAAAATACAAATACTTTTCACGAATCTGTCCGTCTAGCTTAGCTTGTCATAAACGGTCAAAAATGATTTAACGACTTAAAACAACGGGATGATCATCAAGTGTACGTCCCTCAAAACGATCAACATTTGAAGAATAAAGAACGAGGATAACACGTCCAGAGTTATTATAAAAATATAATCTTTTTCCTTTAACGTCCCACGATCTCACTTGAGAAGCAATTCCTGGACAGTGTAAAGGACCAGCACGGTACCCTTTTCCAAACTTTGTTTGTGGAGTTGCAATCCGGCAAACTTTTCCTCCCATAGAAAGATTCCATACCCCAGCAATACTTGCAGGAAATAAATCAGTGGCATTGCTTGGCAATTCGAGACTAGCCATTCGTCCATCGCTCTGAGAATCTCCTTTTTCATACACCGAAGCGTTTGCGTCTTCAGATATCGACGAAGAAGGAGACGACAGATCAGACGCTTCCAATATTGTCATTTGTTGAGATGGATAAAAAACTTCTAATGCGTTATTATCGTCATTACCATCAAACCGTGTTGTTGAACATCCCCCTAAAAACATTACAGTTGATAGTGCAACGAAAAACGAAACTCTTGAAAACGCCATGTCTGTACTCTCTCCCACGACAATAAATAAGTTCACAAAAAAATTAAGCGAATATTTGTTATAGTTACAAAGATAAATTAACAAATTAAAAAAAACAGGTTAAAATCACTTATTTTAAACGAAATAACTTATGTACCAAATTTTATATTTATTAAACACTGGAAATTTATAAGATTTTCAGCCATATATCTCTTTTATAAGTAATCATTAGAAATAGAGAAGTTTCATGAAAACGCCATTTAGCAAAATGGACGGTCTTGGAAATCAAATTATTGTTGTTGATATGCGTGAAAGCACTCATGCTCTTACACCAAAAGCAATCCTTGCTTTGTCAGCAGATCCTGAAATGCATTTTGATCAAATCATGGCTATCCACACACCAACCCAGAAAAAAGCCAACTTCCGCATCGAAATATGGAATGCCGACGGATCAATGGCTAAAGCTTGTGGCAATGGTACCCGCTGTGTCATCGCATGGCTTAAAGATCACAATTTTGGTGAAAAATTTCATTTAGAAACTCCCGCTGGAATTATTGAAGGGAAATACCAAACCGACAATCTCATTTCTGTTGATATGGGATGCCCAAATTTCAATGCAAAAGAGATGCCTGTTTCACGTGAAATAGTTGATACCAATCACGTAGAAATTACGGCTGGTCCCCTAAAAGACGCTTGTCTCATATCCATTGGCAATCTCCATGCTATCTTTTTTGTTGAAAATGATATTCAACATATTCCATTAGAAAAATATGGACCAAAACTTGAACATGATCCCCTGTTTCCCGAACAGTGCAATATTTCCATTGCTTGCATAACGTCAAAGAAAAGTCTAAATTTACGTACATGGGAGCGAGGAGCAGGATTAACACAAGCATGTGGGAGTGCTGCTTGTGCAAGTGCAGTGGCTGCTTATCGTCGTGGTCTTACACAACGTCATATTGATGTAAACTTACCAAAGGGAACACTTAATATTTTTTACCGAGAAGACGATCACATTATTATGACAGGACCAATAAAATATCAATTTAGTGGTTTTTTAAGCCCTTTAACAGGGTCCTACAAAAAGGATCTCTCCTGATGGCAATAGAAATTGTAACTTTTGGTTGTCGACTTAACAGCTACGAATCGGAAATCATTCGCAAAGAAAGTACTTCTTCAGGGCTAGATCAACTTAAAGATGGTGCTATTATCTTTAATACTTGTGCTGTCACTGCCGAAGCCGTACGACAAGCAAAACAAGCTATCCGCAAAGCACGACGTGAAAATCCTCATGCGCGTATCATTGTAACAGGGTGTGCAGCCCAAACAGAAGCACAAAATTTTACCTCAATGACAGAAGTGGATCTCGTTTTAGGAAACGAAGATAAACTTCACGCCCATTCTTATCGTCAACTTCCTGATTTTGGTATTAATCATTCTGAAAAGGTGCGTATCAATGACATTATGGAAGTACAAAAAATTGCCCCACATATGGTCAGTGCAATGCAAGAGCGCACCCGCGCTTTTGTACAGGTACAAAACGGATGTGATCATCGCTGTACATTTTGCATTATTCCTTATGGACGAGGACCATCTCGTTCAGTTCCCATGGGTGCTGTCATAGAACAAATTAAAAAGCTGATAGGTGGGGGTATCCAAGAGGTGGTCCTTACAGGTGTTGACCTTACAAGTTATGGCCACGACCTTCCTGGAAAAGCTACTCTAGGAAAATTAACTTCAGCAATTTTGCATCATGTTCCTGACTTAACGCGATTACGCCTCTCATCTATTGACTCTATTGAAGCAGACGAAGAACTCATCAATCTTTTAGCTTATGAAACAAGAATCATGCCCCATTTGCATTTATCTTTGCAAGCAGGTGATAATATGATTTTAAAACGGATGAAACGGCGTCATCTGCGCGAACATGCCATTCAATTTTGCCAAGAGTTGCGTGCCAAACGTCCTACAATGGTGTATGGCGCTGACTTAATTGCTGGTTTTCCTACAGAAACAGAAGAGATGTTTCAAAACAGTCTTGTTTTAATCAAAGATTGTAATTTAACCCATCTCCATGTCTTCCCCTTTAGTCCAAGAGAAGGAACACCTGCCGCACGTATGCCACAAATCAACCGTAAAATAGTTAAGATGCGTGCTGAAAAATTGCGTAAAGCAGGTGAGATGGCTTACCAAAAGCATCTTGCTCATTTACAAAACAGTCTACAAACAATTCTCGTTGAAAAAGATGAAATCGGACGAACAGAAGATTATACCCTTGTACAGGTTAAAGGTGCAAAAGCAGGAACAATTGTTCAAGCCCTTATCGTTGATCATGATGGCGATAAATTGATTGCTGTCCTTCCAAAATTAAACGCTGCTTGAGCAGGAAAATTCTTATGACGAAATCTTTTATTAAAAAAATATTCTCTTTTAACAAATCTCAAGAGCAAGAAATTGAACAACAGATTTCTATTCCTGATAAAAGCGATATAATAGAAGAAAATAAAGACAAAAATGAAAAGACAAAAAATAACCAAGTTTCTATAGACACAGAAAAAGAAGAACAAACAAAAAATCCAGAGTCAATACTTACAAAATATGATGAAAAATCTCCATTTCTAGAATCCCGTTCTGATAAAATTCCTTTTTCTGGTAAAATTATTGTCACAGACAACATCCGTGAAAAAAAGAATGAAGAAATTTTATCTGAACCTTCTGTTGAACAAAAAAAGACAGCGTGGTTTGGGCGCCTTAAAAAAGGTCTATCCCTTTCTTCACAACGCTTAAGCGGATCAATTAGCGATCTCTTTGTTAAAAGAAAACTTGATGAAGACACATTGCAAGAGCTCGAAGATATTCTTATCCAAGCTGACATAGGTGTAGAGACGGCAACACGCATCACAAATACTTTAGCTTCCAGTCGTTACGGAAAAGACCTCTCCCCAGATGATATTCATACTATTGTAGCGGATGAGGTCAAAAAAGTTCTGGAACCTGTTGCAATACCATTGGAACTTGATCTCAGCCATAAACCGCATGTTATTTTGCTGGTAGGTGTAAATGGCACTGGAAAAACGACAACTATTGGAAAACTTTCAGCAAAATTAACAGAAGGGGGATTAAAAGTTATGCTGGCAGCTGGTGATACTTTCCGAGCCGCAGCTATTGAGCAACTACACATCTGGGGTGAACGTACCAATTCTCCTGTTATTTCAACAAAATTGGGTGCAGATGCCGCCAGCTTAGCATTTGATGCTTATGAAAAAGCAAAAAAAACAAACAGTGATGTATTAATTATTGATACAGCAGGGCGTTTACAAAATAAATCTGAATTGATGGATGAATTAGCAAAAATTATTCGTGTTTTAAAAAAACATACCCCCCAAGCACCCCATACAATCCTTCAAACGCTTGATGCAACAACCGGACAAAATGCACTCAACCAAGTAGATATTTTCCGCGATATTGCTGGTGTTAATGGTTTAGTCATGACAAAGCTAGATGGGACTGCACGAGGAGGAATTCTTGTCGCTATCGCAGCAAAATATAAATTACCCGTTTATTTTATCGGTATAGGAGAAGATATTGAAGACCTTCAACCCTTTTCTGCTTCTGACTTTGCCGAAACTATCGCAGGAAAACATGCATGAAACAGCCTTTATCTAATCCTAATTTACACAATAATTCTGAAAAAAAAATGAATAACAATAAAAAAAAATCTCTCTCACCAACACTTAAGTTTCTTTTGGAAATGGGTCCATTGGTTGCCTTCTTTTTTGCCAATTATAAGGGAGAATGGCTGATAAAAAACATTGGATTTTTTCAAAATTTTAACAAATCTATTTTCCCTGCAACAGCTATTTTCATGGTAGCGATAATTATTTCCCTAAGCTTATCATGGATCCTTGCAAGACAAATTCCTATTATGCCTCTTATTTCGGGAATATTTGTTTTAGTTTTTGGTTTTCTAACTCTCTGGCTTCATAATGAAACTTTCATAAAAATGAAACCGACAATCATTAATAGCTTATTTGCTTTTATACTTTTTGGTGGGATGTTTTTTAAAAAACCACTTTTACGTTATGCTCTTGATTCTACCTTAAAACTTGATGATTTAGGTTGGCAAAAACTTACCTATCGTTGGGCGTTTTTTTTCATTTTTCTTGCCCTTTTGAATGAAATAATTTGGCGTAATTTTAGCGATAATTTCTGGACAAGTTTCAAAGTATTTGGCGTCATGCCTATAACAGTCCTTTTCATGCTTACCCAAATGCCTATAATTATAAAACATTCAAAAGGACTTTTTACAGAAGAGGACAAATCTGATTCTTAAAAAAATCACCACTACCGATTATTTTATAGATTCATCGCCAAACACTGTTCGGGAGAAAAAATATGTTGATTGAACAGTTTATTTGTCGAGAAGACAATTTTGGTATACTCATTCATGATGAAAAAAGTGGTATGACAGCTGCAATAGATGCTCCTGAAAGCAAAGCGATTCACAATGCTTTAAAGCGCTACAATTGGACACTTAACACTATTTTTGTAACTCATCATCATCACGACCATGTAGAAGCCCTATCAGAATTAAAACAAGTTTACAACGCTATGGTTATCGGGCCAGAAGCAGAAAAAGAAAAAATCAATTATCTTGATCAAACACTTCAACCTGATGAAAGTTTTTCTTTTGGCACACACCTGCTTTTAGCTCTTTCAACACCTGGTCATACTTTAGGCGCATTATCTTACTATTTTCCTGAGAAGAGTTTACTCTTTGCTGGAGATACACTTTTTTCATTGGGCTGTGGACGTCTTTTCGAAGGAACACCTGCACAAATGTTAAATTCTTTAAAGAAACTTCGTAAACTTCCTGATGAAACACTTCTCTATTGTGGACATGAATATACAAAAAATAACGCTCTTTTCGCACTAACAATTGACCCACATAATAAAAAGCTCCACCAAAGAATAGAGGAAGTTTTTTTGCTACGTGCAAAAAACGCTATGACTTTACCTGTCACTTTAGGGCAAGAAAAAGCCACCAATCCTTTTCTCCGCTGGGATGATAGTGTGTTGCGAAGGAACCTTGTAATGGAAGAAGAAACAGATGAAGAAGTTTTTGCTGAAATTCGAAGAAGAAAGGATAATTTTTAACCATGCTTAAGTTCGTATTACGTTTGTTTCTCCTTTTTCTTTTCGTGATACATATTCAACTAACAAGAGCAGAGGAAAAGGAAACAGATAATTCTTCTCTTATATCCCCTCTCATTGCAAATTATCCCTTAACAGAAGATTTTTTTTTAAAACTGGAAAAAATTGAAAAAGAATGTGAAAATTTACTTCCAGAAACAAAAAATGATCTTATCACTTATGATTCTAGTATCCACTCTAATATTGAAAACTACACTACCTATATTTCTAGTAAACCAAAACTTATGAATATTTTAAAAAAAAATAATATCAAACCAGAAGATTTTGCTGCTGGAACCTTAGTACTTAAAGAAATATCCGCGCTTCTCATATTTGCACCTGAAAAGGAATATTCTACTGAGAAAAATACTATATTTCTAAACAATCTTGAATTTGTTAAAAAACATTTTTACAAAGCAACAATTCTTTTAGATAGCTGTGAAAAACTCATTTTGAGCAACTAATCAGTTATTAAATGTTAGAAAATATCACCCCTTTAATCTAATAAAGAAGTCCGTGCATTAAAAAATCACCGTATTTTTATCATTCCTAATAATTGTTTTTATTTCGATTATATTTACAAATGTTTTTCTAAAAATAAAGAATAACAGACGGAAAAGTATTTATTGAAATTCAAAAAAGAAAGGATAATTTTTAGTCATGTTTAAACTTCTATTGTATTTTTTCTTCATTTTTCCTTTTGTATCATACGCTCAAGAAAAAAAACAAGAAATAGATGATCCTTCTTTTATACCGACTTTCATTGCAAATTATCCCTTAACAGAAGATATTCTTTTAAAGCTGGAAAAAATCAAAGCAGAATGTAGAAATTTATCTTCAGAACCAGAACAAACAAATACAAAAAGTGATATCAATACTTATGATGATCATATTGAAAAATATGCTGCCTATATTTCTAATAATCCAAAACTTGTGAATATTTTAAAAGAAAATAATATCACACCAAAAGATTTTGTTGTTGCTCACCTAGCACTTAAAGCGACATTATATGTACTTACTGATGAGGAAAATTATACTTATGAAAAAAACTCTTTACCTTCAAGAAATCTAGAATTTGTTAAAGAACATATGTATAGAATAATCCAAATTTTAAGAGATAACTGTTAAAAATCTTTTTAGAACAATTGATTAACTTTGTAAACGCCGACAAATTTCATCTAATTGTTCTAATGAAGAGTAATGTATTTTTAAATCGCCACCTTTTTTACCATGTCGAATAATAACTTTCATTCCTATCACATCTGCAAGTAATTTTTCTAAAGATTTTGTTTCAGCATCTTTTTCCGTATTGGTACGCTTTTTAGTTTTAGGATTGGCTTTCTCATATGCAAGTATTTCTGTTTGACGTACTGAAAGCCCTTCACGAATAATTTTCTCAGCTAAATTTTGTGGATCATCAACGGTTATAAGACAACGTGCATGACCAGCAGAAAGTTGTCCATCCGTTAAGAATTGTTGTACTCTTTCTGGAAGTTTTAATAAACGAAGCGTATTTGCAACATGACTACGACTTTTTCCAATAACTTGTGCTAAATCTACTTGTGTATAATCATGCTCATTCAAAAGCATCTCATATCCTTTTGCTTCTTCGATAGGATTAAGATCTGCCCGCTGAATATTTTCAATAATAGCCAATTCCAAAGCGGTTTTATCGTCCACATCACGAATAATAACGGGTAATTGACTTAAATTTGCACGTTGTGCTGCACGCCAGCGCCGTTCACCCGCAATCAATTCAAACCGATGAGGATGATCTCTTAAAGGCCTTACAATAACCGGTTGAACCACACCGTGTTGACGAATTGATTGTGCCAAATTATCAAGCTCTGTTTCAGTAAAATGACGCCGAGGATTGTGAGGATTACATGAAATAGATTCAATAGAAATAAATCGCTCAGAAATACTACCGGATTCATTTAATTTATCAAAGCTTGATGAACGTGCAATATTGTTGTTTAAATTGATATCTCCAATCAATGCAGCTAATCCACGTCCTAGTCTTTTTTTTGAGAGATCATCATTCATAATTTTTCTCTTTGAATTTTTAGATTATTTTTTTATATTTTTAAGCAGCAGCGCGTGCTTGTTTTTCACGTTGTATCATTTCTGATGCTAGACGCAAATAAGCTTGGCTTCCAGCACATTTGAGATCATAAAGCAATACAGGTTTTCCAAAAGAAGGTGCTTCTGATACTCTTACATTTCGTGGAATAACAGTACGATAAACTTTATCTCCCATAAAAGAACGTACATCTTCAACAACTTGATTTGAAAGGTTATTACGTCCATCATACATTGTTAGAACAATACCTTGGATTTCTAAAGATGGATTAAGTACGGATCGCACTTGTTTTACTGTTTCAAGTAATTGACTTAAACCTTCAAGTGCTAAAAATTCACACTGCATAGGTACCAAAACAGAATCCGCGGCCCCCATAGCATTAAGTGTTAAAAGATTAAGGGAGGGAGGACAATCAATTAAAATATAATTGAATTTTTTTTCCATTTCCGGATCATCATAGAGAGCTTTACGTAAGCGTTGTATGCGATCTTTTGATGAAGAAATTTCCATTTCCACACCTAAGAGATCAAGTGTAGAGGGAACTATATAAAGATTGGGTACAGCTGTCTTTAAAGCCGCCTGTGTAATTGAAACGCCCGAAACCAAAACATCATAAGACGATAAAGGACGGCTATTACGATCAATCCCCAAACCAGTACTTGCATTACCTTGTGGATCAACATCCATAATAAGAACATTTTCACCAATGGCTGCTAAAGCTGTTGCAAGATTAATTGCTGTGGTTGTTTTTCCGACTCCACCCTTTTGGTTTGCAATAGCGATAATTCGTGTTTCGCTCATTTTGCTCTACCCTCTATATGATCGAATATGAGAAATTTCCAAAATAACAGAATTTTCATCAACTTTACTTTTATGTTTTAACAGATCAAAGTGCCAATTGGCAGAGGCATTTTTTATTTCTGTAGCGTAATCCCGACCTTTTTGCAAAAGAGCTATAGTTTTTTCTGTTAATAAAGGAAAAATAAGTTGTAAAAGAGTATTAAGCGGCGCTAATCCCCGTGCCGTTATAATATCAGACATGGGAATTTTTTGATATATATCTTCAATCCTAGCGTGATAAACCGTTGCTGGAAGATTAAGTTGAGCAATAACTGTTCGCAAAAAAGCAACTTTTTTGCCATTACTTTCAACAAGATTAATATGTCCTTCTTTTTTTTCTTTCAAAAAGATAGCAATCACAATTGCAGGAAAACCTCCTCCTGATCCTAAATCACACCAATGTAAAGAATGAGCATACAAAGGAAAAATTTGTGCTGAATCTAGAATATGTCGTGTCCATAGATCTGGTATTGTTGTAGCAGATATCAAATTAATATGCGCATTCCATTGAAGTATTAAAGACTCAAACTGAATTAAATTTTCCATTGTTTCACGTGAAACAGAAGGAACAATATTTAATAATTGTTGATATTTTTTTTCTATAGAAAAATCCATTAAGCTGTTTTAGCCTTTTCACGTCGTTGACGTTGAATATATGTAATAATAAGAGATAAAGCAGCGGGTGTCATGCCATCAATTTTTTGTGCATCAGCAATTGAACGCGGCGATACTTCTTTAATTTTTGATTTAAGTTCATTTGAAAGACCTGAAATTACCTGAATATCAAGAGAAGAAGGAATTTCTAAACGCTCATCTCTCTGAAGAGAAGCAATATCTTGTGCTTGTTTATCTAAATAAACCGCATATTGTGCTTCAATTTCTAAAGATTCTGCTGTTTTAGAATCAATTTTTTGTAATTGTGGCCAAAAATCTGAAAGACGCTCTAAGGTCATATGAGGATAAGCAAGAAAATCATAAGCCGAACGCCGAATTCCATCATGATTAACATGTAATCCATGAGCAGAAGCTTCATTAGGTGTTAAAAAAATATTTTGACATATTGATCGTGCTTGATCAAGCCGTTGTTGTTTTTTCTGATAACATTCCCAACGTATTTTACTCACAATACCCCATTTTTGTGCCAAAGGTGTTAAACGCGTATCAGCATTATCAGATCGTAAAGATAAACGAAATTCAGCACGTGATGTAAACATCCTATAAGGTTCACAAACACCACGTGAAACCAAATCATCAACCATAACACCAATATAAGCCGTAGATCGACTTATAAGTATTTCATCTAATTTACCTACTTTACGTGCAGCATTTAATCCAGCTAAAAGTCCTTGTGCTGCTGCTTCCTCATATCCTGTTGTACCATTAATTTGTCCTGCTAAAAATAAACCTGGTAAAGAGCGTAATTCTAAGTTTCTCGTTAATTGTTGTGGATTAACAAAATCATATTCAATAGCATAACCAGGTTGCAAAACTATAGCATTTTCCAATCCTTCAATGGTTTTCAATAGAGAAATTTGCACATCTTCAGGAAGAGAAGTAGAAAGACCATTTGGATAAACGGTATCATCATTTAATCCTTCTGGTTCTAGAAAAATCTGATGTCCATCACGTTCTCCAAATTTAACAATTTTATCTTCAACAGAAGGACAATAACGTGGTCCTAACCCTTCAATATTTCCAGAATATAAAGCAGAACGATAAATATTCTCGCGAATAATTTGATGTGTTTTCTCATTTGTACGTGTTATTGCACATTCAATTTGTGGTTGTTCAATTTTCTCTGTTAAAAGAGAAAAGGGTATGGGATTTTCATCTGCTTGTTGTTTTTGGAGAGCTTCCCAAGCAATTGTTTTTTTACTCAAACGAGCAGGGGTTCCTGTTTTTAATCGACCAAGTTTTATATGATAATTTTTTAAACGTTTAGCAAGTTTTACACTTGACTGATCCCCCATACGTCCAGCAGCCCATGTTTTATCACCAATATGAATAAAGCCATTTAAAAATGTCCCTGTTGTTAAAACAACAGCACCAGATAAAATTATTCCTTGTTTTTTTAAAATAACACCTGATACACAATTATCTTTAACAACCAGATCAATAACTTCATCCTCAATAAGAGTAAGATTTTCTTGTTCTTTTAATAATTTTTGAATTTCTTTTTTATAAAGTTGTCTATCTGCCTGTGTTCGTGGTCCTCTTACTGCCGGTCCTTTACGTCTATTAAGTAGTCTAAACTGAATTCCAGCAGCATCTGCTGCTCTTCCCATGAGACCATCTAATGCATCTATTTCCCGAACTAGATGCCCTTTTCCAAGTCCACCAATAGCAGGATTACACGACATTGTTCCCAATGCTGATATTTTATGTGTAACAAGCGCTGTTTTGGCTCCTACACGTGCTGAAGCTGAAGCTGCTTCACAGCCAGCATGACCACCACCAACAATAACAACATCATATGATTGCATTTAATTCATTCCGTAGAAAATATTCTAAGGTTTCACGTGAAACAATATATAAATTACATAATCTTTATAATCTGTCTATGAAATAATCAATGTTTCACGTGAATCATTATTTACCAACACAAAATTCTGAAAAAATAATATCAAGCAAATCTTCAACATCAATATCTCCTGTAATTTTACCAAGAAAATCACTTGCACAACGGAGATGTTCTGCACGTAAACTGAGATCAAGAGAATGATAATTAAGAGAAAATTCAATCTCTTTAACAGCCTCCTTTAACAATTGAAGTTGTCTTTTACGTGCTGGAACAATATTTCCAATTTCAGAAGCACGATGATGACAAAATGATTCAAGTTCTTTTATAAAATAATCAAAATTTAAACCAGTTAATGCGGAAAATTGTATAGACCAACGCTGATCATTTTTTTCATAAAGATCAAGCTTATTGCCAACACACCATATTTCAGCCGATGTTTCTGGTAAATCAACTTGCTTAGGATTTCCTATATCATAAACCAAAATAACCAAATCAGCTTCCATAACATGCTGTTTAGCAACTTCTATTCCCATCTGTTCTATTTTATTTTCTGTTTTTCTAAAACCAGCAGTATCCGTTAAAAAAATAGGTAAACCACCAAGAATAATTCTCATTTCTAAAGCATCACGGGTTGTTCCTGCTTCTTCCGTTACAATAGCAACAGATCTTCCTGAAAGACGATTCATAATGCTTGATTTTCCAGAATTAGGAGCACCAGCAATAACAATTTTTAATCCATCACGTAAAATACTCGCACGCTCTCCTTCAGTAATATATTCTCGAAGAGAGGTACAAAGATCTTCAATATCTTTCCAAACTTTATCAGATATTGCGTTGGGAATATCTGCTTCATCAACAAAATCAAGTTCTGCCTCAATAAAAGCACGCGCCTTCATAAGCTTATGACGCCAATCACGATAAAGCGTCGTTAAATGTCCACTTGTACCCATAACAGCTAAACGCCGTTGGCTTTCCGTTTCTGCTTCTATTAAATCAGCAAGACCTTCTGCTTGAACAAGATCTAATTTTCCTTCCATAAAAGCACGACGTGAAAATTCACCTGCCTCTGCAATACGGCATCCAGAAAATGTCGATAATTCATCGAGAAAACGATTAACGACGGCTTTTCCTCCATGTAAATGGAATTCTGCACAATCTTCCCCCGTAAAACTATGAGGAGCAGGAAAAAAAACAGTTAAACCAGAATCTAAAAAACTACCATCACGAGCAGTAAGATTTCCGTAATGCATAAAACGTGCTTTAGGTAAACGACCACAAAGCGTTTTAACTATATCTACAACATGAGGACCAGAAAGCCGAATGACTGCAACCCCTGAAGGTAACAATCCACTCGAAACAGCAAAGATTGTATCCACAGGTTTTATCCTAATAAAAACTTTAATGACTCTACGTATTCATTGAATCAAAAAATTCACTATTGTTTTTTGTTTGCTTTAATTTATCAATCAAAAATTCAATTGCATCTGTTACATTCATAGATGCTAAAATACGACGAAGAACAAAAATTTTGTGTAAATCTTGTCGTTCTACCAGAAGTTCTTCCTTACGCGTTCCTGACTTTAAAATATCCATAGCAGGGAAAATACGCTTATCAGCAACTTTTCGATCAAGAACAATTTCCGAATTACCTGTTCCTTTAAATTCTTCAAAAATAACCTCATCCATACGACTTCCTGTATCAATCAAAGCCGTTGCAATAATGGTTAAAGATCCGCCTTCTTCAATATTACGTGCTGCACCAAAAAAACGTTTTGGACGCTGGAGAGCATTTGCATCCACACCACCTGTTAAAACTTTACCCGAAGAAGGAACAACTGTATTATATGCACGCCCAAGACGTGTAATAGAATCGAGAAGAATAACAACATCACGCCCATATTCAACGAGACGTTTGGCTTTTTCAATGACCATTTCTGCCACTTGTACGTGACGTATTGCTGGTTCATCAAAAGTAGAAGAAACCACTTCTCCTTTCACTGAACGCTGCATATCAGTAACTTCTTCTGGTCGTTCATCTATTAAAAGAACAATGAGATAACATTCAGGATGATTAGTGGTAATAGAATGAGCAATATTTTGAAGTAAAACTGTTTTTCCCGTCCGAGGAGGAGCTACAATTAACCCTCTTTGTCCTTTTCCCAATGGAGATATCAAATCAATCACGCGTGATGACATATCTTTCTCTGTAGGATCTTGTATTTCCATTTGGAAACGTTCATTTGAATAAAGAGGAGTAAGATTATCAAAGTGAATTTTATAACGAATCTTTTCAGGTTTTTCAAAATTAATTGTATTAATTTTAAGGAGAGCAAAATAACGTTCTCCCTCTTTTGGACTGCGTATAGGACCCTCAATTGTATCACCTGTCTTTAAAGAAAACGACTGTATTTGTGCAGGTGAAAGATAAATATCATCAGGACCAGGAAGATAATTAGCATCAGCAGATCTCAAGAATCCAAATCCGTCTTGTAAAACTTCAACAACACCCTCTCCTATAATTTCTACATCTTGTAGAGCAAGTTTTTTCAAGATAGCAAACATTAATTCTTGTTTGCGCATAAGGGAGGCATTTTCAACTTCTAATGTTTCAGCAAAAGAAACAAGCTCAACGGGATTTTTGCTTTTAAGTTCTTGTAGTTTCATTTTTTGCATGAAATATGCTCTTTGTAATGGAGAAGATTGTTCTAAATAATTTATGGAAATTTATGAGTGAAATATTATTAAGAAAAAAATATTCTACACTCAATTTTTTTAATCTGCAAGTACCATTTATATGAAATTTATTCCTGTAATATTAAGTAATTATATGAAAAACTTGAAAAAATATAAAATCCAAATAGTATTTAATTATTTTAATAACAAAAATGTAAGTTAAATTTATAGCATTAATGAAATGCTATTCAAAAGTATTTTTACAGAAATTTATATTAATAAATTTATATTAAAGAAAGGATTATTCTTATTTATAACTGTGTTTAGTGTGGATTATTATTTATCCTCAATTTTATCCACAAAAGGAAGTTAAAAAAGAATAAAAATAACACTATCTTAAAGATATTATCCCCTCTTTTTTTATAAGAGGGATTAAATTATCACAAGCATTTAATTTGTGCATAAAAAAGGAGAATTTTTCCTAAATTTTAGTTTTATAAAAAACGGTGAAGATATATACACATGTCTTAACAAGGAGTTAAAATTTTTGTGACAAAAGAAAAAAAATTCTTTCATTTACACATGCTTTCTGATGCAACGGGAGAAACATTAATCTCTGTTGGAAGAGCTGTAGCATCGCAATATGCAATGAGTCAGGCAACAGAGCATATCTATCCTATGATTCGTAATAGAATACAGTTACAAAAAGCTCTTGATGAAATACAACAAGAACCAGGTATTGTTCTTTACACAATGATTGATGAAGAATTTAAACTTCTCCTTCAAAAAATGTGTAAAAAAATAAAAGTTCCCTGTATTGATATATTACATCCTGTTTTAAATGCTTTTCAGTCTTACCTTGGAATGCCAACACATTTACGTGCGAGCGCACAACATGATCTTAATGCGGATTATTTTCGCCGTATTGAGGCACTGGATTTTACAATAGAGCATGATGATGGACAGTCTTCCAGTAGCTTATCCGAAGCAGATGTGATTCTTGTGGGAATTTCAAGAACCTCTAAAACGCCAACAAGTATCTATTTAGCAAATCGCGGAATAAAAACGGCTAATATTCCTCTTATTCCTAATATTGATTTGCCAGAATCCCTTTTAGAGGCAAAAAATTCTTTAATTATTGGTTTAATTGCTTCAGCTGAAAGAATCTCACATATCCGCCAAAATCGAGATTTGGGAGAAAGTTTTGCTCTTGATAATTATACAAATCGTATCAACATAGCTGAAGAATTAATCTATGCAAAACGCATTTGCGAACGTTTTGGTTGGCCTATTATTGATGTCACAAGACGTTCTATTGAAGAAACTGCTGCTGCAATATTTGAACTGTTATCACGATTTCGTGAAGGAAATGAGAGAAAATTCTCATGAACACAGATACGTTAATATTAGCATCTCTTAGTTTTTATCGTGCAAAATTATTAAAAAAAGCAGGCTTAAATTTTTCCATTGAAGGAGCTTCTTTTGATGAAAGAGAAGTAGAAAAAAAAGCAAAAGAAAAAACACCTAAAGAACTCAGCTGTTTTCTTGCGAGCGCAAAAGCAAAAAATGTTTCAGATCGTTTTCCTGATGCTTTCGTTATTGGTTGTGATCAAGTTCTTGATTTTGAAGGTCAAGTTTTTCACAAAGCAACAAATATTAAAGAAGCACATCAACGTTTATGTGAATTATCAGGAAAAACCCATTCTCTTCATAGTGCGGTAGCTTTATTTAAAAATGGTCAAAAAATTTGGGTTGAAGCTTTTAGTGCACATATGTCCGTCCGTTTACTCTCATCAGAATTTATTGAACGTTATTTAGCACGCGTAGGAAAAGATGTTTTAAACAGCGTGGGAGTATATCAAATTGAAGGAGAAGGAATTCATCTCTTTGAAAAAATTGAAGGAGATTTTTTTACCATTGTTGGTTTACCTTTACTGCCTCTACTCATAAAACTGCGCCACTTAGGAATTATTGATGGTTGACTTAACAATAAAAAAAACAAATTATCCGCGTGCTTTTGTTGTTGGTTCTCCAATTAATCATTCAAAATCGCCAAAAATTCACAATTTTTGGCTTAAACAATATTGTTTACAAGGAGAATATCTTGCACAAGAAGTAACATCTGAAGAATTCAGTCATTTTATTGCGTCTTTACAAAAAATAGGCTTTTGTGGAGGAAATGTTACTTTACCTTATAAACAAGAAGCTTTTCGTTTAGCAGATTATAAAGATGAGAGAGCAACAATGATTGGTGCTGTTAATACACTTTGGTATGAAGGAGATAAGCTTTGTGCCACGAATAGCGATGCCTATGGTTTTAGCGCTAATCTTGATGATTTTACATCTGATTGGGGAGGGGAAATAGCTCTTGTTTTTGGAGCAGGTGGTGCCGCACGCGCTATCATATATGCCTTAAAAAAACGCGGATTTGAACAGATTTATCTGATTAACCGTACAAAACAACGCGCTGATAATTTAGCTCAGCATTTTGGAAAAATCATTAAAGTTTACGATTGGCATAAAATCCATGAAATACTTCATCAAGCTGATTTGATTGTTAATACAACCTCTATTGGTATAAAAAGTCCAGAAGAAAAAAGTGATTCTTTTTTTTGCGATTTTCATAAAGCAAAAAAAACGGCGTTAGTAACAGATATTATTTATACACCATTGATAACTCCTTTTTTACAACAGGCAAAGGCTTGTGATCTCAAGACGGTTGATGGGCTTGGGATGCTTCTACATCAGGCTGTTATAGGGTTTGAACAGTGGTTTGGAATAAGACCACAGGTAACAAAAGCTTTACGGACAGCTATTTTAGAGGATATGAGTGAAAAAAGAGAATGAAGATCATAGGATTAACGGGATCAATTGCTATGGGAAAATCAACAGTTGCTGATTTTTTCAAGCAAGCGGGTATTTCTGTTTTTAGTGCTGATGAAGCAGTAAAACAGCTTTATAAAAGTGAGCCAGCTTTGTCATTCATAGAGCGTATTTTTCCTGGTGTTGTTGAAAACGGTGAAGTTAACCGTTTGAAACTTTCTGAAATTTTGATTGATGATAAAGAAAAATTACAAACATTAGAAAAAATAATTCATCCTTTGGTGCAAGAAAAAGAAAGGGAATTTATTGATATAGCGCGTGAACAAGGGAAAAAATTCGTTATTCTTGATATTCCACTTTTGTTTGAAAAAAATGGTGAAAGTCGTGTGGATAGCGTTATTGTTGTTTCTGCTCCACCAGAAATACAAAAAGAACGTGTCATGATTCGCCAAGGTATGAATGAGAAAAAATTTGCCTTTATCAATGCTCAACAAATGCCAGATGAAAAAAAACGAGAACGTGCTGATTTTATTATTGATACAGGGAAAGATTTAGAGAATACACGTCAACAGGTTTTTGATGTAATAAAAAAACTAAAGAATTGAAGTTATGCGGGAAATTATTTTTGATACAGAAACAACAGGTTTAGATAAAGAAAAAGATCGCATAATCGAAATTGGTTGTGTAGAAATGGTTGATCGTTATCTCACAGGACGCCAATTTCATGTTTATTTAAACCCTGAAGGCGTTATTATTCCTGATGAAGTTGTAGCAATTCACGGATTAACCAATGAACGCCTAAAAAACGAGAAAAGTTTTAGTGATATTGTTGATGAGTTTTTAGAATTTATCAAAGACGCGACAATGATTGCGCATAATGCGAGTTTTGATATTGGTTTTATTAATGCAGAATTAAAACGTGTCAACAAACCGCTTATCAGTGTTGATAATATTCTTGATACACTGGCTATGGCGCGGCGTAAATTTCCTATGGGTCCTAATTCTCTTGATATTTTATGCAAACGTTTTGGAATTGATAACAGCCATCGTGTTCTTCATGGTGCTTTGCTTGATGCAGAGATTCTAGCCGATGTTTATATTGAGCTTATCGGTGGAAAACAAGGTGTATTGGGTTTTGATAACAGAAGGGGTGTTGATGAACATATCCAGAATGATAAAGATACATCTTATGCCGTTAAAATTCGCCCACAGGCTTTACCTTCAAGATTGAGTACGCAAGAAAAAAAGTTACACGCTGATTTTATCTACAAAATGGGTGAAAAAGCTCTGTGGAATAATTTCAAAATTCATGAATAACATCATCTTTTCTCTAAAAAAGTCACGATTGAAATTAAAGAATATCGATGTCAAAAAAAACGGTCGTTGTGGGGAGGGGAACACCACAACGACCCTGTCGCTACATCGTACCTCAGCTATCATAGGAGGAGCAAAATGAAAGCTATTAATCCTGTAACAGCAAAGAAAAGCTCTAGGTACTTAATATAAAGTGCAACGACTTCATGTCTTATGAAAAGAAAAAATGGCTTTTTAGAGGCAAAGTGAAAAAATATATAAGGACAAATTGTTTTTTTAGCTGAAATGGAGAAAAAATTGTAATGAAAGCAACAGATCATCTTTTTTTGGTTGACGGATCAGGCTATGTTTTTCGTGCTTATTATGCTTTGCCGCCTTTAAAACGTAAAAAGGATGGACTTCCTGTAGGAGCAGTAGCTGGTTTTTGCAATATGTTATGGAAATTACTATGTGATGCTCGTAATACAGCTACGGGTGTTGTTCCAACACATTTTGCTGTTATTTTTGATTATTCATCTGATACTTTTCGGAAACAAATTTATCCTGAATATAAAGCGAATCGCGCTGAACCTCCTGAAGATCTAATTCCTCAATTCGCGCTAATACGCCAAGCAACGAAGGCTTTTAATTTGCCTTGTATTGAAAAGGAAGGCTTTGAAGCGGATGATTTAATTGCTACCTATGCAAAATTTGCAACAAAGGTTGGGGCAAAAACAACCATTATTTCTTCTGATAAGGATCTTATGCAACTCGTAAATACGCATGTATCTTTGTATGATGGAATGAAAGATAAGCATATAGGTATCTCAGAAGTTATAGAAAAATGGGGTGTTGCGCCTGAAAAAATGATTGATTTACAAGCATTAATTGGAGATTCAACAGATAATGTACCGGGTATTCCAGGCATTGGTCCAAAAACTGCAGCTCAGTTATTAAATGAATTTGGTTCTCTTGATCTTTTATTGCAACGCGTAACAGAAATTAAACAAACAAAACGGCGTGAAAACATTCAAGCTTATAGAGAACAAGTTAAAATGTCTCGTGAACTTGTCAGGCTTAAAACAGATGTTCCTATAGATAATGATTTAGATGATTTTGTTTTGGAGCCACAAGATGGTCCACGTTTAATTGCTTTTTTGAAAGCGATGGAGTTTTCAACATTAACGCGTCGCGTGGCAGAGGCAACGTCATGCGATGCAGCTGTTATTGACGCACTTGATATAGATGTTGAATGGGAAAAACTAAGCCCCAGGCATGATTTTGAGATCAAGAATACTGAGCACGCATCTCTTCATAGTTTTTCTGAAAATTCTCCACAAGTTTTTGCACAAAAACGTAAAGATCAAGCGCTGACTCAAAAAATTACAAGAGCTGCTTATACAACAATTCTTGATGAGAAAATTTTAAAAGAGTGGTTATCACAAGCACAAGAGCAGGGTTTTTTCGCTTTTGATACTAAAACAACATCTCTTGATCCGATGCAAGCAAAGCTTGTTGGTTTTTCACTTGCATTACAGCCGGAAAAAGCAGCTTATATACCTCTTGAACATTTTGATGAAGGAGAAGAGGACCTTTTGAGGGGCGGGCGCATTGCCTCACAGATTGAGGCCCGAAAAGCTTTAGCACTTTTAAAACCGATATTAGAAGATTCAGCGGTGTTAAAAATTGGTCATAATATAAAATATGATTGGTTGGTGATGAAGCAATACGACATTATGATAAGCTCTTTTGACGACACCATGCTTTTATCATATGCTTTTGATGCTGGAACTTTAACCCATAATATGGATGATTTGTCTGAACGTTGGCTTGAGCATAAACCAATTGCCTATAAAGATTTAACGCATAACGGAAAAAAAATTACTTCTTTTGCACAAGTAGATTTAAAACAAGCAACCCTTTATGCGGCGGAAGATGCTGATATAAAGCTACGCCTTTGGCAAGTATTGAAACCACAACTTGTTGCTCGTGGGATGACAAAAATTTATGAGCGTCTTGATCGACCCCTTGTAAAAGTTCTTGCAAGAATGGAAGAACGGGGGATTCTTATTGATAGGCAGATTTTATTGCGTCTTTCCGGAGAGTTGGCACAAGCTGCTTTGATTCTAGAAGAGGAAATTTACAAACAAGCTGATGAAAAGTTTAATATTGCTTCGCCAAAGCAATTAGGGGATATCCTTTTTGGCAAAATGGGATTGCCTGGAGGCGCCAAAACTAAGGGTGGACAATGGTCAACTTCTGCACAGACTTTAGAAGAGTTGGCTGCTGAAGGTCATATTTTACCGCGTAAAATTATTGAGTGGCGTCAACTTGCAAAGCTAAAATCTACCTATACAGATGCCTTGCCTTCTTATATTTTTTCAAAAACAGGGCGAGTTCACACGAATTATTCTTTGGCAATAACATCAACAGGTCGGTTATCATCATCAGAGCCAAATTTGCAAAATATTCCAGTGCGAACTGCTGAAGGGCGTAAAATCCGAACAGCTTTTATTGCTCCCAAAGGACGTGTGTTACTTTCTGCTGATTATAGTCAGATTGAGTTGCGCATTCTTGCACATATTGCGGATATAAAAGCATTAAAAGAAGCTTTTGCTAAAGGGCATGATATTCACGCTATAACGGCATCACAAATGTTTGGTGTTGCGATAGAAGGAATGCATTCAGATATACGACGGCGTGCAAAAGCGATTAATTTTGGTATTATTTATGGTATTTCAGCTTTTGGATTAGCTAATCAATTGGGAATTTCACGCCAAGAAGCGGGTCGTTATATTCAACTGTATTTTGAAAGATTTCCAGGAATTAAAGATTATATGGAGAAAACTAAAATCTTTGCACGTGAAAATGGTTATGTAGAAACAATCTTTGGACGTCGTATCCATTATCCAGAAATAAAAGCAAAGAATGTAAAAATTCGTTCTCTTAATGAGCGAGCAGCTATCAATGCTCCAATTCAAGGTTCTGCGGCCGATATTATTCGCCGCGCTATGATACATATGGAAGATGCTTTAAAAGAAGAAAAACTATCAGCAAAAATGTTGCTGCAAGTGCATGATGAACTGATTTTTGAAGTACCAGAAGAAGAAAGTAAAAAAACCATGACTGTTGTTAAAAATGTTATGGAAAATGCTACAATACCGGTTCTATCTTTATCTGTACCGCTTGAAGTAAAAGTCATGACGGCTCAAAATTGGGATGAGGCACATTAATTTTTTTATTTATTTTTAAGAATGTTGATTGCGTTAGAAAGATTAAGATAGGCTTTGATAGGCAAATGATCTGAAGCAATGCGTGCAAGCGGTGAAAGATGATTTTCAATACTTGTTACCAATTGGTGGGGAAAAGAAAAAACTCTATCAAGGGCTAAAAAAGGAAAGCGAGAGGGAAAGCTTGGTACAACTTCAAAAGTGCCATCAAAATAGGGAGAAAAATGATTTAAAGATGAGCCTTTTCCCATCCGCCATTCATTAAAATCTCCTATAAGGAGTGTAGGCATAAGGGGGCGTTTTTGGAAAATTTCAAGGAGCATTTTTGTTTGTTGTTTACGAGAGTAACGTAATAAGCCAAAATGAGCCGCAATAATACGAATAGGGCCTGCTTCCATTTCCAACTCTACAACTACAGCCCCACGTGGTTCAATACTAGGAAGAGTGACTTGTAAAGTATCACGTACATATCCCTTTCGCAAAAAAAGAGCATTCCCATGCCAACCATGGCCATGAGGTGACATAGTATTAAGAGGTACAGGAATCAAACCGGTTTCAGCTTTTAATAGCTGAAGATTAATTAAACCGATACGTTCTCCAAAACGTTTATCTGCTTCTTGAAGAGCAAGGATATCAACTTGTAATTCAGTAATAACACGGACAATTCTTGTAGGATTAAAAATTTTATCAACACCTACACATTTATGCACATTATAGGAAGCAACGGTCAGATCATAATTACTATTTTGATTGATGATGTTTGATTGATGATGAGAGCGGCTGTGAATTGCATTAAAAAGGGAGCTGTGGAGTTTTTGTTGGATAAAACCGGTAAACCAAGGGAATTTTTGCTTATAAGGTATTTTTGTCATTTTACGAAAAGAATAGTCCCTAAGAGGCCAAGGGTAAAGGCTTACACTAAAAACAAAAGAACCTTGTCTCTTTTAGAAACAAGGTTCTTTAATTAAGTTATGATTTTTGCAATCAATCACGGTTTGAGCCAAGAAACTGTAGCAAGAAGACAAACATATTAATGAAATCAAGATAAAGATTCAACGCGCCCATAATAACTTTACGTCCTCTGGTATCGCTTTCATCTCCTTCATAATACATCAACTTAATGCTCTGGGTATCGTAGGCTGTTAAACCAGCAAAGATAAAAACACCAATCACAGAGATAGCAAACTGCAAAGCGCTTGATCCAAGAAAAATGTTCACAATCATGGAAAGAAACAAGCCGATCAATCCGATGAATAAGAAGGAACCGATTGCTGTGAGATCACGCTTTGTTGTGTATCCATAAAGTGAAAGAGCTCCAAAAGTTGCGGCGGAAATGACAAAGGTTTGCACAACACTTTCTGTCGTATAGCGCAAAACGATTGAAGACAGTGAAAGACCAACCAGAGCAGCATAACCAAAAAAGAGACTACGAGCAGCATTTGTGCTCAATGTATTAATTTTAAAACTGAGGAATAAGACTGCTATGAGTGGTGCAAACATAACAATATAAGAGAATGGCGATGTATAAAATGTTACTCCAAGTGGTGTTAGATAAACACTGCTATTGATTTGAGCTGCTGCTTGGCTCATATCTGTTGTCGTTGCTAATGATACAATTGCATAAGCGGCAGCAGCTGTAATAAGCAAACCAATGGCCATTGCATTGTAGACACCCAACATATAGTCGCGTAATCCCTGATCAATTGATGCATCGGCATGAGAAGCAGGTGCCGAACGTAAATCTTTAAAATTAGCCATAATATAAAATCCTTTAGCATATGTTCTGTCAGGTATAGGGCTTTAAAAGTGTCTCTGTCATTACACAGATAAGCTTGGTATAAGCCTTAATTGGGCAAATACAAAAACCCTTAAGAATCACTGACAGAATTCCAGCATATATGCTCTTATTATGGAGATTTATTTAAAAATTACAAGAGATTTATATGAAGAAGGAACCTTACAAATTGGTAAGGAAATAGTTCATTTTAATAAAAAATATTTCCATTTTTTGCCATATTTTTGCAAGATAAAAAGACTATACTTAAAAACTTTTCTATTTTCACAGAAACTATGTAATACAATCCCTTATAAAATATTCACTATTTTTGCGTTTATGAGAAGAGCGGCAAGTATCATCACACTATTTTCAACCTCCAATATTGCATCTGTTTTGCACGGTTATAAGAGCTATTGAATTGGATTTTTATATAATATATTGATGTATAATGATAAATTGTCTTTTTGAATGCTAAATGATACTCTAAATATCGCAAGCTTCTCTGGTTTCAAATCTGTTTATATTAATCAAGATTATTAACTTGCTTGTGTCTTGCAAGAGACAGGGTTTTTATGGATTCAACATGAACAGATTCCAAATAAAAGAGATTTAGGCTATTAAGGGCTTTTATTCAATATGAAAAAAGGTAATTTATATTTATAATCAATATGTTGCTTTAACAAGGTACCATTGAAAATAGTTGAAAAAATGTTTTTTATTAAACAATATATAAAATAAAAAAGGAGAGTTTTTAAACGAAGCACTTAAGAAAGGCTCTGTAAAAGCGATATCTGTAAAAACTAAAAAACATACGAAAAGCAATTGTTCTAATTAAATAAATGGAACTTTAAATGCTGTGAAATATCTCCTCAAAAATTATGATGTAGGACACATGGATAAAAAATATTGATTTCTATTTGAGTTCATTTCTTTTGCACTAACTAAGTGTAGAAATGTGAAGTTGAAAAGAAAGTAAGATCTTATCGTCCCATGAAGAGAAACACGTGAAATGACGAGCAACAAGAATTGATTAAGAGAAATCAATGCGTAATCAGACTTGTGATGATCAAAGCTCTCTGTTTTCTAAGGCAATGAACATATCAATGAGGAGATGTACTATTGGAATGACGCCTTCCTTTCATCCAAGTACGCAATTCTTCAATAAGGATGGCAATAACACCGAGAGTGATAAAACTATCTGCAAGGTTGAAAATAGCAAAATAAAAAATATCATCAATATGAAAAAGTATATAATCAGTGACATGATGAAAGCGAATACGATCAATGAGATTGCCGATGGCTCCTCCAATAATAAAAATAAGGCCAAAGCGCATTAAATACTTATTATATTCAGTATTTTTCCATAACCATAGAAGGAAGATAATCACAATGATCGTGATGGCGATGATTCCCCACTGAGAAAAGGAAGAAAAAAACGAAAATGCGATGCCAGAATTGCGCACATGATAAAGGGAAAGAAAAGGAATAAGCGAAATTTCTGTTCCTAAAGGCATATTGTGCATAACCCAGTATTTGACAGCTTGATCAAGTACTACTGTAAAAGCCAAGCCCAAGAGAAGAAAAGGGAGTGATTTACGAATCATGTTTTTCCTCACATGGTTCCAGTATTAAATAGGGGCGACGGATTTCATAAAGCATAACAGCTGTTGCTACAGCTAGATTAAGCGAGTCTGCTCGTCCGCTTTGTGGAATACGCGTAAGTTTATCACACCGATTCGTAAGAAGATCTGATAATCCCTGTTTTTCATTCCCCATTAAAAGGATAATAGGGCCATTTTTGAAGTCAAGTGTGCGATAATCCAGAGATCCTTTGAGGTGTGTTCCAACGATCATACCTTTAAAGTGAGAAGACCAGTTTAAAAAGGCGCTTTCATCAAAACGATAAAGTGGTACAGAGAAAATAGATCCCATGGTTGCACGGACCGTTTCAGGCGAGAAAGGGTCTGTTGTTTCACCAATTAAAATAACACCTTTAGCACCTACAGCATCAGCGGTTCGAATAATGGTACCAAGGTTTCCAGGATCACGCACACGATCAAGCGCGATGTAAACATCTTTAATCTGTCCTTTTATCATTTCAAAAGAGTGCCATTTTTGCTTGAAAATACCAATAACTGTTTGTGGGTTATCGCGTCGGGTAAGTGATTCCATAACTTTTTGTGAGGCTTTAATAACAAAACCACCGTTGGCTACAGCACGTGCGGCAGTATTTTCGATAGTAGCATTACCGATTTTACTTTTAGAAAAAATAAGCGTCTGTATTGTCCAGCCAAGATTGAGAGCATCAATGACCAATTTCAATCCTTCTGCCATGAAAAGACCTTCTCTATTACGGTTTTTCTTTTGGCTAAGTGCTTTAAGATCTTTTATGATGGGGTTGCTAAGAGAGGTAATTTCTTTCACTCTACCAGTTTTGGGTCTACACATATTCAAGCAATCCAACGGCTAAAAAGAGAAGTAGAAAGAGCACGTCCTGCAACTTCTTCACGCAAAATGAGTTCTCCTGATTCGACCGTACCACCAAGATTTACAAATGCATCACGCATTAAAGCATGAAGTGCAAAGAAGGAAGCACGAATAGAATAAGCTGTAAGGACAACAGAGAGCGGTTTATCAGAGAGAAGTTTACGACAATTTGTGATCATGGCGGGTAAATGATCAAACAGTTGCCAAATTTCACCATGGGGTCCACGCCCATAAGCAGGGGGATCAAGAAGAATCATATCATAGCTTTTTTTACGACGCAGTTCACGCTCGACAAATTTCATAGCATCATCGCAAATCCAGCGAATAGAATGATCTGGTAATCTTGCTCTTTCTTGATTAGCTTTTGCCCACGCAATGGCTTTTTTAGAAGCATCAACATGGGTAACATTCGCACCCGCTCGTGCTCCAATCAAAGAGGCAATACCTGTATAGCCAAAAAGATTCAACAATTTTATAGGGCGTTTGGCTTGAACAATTTGTTCTTCCATAGAGCGCCAATGGGCATCTTGTTCAGGAAAAACCCCCACATGACGAAAGGAAGTAAAACGGCCTAGAAAAGACAATCCATTCCAAGCAAGAGCCCATGTTTCATCAAGTGGCTTTTTAGGAAAATGCCAACGCCCAACCCCTTCTTCATCAAGGTTTCCTGTGAAAATAGCATCAACATCAGCCCATTGTTGTTGAGGTAAAGCGGGTTTCCATAGTGCTTGACCTTCTGGTCGAATAATGCGGTAAGCTCCATAACGTTCTAATTTTTGTCCATGACCAGAATCAATGAGAGCATAGTTTTCGCTTATACCCGTTTCTAAAATAAGGGGCAACTTTTCCTGCGGATATCTATTGTTATGGGAGGATTGAAAGTATTGTGCGGGCATGTTTTGTATCACGGTATATGAGGTATAAAAAGATATTATAAAGCTCTTAAATGTTTCGTAAAAGTGCAAAAAAGCTAAAGTCAATTAAAACATGTATAAAAAAAGAAAAAGAGCACTTTTAACTCTGTACTGAATATAAAATACTAAAGAGAAAAGATTTCATTTAAATACCATTACACCAGATTTGTGATAGATGTTTTCAATTTTTCAATCTCGGCTTTACTTTTTTTGAGAGCTTTTTTGTATTTGTGATAGGAAAACCAACTTATCAGATTTCCTAATAAAATACCAAAACCAAAGAAAATAAAGAGCCATATAAAGAGGGGAGCATGATAAGTAAAACTTTCAGGATTTGCTCGAAAAGGATCAAGGGTTAACGGAACCATTTGACGATTAGCCACGATAAAAACAATCAAAACCGCTGCGAGAATCACACCGATACTTGTTAGAAGAATACGTTTAATTATCATAAGTTTCTCACTGATTAAGACGGTCGCGTAAATCCTTGCCAGTTTTAAAAAAAGGAATCCACTTTTCTTCAACAGAAACAGCTTCACCTGTTCGTGGATTACGTCCATTACGGGCTGAACGGCTTTTTACAGAAAAAGCTCCAAATCCACGAAGTTCAACGCGATTGCCATTTGCAAGTGCTGTTGCAATTTCCTCAAAAATAGCGTTTACAATATTCTCCACATCCCGTTGAAAAAGATGCGGGTTATGACGAGCGATAATTTGCACAAGCTCTGATTTTACCACAATAGCCTCACTTTCACACAAAAAAATTTTGTAATTGTGCACTCCATGCATATTACAATATATAAACGGATAAAAGCAAAATAAAATCAAGAAAAAACAAATTGCAAGAAACAAAATTTGAAAATACCTTCTATAAAGGTTATACAGATTAAAAATGCGGAGTATTTAAGAGATCAGGAGAGTATGTCCGTACACAATCATTATGAAGCCTTTTCAACGCAATCATCTTGTGGAGATGTTTTAAAAAAAGCATCCCGTCATTCGCGTCGCATTAGCATATTAAAAATCTTTTTACCTCTCTTAGCGTTGATTTCAGCGCTGGTTTTTTGCTGGTTTACGTTTTTCTTGGTTCCCATTACTTCTGATTCTATGCCTTTGAACAATGGAGAAAGTGGCGTGATGAATTTGACGATGCTCAATCCAAAATTAGAAGGGTATACGCGTGCTCATGAACCTTATTGGCTTAAAGCAGAAAAGGCATTTCAAGACCATACACACGCTGGAATGATTGGGTTGCAAAACATTACAGCTAGAGCATTTATGGGCCAACAAAGACAGATTTTTCTCGCAGCACAAGGGGGGGTTTACGATAACATTAATGGTTTTTTACAGTTGGACAAGCCATTCACCATTACGACGAATGATGGGATGATGGTACAATTTATGTCAGCTAGTATTAACTTATCCGAGGGACAGTTAAAAACAGATCAACGTGTTAATATTCAGCAAGCCGGTTTTCATCTTGCCGCAAACGCCTTACAAATTCGAGAAAAAGGAAAAAACATGTATTTCCATGGTGGAGTGCATTTAGTGCTTCAAAAGCAATAACGCAATATCAATACAAATCTTTAAAGGATATTTATAAAGAGAAGTATGTGTATATACAAACAAAAGAATTGAAATAATGAAATCGTACAAAAGATGGATAGGTGTGATGTTGGCTTTTAGCATGGGAATGTTAGGAGGAGGAGCAGTTTTAGGATATGCTGAAGTGGCCCATTTTGGAATAAGTCTATCAAGCGATAAAGAACCGGTAGAACTTCATGCAGATTCTTTGGAAATACGTGATAAAGAAGGGATAGCGCTTTTTAAGGGTGATGTTTCAGTGGTGCAAGGTGAACGTCTTTTAAGAACGGCAGAATTAGTTGTTTACTACGATAAAGCATATAAAGAAATTGATAAAAATCAGGAAAATAAAAAGGCATCATCTGTTTCTTTATTTGGTTCGTCGAGTATACAAAAAATGGAAGCTTTAGGAAAAGTTTATATAAAAATTGCTACGCAAGTTGCTACGGGTGATAAAGGCGTTTTTGATGGAAAGTCAAAAATGATGAGTTTGACAGGGAATCATGTTGTGTTAACTGATGGTGACAATGTGGCAACGGGGTGCAAACTAACGGCAAATATGGAAAGCGGAAAGGCTTTTTTAGAAGGTTGTGAAACACCTAAGAAAAAAGGTCGTGTTTCTATTATTTTAAAACAAAATCAAAAGAATGGTCATTAAGATTTCATGTTTGGAATCAAAATAAAAAAACAGACCGATAGGTATAATCTTGAAAGTGAAGCTTCAAAAAACCCCTTAAAAGGGACCTTGATTGCCAGTAATTTGATTAAAGTTTATCGAGGAAGGCGAACTGTTAATGGTGTTTCTTTTGGCATTCGTACGGGAGAAGCCGTTGGCATTTTAGGGCCCAATGGGGCAGGTAAAACAACTTGTTTTTATATGGTTACGGGGCTTATAAAATCTGATGGAGGATCCATTAAAATTGATGGATTTGATATTACGCATCTTCCGATGTATCGACGTGCGCGTTTAGGTATTGGATATCTTCCACAGGAAGCGTCTATTTTTCGTGGTCTTTCAGTAGAAAATAACATTAAAGCTGTTTTAGAGGTCGTTGAAAAAGATCGCCTTAAACAGCGTGAAGAGTTAGATAGCCTTTTACATGAATTTAAAATTGATCATTTACGTAAAATGTCTGCACTTTCGTTATCTGGAGGTGAACGTCGGCGACTTGAAATTGCGCGCGCTTTAGCTTCTCGTCCCCATTTTATGTTACTTGATGAACCATTTGCAGGAATTGATCCTATCGCTATTTTCGATATTCAACAACTTATTCGTCATTTAACGAAGCGTGGCATTGGTGTTTTAATAACGGATCATAATGTGCGTGAGACATTAGGGCTTGTCGATCGCGCTTATATTATTCATACAGGGCGGGTGTTAGTTCACGGTTGTCCTAACGATATTATCAACAACGTTGATGTACGCAGAATTTATTTAGGAAATCAGTTTTCTCTTTGATTTTACAGCTTTCACGAGTTTCCATTTAAGTTTAACCAAACATTATTACTGAAAATCTCCTTATTTATGCCAAAACTTCTTTTATGACTATAACCTTAGAATGTTTTTATTGAGTGGTGAAAAAAGCTTCATCATTAAAGAGTTAGTTTGTTTTTTTATAAGTTTAGCTTACTCATGATTGTATCATAGAAAAGATATCACTAGATTAACGTGATAATGAGTGATAAATGAAACTCTCAATAAATGCGTGTGTTATTGAAAGGTAAGAGATGTTTATCATATTTTTCTCTGTAATATATCGATGATGCTGGTTTAGGTATTTTAATAGGAGCGCCGGTTATTCAATAGGAGTTGTCGTATTTTATTGGTTTATATGGCCCTATTAAAAAATAGGAGCTTGACTACAGATATCAGGCTAAATCTATAAATCTTTTAAAATAACCATTAAATCTCTAAAAACCTTTATATTCTTGTTATAAGGCGGTGTTCAAGCTATACAGTAATTTTCAAAGTAAAGGTCCATTTTGCTCAGTATGCTTTTCATTTTAATTTAAGGGATCATTTTTAAGAAAAGAAAAACTCTGATAGCGAATTATACATCAATTCTTATGACAAGTTTAATAAATTTATGAATAATGACCTTTTCTAGAGTCGTAAGGAAATTAACTTTATGAACAACTTCATTTCTTTGTTTTCTCATGCCATTAATGAGGAGCTAAATACTATTTATTGTTGTGTTAAAAGTGATATGACATGTATTGAGTTATCATCCGTTATAAATTGAAAAATAAAAACACATGCGATGTTGCGAAAAGTGAAAGAACATTAAGTATCTATACCGTTTATAGGTTTATTGATGAGCATTTGAGCGTGTAAGAGGAAAATTAAAGTATGAATTTGAGTGAGTTAATAGCACCGGAAGCGATCATTCCGGCTCTTAAGGCTAATTCGAAAAAACAAGTTCTACAAATTTTAGCCGAAAAGGCTTCTAAGCTGACAGGTCTTAGTGAGCATGTAATTTTTGATGTTGTTTTGCAACGCGAGAAGCTTGGTTCAACGGGTTTGGGTGGTGGTATTGCGATTCCTCATGGGAAATTACCTGATATTGATCGGATTGTTGGTATATTTGCACGTCTTGAAAGTCCTGTTGATTTTGAAGCTCTCGATGACGAACCTATAGATCTCGTTTTTCTCCTTTTGGCACCTGAAAATGCTGGTGCAGATCACTTAAAAGCTTTATCTCAGATTGCACGTGTTTTGCGCCATGCTGATGTTGTGCAAAAGTTGCGCAATACGCATAATGCCAATGCGCTTTATGCTTTATTGATTCAAACTTCAGAATCAAATGCAGCTTAAAAGGTATTATGAGCGTATAAATTGCGAGGTATGCACCACAGAGCGTAGGAAATAATATAATTTGCATCTTAAGACTAATAACAAAAGGTTATGTCATGAGATTTAAAAAAAATCATTTCTAAGTGAACCTTCTTTTTAAAGAGCAAGCAACAAAAACGAAGGAGTTGTCCTTTCTTGTTCTCGTATATTAAAGCACCTAATTATTATGTTCATGGATTCTTTTATCCTATTATACTATAAAAACACTATCATTTGAGGTGTGGTGAGATAAATTCTGGAAATCTTCTTGATATATTAAGTGCTTTTAGAGTGCGTGGTAAATATTTTTAAGCAGGATTTGTCTGTAGAGCCTTTAGTTAAGTGAATCACATGAGTGGAAAGGCAAGGGGAACTCGACTCAACAAGAATCCAAACTTCTTATACACCAAATTGGGTTAAAAATCTTCACCCTCTGAGGGTGGGGCAGTAATCAATAGAAAAGTTTATTCGTGCATTGAATTTTTTTGTAAATTAAATTTTGGTACTTAGGGATAATATTATTAAGATTCAAGTAGAAAATAGGGGATATTGTATCCCGTGTGTGTCAATATATTGATTTATAAAGATAATTTACTGTTTTACATGTTGAATGAGAGATCCGAATATCATAAGATTCCCTCATGCCGAACCTATTTATGTTGAATCAATCAAAACCATTCACTTACACGATTACAATCAGGGAAAGCCGTGTGAATAAGATTGTATGAGACAAGGAGTAAAAATGCTTCTTATGAACCGTCTCAAGTGCCAAGGGCTGTAGCAATATTGGAAGCTGGCAAAGTGTGATTAAGTATGATTTAGATGTCAGCTGTTGTATAGAGCTCATACTAAAAAATAATTTTGTACGGTAAGAATGAAAACTATACCTTTAGGTTGGGTGAAAGAGTTTTTATGCATAAGAAGATTTATTCAAGTGTCTTTAATTGATTAAAATGTTGTTTAAAAACGGTAATGTTAGAACTTCTATAGAAAAAAGTTTTATATTTCTTGTTATAAATTACTTAGAAATAAGATAAGAGAACTTGTCAAAAAATTCTTAAAACGTTTTTGGTAACAGGAAGAAAGGAATTGTCTAATACATTTAAAATAATATGTTTAAGCTATTATAAGCTACTAGAATCACTTTAGAACTTAAAAATTGGAGATGAAATATATAGGAAGAGTTAATAGGAGCAAAAGAAACAAAGTTACATGTAGTTGTTGAGACAAAATCTAGTACTTTATGTTTCATGACCAATGTAGTGATAATAGTCTATTACTTTTTTAAGATATTTTGAAGATTATGAAAAGGCGATATGGGAACGATGTTGAATACGAAGTATGAATGCACTATAATGGATAAAAGGTGAGGTATTTACGAACATAAATGTATTGAATGTGTGAAGTCGAGAAGTGATATTCGCAAGGCTGTGAAATTTTTGGGGAGCTCAGGGTATGTTTGCAAAATTTTGCAGCAGATTTCTTGTGATATTAAAGAGTATAGTTTATTTCTTAACAGAGTGGTGGTGTATTTTCATTTCGTTTTGAAGTTCTATTGCTTAAAGAAAGCGTTTTTTATACAAAAACGAAATGAGTAGCATAAAATAAAAATGTTATTTTTTAATGTGGTTATTGAATAAGAAGTTTATATTTTGGTAACACCTAAAAGGTCACAATGAAATGTAGAGATCTATTTTGATTGGTGTGAAAATATTTTGCTTATTGGAAGAATTAGGACAGTGATACATGAGTATCGAGGTTTTTTTGAATTTTTCCAATGAAGAGAATTTTGTTAGAGACTAAAGAAGTGAGCTAAATAAAGATGTTTGAAAAGACTGTTATTGCTGCGTCTGTAATGGTTCTGGTTACAGCTGGGGCAGCATGTGCACAAACGCCAAATCGTTTAAATCAATTTGAAGCATGGGGGGTCTATTCTTATAAATCGCCCCAAAATACGATTTGCTATGTGTTATCGGTACCTTTGAAGGCTCTTCCAACGACGGTTAATCATGGTGATAATTTTTTCTTAATTACCAAGCGTTCTCATTCACCTGTTTCGTTCGAACCGCAGTTTATGGCTGGTTATACGCTTCAAGAAGGATCGAGAGTGACAGTGACCATTGGAAATAAGGACTTTAATTTTTTCACGAAGGATTCCTCAGCTTGGTTGGCGTCATCAGAGCTAGAAAAGCAGCTTGTTTCTGCTATACGTGCTGGAAACAATATGACAGTGCAAGCGATATCAAAAAGAGGAACGCATACCACCTATACTTATTCCTTAAAAGGGGTCACTGCTGCATTAAACGCAGCTCAAAAGTGCCATTAAGGTTTCGATAACTTCTAAAATAGTGATGTGAATTGGAAAGCAATGGCCATTTCCTATGACCTTAGACCAGTTGGTTCATGTTTTGCACGAAAAACAGATAATGTGGTCGTGAAGGAGAGTTCTAAGCTCTCTTTAATTGGTTTGTCGCAAGATGAAATGATACAAGCTTTAAAGACAGTTGGTGTACCAGAGCATCAAACGCGTATGCGTATGCGTCAGCTTTGGCATTGGCTTTATGTGCGTGGTGTTTCAAATTTTGATGAGATGCTGAATATTTCTAAAGCAATGCAAGAAACACTTAAGTGTCATTTTTCCATTATGCGTCCAGAAATTGTTGGAGAACAAATATCAAAAGACGGTACACGTAAATGGCTTTTACGTTTTCCTGCACGTGGAGCTGGAAGACCTGTTGAAATTGAAACGGTTTATATCCCTGAAGAAGGACGCGGTACTTTATGTCTTTCATCGCAAGTAGGGTGTACGTTAACCTGCTCTTTTTGCCATACGGGAACGCAGATGCTTGTTCGTAATCTGACCGCAGAAGAGATTTTGGCACAACTATTGGTTGCACGTGATTGTTTGGGTGATTTTCCTGATAAGAATACCCCTGATGGAGCAATTGTTCCCATTGAAGGACGAAAAATTACCAATATTGTTATGATGGGAATGGGAGAACCTCTTTATAATTTTGAAGCTGTTAAAAAAGCTTTATTGATTGCCTCTGATGGCGATGGCCTTTCTTTATCAAAACGTCGAATTACGCTTTCAACTAGTGGGGTTGTTCCTGGAATTATCCGAACCGGAGAAGAAATTGGTGTTATGTTAGCAATTTCACTCCACGCAGTACACGATACACTAAGGGATATGCTTGTTCCCATTAATAAAAAATATCCGCTTGCTTTACTAATGGAGGCTTGCCGTAATTATCCTGGTCTTTCCAATGCAAAACGAATCACATTTGAATATGTTATGTTGAAAGATATCAATGATAGTTTAGATGATGCTAAGCGATTGATTCAGTTATTGAAAGGGATTCCTGCTAAGATTAATTTAATCCCTTTTAATCCGTGGCCAGGGAGTAATTATCAGTGTTCTGATTGGGAGCAAATCGAGCGTTTTGCTGATGTCGTTAATCAAGCGGGCTATGCTTCTCCTATTCGGATACCGCGTGGACGCGATATTTTAGCTGCATGTGGACAGCTTAAATCAGCTTCAGAGCGCTTACGTAAATCTGAACGGTTACGACTTGAAAATGCCATTGGTCATTAGTTAACGCAATTTTCAGCGATATCGAGGCCTATGCTTTTTTTCAGTAAATCATCATATAATAGCATGTGTGAGACAGAGATTAAGATAGATAAGTGCTAGACGAACAGTCTCAGCTTTTATATGCTAAAAGGGGTAAGATATTGTCTATAGTCTGTTTGCATAATCTCTGAAATAAGAAGGAAGCCTAATTTAGAGGGAATATGAGGTCTTAAGGATTGTAACTAATTTCTACCTTATTATCATACTCTTTAATTCGGTTTTATGTCTTTTAAAAGCATCTACGGTAATATCTTTTAAAAAGTGGAGATGGTGCACTGCCTCATGCTTTTGTTTATTACGTTCTTTAATAAGATCACGCTTCACAAGCACAACAGAGGATCTAAAATATAAATACCATTGTGTTGTCCATTGATATGTTTTTTAGGTATCTCTGAGTGCACTCTTTATATCACGACAATGCCTGTGAAGAGTATAACAAAAAGGCTCTGTGAAATGTACTATACTCCTACACCTTTATGTTTAATAAAGGTGTAAGTTGATACCACCATTCTATTTTTTAGCTCCCAATGTTGTAAACAGCTTTTGGCACTTAAGATGGTTCATAAGAGGTATTTTTATTCTTTTCTTAGACAGTTTTTATCCATACGAAAACTCCAGCTTCGCTTGTGATGTACAAAGGAAAGGTATTATTTTATTCAACATAAACGGGTTTGAAATGAAAAAATCTTATAATATTTGTTTTTTTATTTAAATTAAAAGCGATACATTACACATATAAATCAATGTTTTGTAACGATAAGGAGATGGAGGGCAAAGCTGGTAAAAGTACCAGCAATAAGCCAGTCGAGAAAGCGAATATAAAGAGGGTTCTTTTTGAGAGTTTTGGTAAGTTTATGCGCTGTAAAAACGATTGCAATTGTAATGGGGAAAGAAATAGGAATATAAGAGAGTCCTAAAAAGAGCAATTTTTGTGTTGCCATAGGATCATTCGCATTGATAAATTGTGGTAAGAATGTCGCGTTAAAGAGTATAACTTTAGGATTGAGAAGATTAATTCCAATACCAGCAAGATAGTTACGTTTAGCGCTTTGAGATTTAGAAGATGTCTGTTCAAAGGAAAAAGTGGGGTTTCTCCGTAACGCTTGAAAGGAAAACCATAAAAGATAAAAGGCGCCAACAATTTTCAGAAGAACAAAAGTATGTGGTGCAGCAAAAATAAGCGCTGATAAGCCAAGTGCTACAGCGGTAACCTGAATGGCAAACCCTGTTGCACTACCCAAGGCGCACATAATTCCAGCTTTTTTGCTTTGTGTAATGGTTCGTCCTACAGAAAGCATCATATCTGGTCCTGGAATAAGTGCTAAAATCAACGATGCTAAAGCAAATTGTACAACAATAGACCACTCCGGTAGAAATGACACGTAAATCTCCTTTTATTTTTAAGCAGTGTTCACTATTTATACTTTGAGGCACCTTTATTTACGCTTTTTACGTCTTTTTAATGTTGCTTAAAAAGAATTTATTTTTATATTTCTTGTATCGTTTTGATTTTTGGGTAGAAATAAAAAAAGTAGCTCATATAGAACGTTAAAATGAAAAAGTGGCAAAATATTAGAAAAGTTGTTTTGGCTTATTCAGGTGGATTGGATACGTCAATTATTCTTAAATGGTTGCAAAGTACGCTAGGCGTTGAAGTTGTAACTTTTACAGCAGATTTGGGGCAGGGGGAAGAGCTGGAACTTGCTCGTCGTAAAGCTGAAATGCTAGGTGTTAAAGAAATTTATATTGAAGATTTGCGTGAAGAATTTGTGCGTGATTTTGTTTTTCCGATGTTTCGAGCCAATACCATTTATGAGGGGACTTATCTTTTAGGAACATCAATTGCACGTCCACTTATTTCAAAACGCCTTATTGAAATTGCTAAGGAAACAGGGGCTGATGCGATTGCTCATGGAGCAACAGGAAAAGGCAATGATCAGGTACGCTTTGAGCTTTCCGCTTATGCGCTTAATCCTGATATAAAGATTATTGCTCCATGGCGTGATTGGGATTTTAAGAGTCGGACAGATCTCTTTGAATTTGCTCGTATACATCAAATTCCTGTAGAAAAGGATAAGCAAGGCGAAGCGCCTTTTTCAGTGGATGCAAATTTATTGCATTCTTCATCAGAAGGAAAGATTTTAGAAGATCCAGCACTTCCTGCTCCTGAATATGTCCATATGCGTACTCTTTCGCCGGAAGATGCTCCAGATCAAGCAACCAGAATTACTCTTGGCTTTAAAAAAGGCGATGCTGTTTCAATCAATGGAAAAAATTTATCTCCTGCAACTTTACTTGCAGAATTAAATCATTATGGGCGCGATAATGGTATTGGTCGGTTAGATTTGGTAGAAAATCGCTTTGTGGGTATGAAATCGCGGGGTATTTATGAAACACCAGGTGGAACCATTCTTTTGACGGCTCACAGAGCGATAGAATCTTTAACGTTAGATCGTGGCGCAGCTCATTTGAAAGATGAATTGATGCCACGTTATGCAGAACTCATTTATTATGGATTTTGGTTTTCGCCGGAACGTAAGATGTTGCAGGCAGCTATTGATTTATCTCAAGAACATGTTGAAGGTGAAGTCACGTTAAAGCTTTATAAGGGGAATGTAATTATTGAAGGGCGCCAAAGTAAAAAATCACTTTATTCTAGTGAGTTGGTAACTTTCGAGGATGATCAAGGTGTTTATGATCAAAGAGATGCAACTGGTTTTATTAAATTAAATGCTCTACGTTTGCGTACATTAGCAATGCGTCATCAAGGTGATAAAGAAAAGAAATAGAAAATTACGGTGACAAGTGTAATATGGATTAGTGCTTTTGTATGAAATGCCTAGTTTAAGCATTTTTCTGTTGGTTTTTACCGTTCTTTCGTTCAATACTAGAAGCTTATCTTCTGCGCTAATAAATATAATAAGCAAAACCCATGATAATAATAGCAATGAAGGCTTCGATAATCAAAACAAGTCAATTTTGCTTTATAATATTGAATGTTTTTGATTTTTATCAGAACAAAACATGTTTATAACGAGGGCGGTTTTTGTATTGTGACTTAAGAGTATAAAGAAATTTTCATCTTTTTGCTTGCTATTATTGACGAATAAATTCAAGAACCATACACCCTATTTTGAAAGAGTGTAATTTTTAGGATAAATAATGATGCGTGATCAGTGTGATACCTTCAACCTTACGCCTGAATTAAAAGATGCAGCTTCTCAATCGAGAACTTGGCCATTTGAAGAAGCACGTAAGATTATCAAACGGTATGAAAAAACGGGTTATCCAGACAATGTGATATTTGAAACAGGTTATGGCCCTTCTGGTTTACCGCATATTGGAACTTTTGGGGAAGTTGCACGTACAACCATGGTGCGTCATGCATTTCATATTCTCACGGAGAATAAAGTAAAAACAAAATTACTTTGTTTTTCTGATGATATGGATGGTTTGCGCAAGGTTCCTGAGAATGTGCCTGATCGCGAAAGGATGGAACATTATCTTGGTCAACCGTTGAGTCGTGTACCCGACCCTTTTGGAGATGATTATCCTTCTTTTGGGGCAGCGAATAATGCGCGGTTACGGGCTTTCCTTGATCGTTTTGGTTTTGATTATGAATTTGCAAGTGCTACGGATTATTACAATTCTGGTCGTTTTGATGAAACACTTTTGAAAATCCTTGCCTGTTATGACAAGGTTATGGCAATTATTTTACCAACATTAGGTGAAGAACGGCAAGCGACCTATTCACTCTTTCTACCGATTTCTCCCTTTTCTGGAAAAGTATTACAGGTACCGATGATTGCGCGTAATGTTGAAAAAGGTACAGTCACTTATATTGAGCCAGAAACAGGAGAAACCATAGAAACAGAGGTTACGGGGGGCAAAGTTAAGTGTCAGTGGAAGGTAGATTGGGCAATGCGTTGGACAGCACTTAGCATTGATTATGAAATGGCCGGAAAAGACCTTATCGATTCCACAAATCTTTCTTCTAAAATTTGTAAAGTATTAGGTGGAAACCCCCCAGAAGGATTCAACTATGAGCTCTTTTTAGATGAGAAAGGGCAGAAAATTTCCAAATCCAAGGGAAATGGCTTAACCATTGATGAATGGCTTACTTATGCTCCAACAGAGAGTTTAGGGCTTTATATGTTTTCAAAGCCTAAAACAGCAAAAAGGCTTTATTTTGATGTCATTCCTAAAGCGGTTGATGAATACTATGCGCATCTTTCAGCCTATGGTCGCCAAGAATGGAAAGAGCGTCTGAATAATCCTGTATGGCATATTCATAATGGTTGTCCGCCGCAGGTTGATTTGCCTGTATCCTTTGCGATGCTCCTAAATTTGGTAAGTGCTTCAAATGCGGAGAATGCAGAAGTTCTTTGGGGTTTTATTTCTCGTTACGCTAAAGGAGCAAATGCACAAACTTATCCAGAACTTGATCAATTGGTGAAGTTTGCTATTAAATATTTTGATGTTTTTGTTAAACCAAACAAGAAATTTCGTATACCAGATGATAGCGAACGAGAAACATTAGCACAAATTGATGAAAAATTAGCTCATTTACCTGAAACTGTTGATGGCAACATATTACAAAATATGCTTCTTGATGTTGCACGATTAACGGAACGTTATCAAGATCATAGCAAAAAAAGCCCTGAAGGTGGGCCTGGTGTTTCTAATGTTTTTTTTCAAATGTTGTATGAAGTCCTTCTTGGACAAGAGCGAGGTCCACGATGGGGATCATTTATAGCGCTTTATGGGATTAATGAAATGCGTGCACTGATTGCTGAAACACTTGCACGGCCGACGGAGGAATAATGGAACGAAGAGTGCAGGAAGTAAAGCGACGCCGTACATTTGCAATTATTGCTCACCCAGATGCGGGGAAAACAACATTAACAGAAAAGCTTTTATTGTTTGGTGGTGCTATTCAACTTGCAGGAGAAGTAAAAGCCAAAAAAGATCGTATTCAAACCCGTTCTGATTGGATGAATATTGAGCGTGATCGTGGTATTTCCGTTGTGACTTCGGTGATGACGTTTGAATATGAAAATCATATTTTTAATCTCCTAGATACCCCAGGACATGAGGACTTTGCGGATGATACGTATCGCACTCTCACAGCTGTTGATAGTGCTATCATGGTGTTGGATGGGGCCCGCGGGATTGAGCCTAGAACATTAAAATTGTTTGAAGTGTGTCGGATGCGGGATATTCCTATTGTTACGTTTATCAATAAAATGGATCGTGAGGCACGTGATCCTATAGAGCTTTTAGATGAAATTGAAGAAAAGCTTGCTCTTGATACCGCGCCTATAACATGGCCAATTGGGTCGGGTAAAGATTTTGTTGGTACCTATGACCTTCATCATAATCGTTTTCGTCAAAAAGATGATGAGATAATACAGCAGATAGTTTCAAATCCCAGAGAGGTTGTCCATTTACTCCCTGAATATCAACGTTCAACTTTTATTGAAGGGGTAGAACTTGCTCAAAGTGTTTGCAAGAATTTTGATCTGCAAGCTTTCCGTGAAGGTCATATGACACCGGTTTATTTTGGTTCAGCTTTGCGAAATTTTGGTGTTCGTGATTTGATCAATGCGCTTATAGATTTTGGTCAAAGTCCTCGTGATCAAAGTGCAGATCAGCGCAATGTCATAGCAACTGAACCTAAAATGACGGGATTTGTTTTTAAAATTCAAGCGAATATGGACCCTAATCATCGTGATCGTATTGCATTTTTTCGGGTATGTTCGGGAACGCTTGAACGTGGTATGAAAACAAAGTTGGTTCGAACAGGAAAACCGATGACACTTTCGGCTCCACAATTTTTCTTTGCGCGTTCGCGCCAAATTGCTGATCAAGCCTATGCTGGTGATATCGTAGGGATCCCTAATCATGGAACATTGCGTATCGGCGATACTTTGACTGAAGGAGAAGATATCCTCTTTAAGGGAGTACCGAATTTTGCACCAGAGATTTTGCGTCGTGTTTGTTTAGGCGATCCAATGAAAGCAAAAAAGCTCAAAGAAGCTTTGCAACAAATGGCTGAAGAAGGGGTTGTACAATTGTTTATTCCTGATGATGGGTCGCCTTCTCTCATTGGTGTTATTGGTGCTTTGCAAATTGATGTCTTAAAAGAACGATTAAAAATAGAATATTCTTTGCCAGTGAATTTTGAGTCTGCGCGCTTTAATTTATGCCGTTGGATTTCAGCGCAGAGCAAAGATGAGTTGCAAAAGTTTCTCAGCAATCACCGCTCTGCTATTGCGTATGATTTAGAAGGTGATCCAGTTTTTTTAGCGGAGAACCATTTTTCATTGAATTATGAGGCAGAAAGAGCTCCTAAAATAAAATTTTCTGCTTTTAAAGATTATCAAGTACGCTCTTAAAATAAAGAAAAATATTTTCTACAATAATTTGATTTATAATGATAATTTATCGTTTTTTATATGGGAACAATCAAAATCATTTGTTTAAAAATCATAAGTAGGATTGGTGTGTGCGTAAAACACTTGAAGCAAGAAATACAATACCTCTTATAGATCTTCTCTATAGCCAAGAGCTTTCAAAATATTGGGTGAGGGTAAAAATGATGATGGTGGTTATAGCGTTATGATGTAATGATGGTGGTGTGTGATGTATCTTATCCCATTCACGGAAGTTTACGTTATACTATTCATTTATATTATTTACGGGATGACATGACGAGGTAAGATCAAGTACAATGAAAAATGTCCCTTTAAAAACAAACATATAAAATTGCAACATAATGATATTTTTGGGCATTCTATTTTGCATAAGGGATGTAATTCTAGCAAGATAGAGGCTTGCACGATAAAATTTCGCAAAACTCTCTCCCTCAAAGTAATCTGTTTTCGCTGTGAAATGTGGAAATATTATTATTTTTTTCCAAGCTTTTTATGGGATTCTAAAATATTATTTATGAAACTGATTTTTTAAGTTTTGCAATATCATGATATCTATTTTTTTCTGAAAGTGATGGAGTATGTAAAGGATATTTTTAGATTGAACTGTATAAAAAATACGGTAAATTTATTTATTATTAAAAGAGTTACAGCGCACTGGTACCTCTAGAACCTTTTAAAACTTTAATATTTATTTTTATATTACCTATTTGAGTTAGAGAATAAACTGTAGCCAATTCTACGTTGAAAAATATCAGAAAAATTTTATATATTTTTTCGCGATGACTTAAGACATATAATTTATTTCGATATTTTTTAAATCTAAACTAAAAAATCTGCTTTATAAACATAGCTTTTCAGTTTTTCCTTGTATAAATATTGTATACAGTCAAAATAATACAAATAATCAATAAGCTGAAATTTGTTATCCCAAATATGAGATCATATGACCTATAAACCGCATGTCTTTTCTATTTCTCCGGGAACTGCTTTTTTGCCTCACTTTGTTGATGCACTACTTTCTGGTAGCCTTATTGATAATTTCGCTTCAAGTGGAGACATTCAAACTGCCCTTGCCGATAGCCTTATTTATGTTCCGACACGTCGTGCTGCTCGCGCTTTGCGTTTAGCCTTTGTTGAAAGAAGTGATACACAATCAACATTTTTGCCAACCATTCGTGCTCTAGGAGATGTCGATGAAGACAGTTTTCTTTTTGTTGAAAATCATACCAGTGCTCTAGATCCACCTATTGGAGAAAGCGAACGTCTTTTACTTTTAGCGCGCCTTATCCGTCCATGGCGTGAAAATTTGCCTGCGCATCTGCGTGCCATGTTTGGTACAGAAGATGTACTTATTCCGGCTCATAGTGCTGATGCGATTTGGCTTGCGCAAGATTTAGCACATTTGATGGACGAAATTGAAGCAGAAGGAGCAGATTGGTCAGAACTTAAAAATATTGCACCTGATATGGTCGCTGAATGGTGGCAAATAACGCTCGATTTCTTGACTATTGTTACGCAAAATTGGCCAAAAATCTTGAAAGAAAAACAACGAAGTAATCCCGCTGAATGGCGTAATCAAGTACTCACAATGCATGCAGAGACTTTACGATGCATGCAGCCTGATAAACCGATCATTGCAGCTGGTGTGTCAGGTTCTATGCCCGCAGTTTCTCATCTTTTAAAGGTTATATCTTCTCTGCCCAAAGGGGCTGTTGTTCTTCCTGGTCTTGATCTTCATATGGATGAAGAACAATGGAATGCACTAAGCACAAGCAATAAAGAAAAAACAGTTTGTGATTTTTTTGATCCTGCAGAAAATGTTTTTAGCCATCCTCAATATCATTTAAAAAAACTTCTAACTCTCATGGAGTGTCAACGTCATCATGTTTGCGAAATTGGCCAACAGAGTAGCATAAAGAAAAAACGAATGGCTCTTTTATCAGAAGCACTCCGACCAGCTTCTACAACAGATAAATGGGTACAAATTGTCCGTGATGATTATGAAAATCTTTGTGCAGATTGGTCATTTATTGAAGCTATAAATGAACGTGAAGAAGCTCTTGCGATTGCTGTTACCTTACGCAAAGCTATTGAAGAACCTCAAAAAACTGCAGCCCTTATTACAAATGACCGTAATTTAGCACGCCGTGTTGCTGTGGAATTACAGCGATTTGGAATTGAAGCAAATGATTCAGGCGGAATACCACTTGCACAAACATTGCCTGTAACTCTCTTACGACTTATTTTAGAAAATGTATTGCAAGCTGATGATCCCATTGCTTTTCTTTCTCTTCTTAAACATCCCCTTACAACACTCCAACAAAACCGTCATCGTTTACGGGAAATGGCAGAAAATTTTGAACTTTTTGTTCTTCGAGGGAATACAGGGCGCATCAATCTTTGCGAGTGTGATCAATTTCTCGAAAAATGGATTGATACATCCTTTCATAATAGTTCTGAAGTCAACACCCTTGATCAGCAGAAATGTGAAGAAGCACGTCTCCTTTGTCATCTTTTGAAAAAAGCTGTTGAACCTTTAACATCTCTTATGAAACAAGAGAAAGAATGCACCATCAATGAGGCTGCAATAGCAACTGTTGAGGTTTTTGAAAATTTTGGTCGCAATGAGGATAATTCTCTTGCACATCTTTATCAACACGAAGCAGGACAAGCCCTATCAAATTTTTTGCGTGAATTGGTCAGTGATCAATCAGGATTAACATTTCATCTTTGTGAATGGCCCGCTATGTTTTCTGCCATAATAGCAACCCGTTCCGTCGCACCTTCGCCTGGAGGACATCCACGTTTATTCATCTGGGGTACTTTGGAATCGCGTTTGCAAACGGTTGATACAGTGGTCATCGGCGGTCTTAATGAAGGGTCATGGCCGATATCAACCCGAAATGATGCTTTTTTATCGCGACCGATGAAAATGATGTTAACTCTGGAACCACCAGAGCAGCGTATTGGTATTTCTGCGCATGATTTTCAATGGGCGATGGGAATGGAAAAAGTGGTGATGAGTCGCGCATTGCGCGTTAATCATACGCCTTCCATTCCTTCACGCTGGCTACAACGCATGGAAACAGTTGTAGGAAAACAGGTTTGGGAACAAATCCGTGAACGAGGTGAAATACTACGCCATTGGGCAAAGATGCTTGATCATACAAGCATAACTTCTGAGGTGGAACGTCCTTGCCCTGCTCCGCCTCTTGATATACGCCCGCGTCATTTTTCAGTTACTGAAATAGAAACATTGCGATATGATCCCTATGCTATTTATGCTAAAAAAATCTTAAGGCTCAAACCACTTAAAGAACTTATTCATGATCCTAGCGCTTCAGAACGAGGAACACTTTATCACGCTATTCTTGCAGCTTTTTGCACACAAATGAAAAATCCAAATGCTGCAAATGCACTCAATGTACTGCTTGCTATTGGGCGTAAAGAGTTTGATAAATTCAATTTTCCACCCGATATTGAAGTAATTTGGTGGAATAGTTTTGAAAACCTTGCTCCACGCTTTATTCAATGGGAACAAAGTTTAGGACTGCGAGAGCGATATTCGGAAGTGGTATCACAAAAAATTCCTATAGGAACAACAGGAGTAACCCTTTCAGGACGTGCTGATCGTCTTGATGTTTTGCCAGATAAAACGGTTGAAATTCTAGATTTCAAAACCGGAACCCCTCCTTCATCAAAACAAGTTCGTGAATTATTATTTCCGCAATTGGCGTTAGAAACAGCTTTACTCATACAAGGGGGCTTCCCAGATTTTCAAGATTTTACCCCCTCAAATTTATTTTACATTCCTCTTAACAAAAAAGGTGAAATTAAATCCCAATCAATTCTTTTAAAGAAAAAAGACGGAAAAACTCATCTAAGTGCTGTTGATCTTGCTGACAATGCATGGGAAAATCTTATCGCACTCATAACTTATTATCAAAATCCACAACAAGGTTATCTCTCACATGCTGTCCCCATGTCAAAACGATATGAAGGTGACTACGACCATTTGGCTCGGTTGTGGGAATGGTCAAGTGGTTTTCATAAAGAAGAGTAATCATGACGTTTTTTTCTATTCCTGAAGCCGCTCTTGATGCACAAGCAACAGCAACACATCCCCAAAAAAACGTGTGGGTTTCTGCAAATGCTGGATCTGGAAAAACCCACGTTTTAAGCGAACGTGTTATCCGTTTGCTTTTAAACGGTACGCCTCCAGCACGTATTTTATGCCTTACTTATACAAGAGCTGCTGCTGCTGTTATGCAATCACGAATTTTTCGCACGCTTTCCAGTTGGAATGAGCTCGATGATGCACAGCTGCAAGAAACCTTAACACGGTTTGAAAAAAAGCCTGTTAATGCGCAAAAACTAACTTATGCACGACAACTCTTCGCGCGTGCTCTCGAAACGCCTGGTGGCTTAAAAATTCAAACGATTCATGCTTTTTGTGAAGCTCTCTTACATCAATTTATGTTAGAAGCCAATATTGCAGGGCATTTTGAACTTCCCGATGATATCGGTCGAAAAAAATTACGACAAGAATCCCGTCGTCAACTTTTAGCCCGTCGTGATGTACAACCTGCTTTGCAACAGTTACTTCAAGTTATTAGCGAACATACTTTTAACCAATTGCTCTATGAAGCAGTTGAAAAGCAACATAAATTGTCTGATTTTTTATCTTCTCTTTTATCTGAAAATGGAGAAGAAAAATTGCGCGCGCTTTTTAACTTAGCGCCCAATGAAACAAATCAATATCTGCTGGAACAAATTAAACAAACAGCGCGCCTTCCTCTTTATGCTCTTAAGCATTGTGAAATCAATGGTAGTCAAAGCTTTAAGGATATGGTGGAAAAACTTTCCCAATTAGAAAAGGTGCATGATGAGAAAAATATTCTCAATATTATTTCTGATATTTATTTTACAATCAAAGGTGAGCCGCGTAATTTTTCAAATTTATCTCGTAAAAAATCAGACGAAATTTGGCCTTTTATTCAACAAATGCTTGAAGATAAACAAAACAAGCTTTCTGTTCTTTTAGAAAAATATCAATGCGCAAAGGTTGCCACTCTCAATATGGCTGCTTTTCAGCTCTGTGCTATTTATCTCAAAATTTATAAGAATCTAAAAAAGTCCAATGGCTTCTTAGACTTTGATGATCTTATTGAGCGTACACTTCATTTGTTACAGCGCAAAGGTGCAAGCCAATGGGTGCACTATAAACTTGATCAGGGACTTGATCATATTCTACTTGATGAAGCACAAGACACCAACCCTGAGCAATGGCAAATTATTCAACTGTTGGCACAGGAATTTTTTTCAGGGTATAGCCAACGAACAAACATACGCACTCTTTTTGCTGTTGGAGATGAAAAGCAATCTATTTATTCTTTTCAAGGCGCTGCTCCAGAAAATTTTGCTGCAAATGGACGAATTATTCAAAAAAAAGTGCAGCAAACAAATCAGCAATTTGAAAAAATACAACTGCATTATTCTTTTCGCTCTACAGCAGATGTTCTTAAAAGTGTTGATCTTGTTTTTGAAACACCAGAAAACTATAAAGGACTTTCGGCAGAAAATACAAAAACGGTGCATGAAGCTATTCGTGTTCACAGTCCCGGTGAAGTTGTTATATGGGATGCCATTTCCAAAGAAACGAGTGACTTTCCTCAAGATTGGCATGCAACTGTTAATCATTTAGATACACCTGAAGTGCGTTTAGCAGAAAAAATTGCTGAAACGATTGCCGACTGGTTACAAAAAGGCGAAATGCTTCCAGCAAAAGGACGCTTAATACGTGCAAGTGATATTATGATCTTGGTCCGTAAACGTGATCAATTTGTCTCAGCTCTTTCCCGTGCTCTTAAACACCGTAATATTCCCGTAGCAGGAGCTGATCGTTTACAGCTTACCAAACATATTAGTATCCGTGATTTAATGGCGCTTGCGCGTTTTGTTTTACAGCCACAAGATGATCTTTCTCTTGCTTGTGTTTTAAAAAGCCCACTTTTTGCTCTTAGTGAAGAGGAACTCTATCAGCTTGCTGCACACCGCACCGGCTCTCTTTGGCAAAGCTTATTTACGCACGCATCATCGCAGGCATCTTTTAAAGATGCTTTTGAAAGGCTAAACCATTATCGCGCTTTAGTGGATAAAATACCGGTTTTCGAGTTTTATAGCCATATTTTGAATAATGATAAGGGAAGACAAAAAATTCTGTCTCGTTTAGGATCTGAAGCAAATGATGTGCTCGATGCTTTTATGGATTATACGCTCACTATTCAAAAAACAGGATTACCAGGATTACAAGCTTTTTTAGAAACATTAAGTGCAAGCGAACCAGAAATTAAACGTGAATTTGAACAAAGTAATGAAGAAATTCGCATTATGACTGTTCATGCTGCAAAAGGACTAGAGGCTGCTGTTGTGTTTTTAGTCGATCCAGGTAGTGCGATTTGGCATCCTCAGCATGCGCCTCACTTGCTTAAAGTTCCTTTAAACAATGCACAATGGAATGGAAAACAAGCCTTTATTTGGCATCCCAATGAAAAGTTTGATACAAAACTCTCTAAACAAGCAATTTCATATTTAAAAGAGCGTGCAGAAGAAGAATATAGGCGTCTTCTTTATGTAGGAATGACACGTGCTGAAGATCGCTTGTTTATTTGTGGATATAAAGGCCCGAAAACGCCATCTCATACATGGTTACAACTCGTAAAAAAAGCCCTCGAACCGCATGCCCTTGCTATAAAAGATTCTTCGGAAGATATTGCAGCTTTGCGTTATTGCATTACACCTGCTTCTTCTGCTTCTATAAACTCAAAAGTCCCTTGTGCTGAATGCCAAACCTTACCACCGTTACCTGCTTTTTTCTCCCATAAAATACCAGAAGAACCAGTGCTACCAAAACCGTTGAGACCCTCTGTTGCTAGTCTTTCCATTGAGGCTGATACCGATATTTCTTCTAATTCAAAATATCATAGCGTCTCGCCTGTTTTGGGAGAAAAAAATACCAACAGGGCTTTTTCCATTGAATATGGTAATCTCGTTCACCGATTGTTACAATACTTACCCGATTGTCCCCCACAAAAACGTCGAGATTATGCTCGAAACTATCTCAATATCAAAGCCTCTCATTGGGATGAAAGCCAAAGAGAAGATGCTCTTCGCCATGTTTGGAAAATATTAGATCATGTTTACCTCAAGCCCCTTTTCTCTGAGCATTCACGTGCTGAGGTCTCCTTAATGGGTATTGTGAAAATTCGTGGAAAAGAACAAGCAATTTCTGGTCAAATTGACCGTCTTTACATCACGCAAAACAGCATTATCTTTGCCGATTTTAAAACAGGAACCCCACCAGAAAATGAAGCTGCTATTGCTTCCCATCACTGGTTGCAAATGGCTCTTTACCGAAAATTGTTGCAAGCTATTCATCCCGATAAAGATATCCAGGCTCTGCTTATCTACAGTAAAGAAGCCAAAATTTTTAAACTTCCTCCAGAAAAACTTGAGGCATTTCTTAGTGAAGTTGCTTTATAAGCTACTCTTTTCCTTGCAAATCATCTTTACACTTTATTTACTTTCATAAAATCGCCCAAACAAACACAATGCACAATCTCTAGTGTAAAAAAGTCCTTTAATAATTTATCTTTGCAATAACTTGATATGAATTGTTATTATACCAATCTATAAAAAGTGAATATAAAGGATAAATCAATGACGTGTATAAAAGTTGATAAGGACAATTTCGAAAGTGAAGTTCTAACCTCTTCCACCCCTGTTGTGGTTGATTTTTGGGCAGAATGGTGTGGCCCTTGCAAAGTGATTGCTCCAATGTTGGATGAGATTTCAATAGAAATGCAAAATCAAGTTAAAATTGCTAAGGTAAATATTGATGAAAATCCGGAACTGGCTACCCAATACGGAGTACGTTCTATCCCTACATTATTAATGTTTAAAAATGGAAATATTTCATCGAATATGGTTGGCGCTACCTCTAAAGGACGTCTTTCTGAATGGATAAAAGATGGGCTTAGTTAATTCCACATATAATCACTATAAAGGAGAGAAGTTTTGTCTCTCCTTTTGACTTTTTAAAATATTCTTTTTTGCATTATATTATAATGAAAAGACAATAAAAATCAAAATTTTAAATGAATTTAAGAATTCGTGCTTTTATGCATGATTCAATTGACCATTTTTATAAAAAATTGCTTTGTATGAAGAATATAGGCAATTCTTTCCTTATATGCGTGTTAAAAAATATTGGGTGAATGATAATTTCATAAAGGTATTTTTTCTTAGATAAGACTATTGAGATAGATAGTGCTTTCAACACATAAAAGGAGATTTTAAGCAAAAACTTTGCAAATTACTTTTCTGAAGCTCACAATTTTTAAGCAGAAAGAAACAAGCAATTCACTACAGGTTATAGAATGCTCTTCTAAAGGGTTACCACTTCAATTTAAAATTCTCTTATACTATTCTCTAGAATCAAAATTGTAGGTATCAGATTCTCTAAAATAAATTGATGAATTCCTATAAATTAACGGCTGTCCTTTGCAATTTATGTCATTGTTATATGAAAGAGTCAGCACTTCGTTTCATCTTCCATGGTCGGTGCCTCCATGAAGCCTTATTTATGTTGTTCATCATCTCAAATTTCATAGGTATATCCTGAGATATTACCAACTAAAAAAATGATGATGCCCATGATTATATCTATGTTTTTTAAAATGTACGAATTGTAAAAGACTGTTGCAAACATTCAATGGAATGTTGTGCTGATTTAACTGTTACATGACGCCCATGTTCTTTATAGTGTAAGGTGAGTGCAAAAGTGGCAAGCTCTAAAAGAGCTGTATTTCTTTCTGGCCATTCAACAAGTAAAATATTTTTCTCACGAGCTTCATGAAGCCCTAATTCATCAATTTCTTCTGCCATAGAAAGGCGATAAAGATCAGCATGAATAATTTCAAACTTTGGAAGTTGATAGCTTTGCACAAGAGTAAAAGTAGGGCTTGGAACATCCATAGTGTTATCGTTTGCAAGTGTTTGGATGATTGTACGTGCAATGGTTGACTTTCCAGTTCCAAGATCCCCTTGCAGCGTTACAAGATCTCCTGGCTTTAAAGAAAGAGCTAAATTTTGTGCAAAAAGCTTTGTTGCCTCTTCATTTTCAAGAAAAAAACTAAAATTCATTAAAAGTTCCATGAAATGGATGAAAATTTTTTGTTATCATAAAAGTTAAAATTAAAAAATCTTATCTCCTTTGGAGAGTGGGAAAAAACATTTAACTGTTGTTCCTTTTCCAGAACCGGTAAGAATTTCAACATGTCCACCGTGTAGTTCAACGAAACTTTTCACAAGGGAAAGGCCAAGACCTGCTCCCGCACGCCCACCATGGTGTGAATGGGAAGAAAAACGTTTAAAAATACGATCAAGGACGTCTTCTGGGATGTCAGAGCCCTGATTGTGAACGCTAAAGACAATGTTATCATCTTGTTCATCGACGCAAAATTCAATAGTACTCGCCTCCGTTGCAAAATTAATAGCATTGCTCAGTACATTCACAAAAATTTGATGCAAGCGTTTTTCATCAGCAGAAATAGAATTTAAGGAAGGGGAAATTTGTTGTAAAAGCGTAATATGACGTCCATTAAGGCGATCTTCTACGCGTGCTACTGCTTGTATCATAGCATCGGCAATGTTAACCGATTTTATGTCCAACTCCATAATGCCTGCATCAAGGGTAGCAAGATCAAGAATATCGTTAACAATATTTAAAAGAGTTCCTGATTCTGAATGAATGTGTTCAAGATATTCTTGTTGACGTTCATTGATAGAGCCGAAAATTTGATCACGTAAAATATCGGAAAATCCAATAATATTTGTGAGAGGTGTGCGCAATTCATAAGAAACATGTTGGACAAATTCATTACGCAAACGATCAGCACTTTCTAATGCTTCATTTTTTTCTTGAAGAGCACGAGCAACATGGACAGTATCCGTAACATTCACAAAAGTAAGCATCGTTTGTCCATTAGGAAGAGGGACCAGAGTATAGTCAATAATCATATCATTTTTAAGATCTATACGACCTGAAAATGTTTCACGTTTTTCAGCAAAACCGGTAATGAACTTGGTAAACTGATCCCATTCTGTCCCCAAGGTTAAGGCTGAACAATGGCTTTGTAACTGTGTAATATGGGTTCCTTCTACCAGTAAATTATAAGGAAGAGACCACAATTTCGACAAGGCAGGATTCGATAAGCGAAGGCGTCCATCAGTACCAAAAACGACCACGCCTTCAGAAAGTTTATCAAGTGTTTCACCTTGTATTTTAATAAGTGTATTATAACGGCGCTCAAGATCAATTTTTTCTGTAAGGTTTTCGTACAGCCAAGTGACACCTCCTTGTGGATGAGGGTTCGAGACAACACGCACCGTACGCCCATCTGGAAGATTCCAAATTTGTTGGTTTGATTCTGTTTGCCAATAGGCTTTTAAAAGTTCTTCTTTCCATGCGCGCCAATCAGGGTGTTCAGCAATGAGCCCCTTTTCACGTAAACGTTCAAGAAACAATGTATGGCTTGGTTCACTTTCTAAAAAAGAACTCTCCAACGGCCATAAAATTTTGAAAGCATGATTACAGAATTTTAATTTTTGGTTTGTATCAAAAATGGCTACAGCTGTTGAAATTTGGTCAAGTGTTTCACAATGGCTTTGAAGAACATATCTTAATTCATGAGCAAGATTTTCATATGCGCTGTCATCACGTGCAAAAGCTGCCATTCCTTCAGCTGTTGTAATACGTGTGAGATGAAAACGGTGCCGTTCTCCACCAATAACCGTATGAACATGTTCTTGAAAAATTGTTTCTGTTTCATCTGTTTTGCGTTGTGTATTTTCATTGAAAAGATCCCCCACGTCATCACTGTCTTCAGGAAAGTCTGTCATTTCTCTAAAGGCGCGATTGATAAAACAAACTTTTCCTTCACAATCTTTTATCCATACGGGCTCTTGAATAAGATCAAGAAGATTACGCTGCATTCTCAGTTCAGTAAGAAGGCGGGCTATATCTTTCTCTAAACGAGCATTTTCACTCTGTTGTTTTGAGATATCTTGAAAACGAGCAATAGCGACTGTTCCTGCGATGACTCCTGTAACTTGTAGCAGTACATTGTTTGTGGTGGTGATAGAAAGATCAAAAGGGTGACATTTACAACGTAGTTGAGTCAATGCATAATCAAGTTCTCGCAGAGAATTTTCTTCAACCCAGAGCTCAAAACGCTGAAAATCTTTCTGATCGATTCCTATTTTTTGCAATGCAGAAAGAGCACCAACAACACGGGGTAAGGTTGTTGGATTTTCCCAAATAAGAAGGAATTGCTCGGTTTCTTTCAGAAGCCATTCATAATATTTAAGTTTTTCAGAAAAATTTGCCTGAAGTATCTTCAAAGGCTTCTGTGCAGTTTTTTTTGCACGCACGGTAACAGCTATGCACGAGAGAAGTGAAGCACAAGAAATTCCTCCACACAGCGCTAAAAGCAGCCATGGACTATTTGGAAAAGTGAAGAAAAATGGTAAATAACCTTCCAATGACTGAGCAACAGCGCATGTTGGAGAAAAAAAGAAAAAAAGGCAAAATATATACGTATAGATTCGGATCACTTTTTGAGCTTTTTCTTTGGGGTTATAGTCACCAAAGCTAGGCACGGCATCTTTCCCTTTTTTAACCCAAGGAAACGTATTAGTAACGGTAATGGTTTGGTTTATAAGGTCCTTGTGGTGAGACTCCAATATAGGCGGCTTGTTCTTCTGATAAAACACTTAATTTTATTCCTAACCGATCAAGATGTAGACGTGCAACTTTTTCATCAAGATGTTTAGGCAAAACAGTGACTTCATTTGTATAGTGTTCTGCACGGGTAAAAAGTTCAATTTGCGCTAAAACTTGATTAGTAAACGAGGCTGACATGACAAAAGAAGGATGCCCAGTCGCATTCCCGAGGTTTAACAAACGCCCTTCAGAGAGCAAAATGATGCGTTTTCCATCGGGAAAGGTGATCATATCAACTTGTGGTTTTATATTTGTCCATGGCAAATTTCTAAGGGCAGCGACTTGGATTTCGTTATCAAAATGACCAATATTTCCAAGAATACACATATCCTTTACTTGTCGCATATGGTCTAAACGAACAACATCTTTATTGCCTGTTGTCGTGATGATAATATCAGCACTGGAAGCAGCATCATCCAAATTAACAACTTCATAGCCATCCATAGCGGCTTGAAGAGCGCAAATGGGATCAATTTCTGTTACTTTAACACGAGCCCCAGCACCAGAAAGAGATGCTGCTGAACCTTTACCTACATCACCATAACCACAGACAATGGCAATTTTACCGGCGATCATCACGTCTGTTCCACGTCGAATACCATCGACCAATGATTCTTTACATCCATATTTATTATCAAACTTTGATTTAGTGACGCTATCATTAACATTAATAGCAGGAAAAGGTAGAAGTCCTTCTTTTTGTAACTGATAAAGACGGTTTACACCTGTTGTGGTTTCTTCGCTTACACCTTTAATTGCTGCACGCTGTCGTGTAAAAAAACCTGGCGTTGCATACATACGCTTTTGTATTTGTTTGAAAAAAATTTCTTCTTCTTCTGTTTTGGGATGCGATAAAATATCTTTATTTTGTTCTGCACGACTTCCCATTAAAATATAGTTTGTGGCGTCAGCTCCATCATCTAAAATAAGATTGGAAGGATTACCATCTGGCCATTGGAAGATTGCATCTATATAAGTCCAATATTCTTCCAATGTTTCACCCTTAACGGCAAATACAGGAATGCCAGTTGCGGCGATAGCTGCTGCTGCATGGTCTTGCGTAGAAAAAATATTGCTAGAGCTCCACCGTATATCGGCGCCAATCGCTTTTAATGTTTCAATTAAAACAGCTGTTTGAATTGTCATGTGCAATGAGCCAGAAATACGCGCTCCGCGCAAAGGTTGGCTGGAAGAAAACTCCTTACGACAAGCCATCAAACCAGGCATTTCAGTTTCAGCAATATTAAGTTCTTTACGACCATAAGCGGCAAGTGCAATATCTTTGACAACAAAATCTTGAGCTGCCATTCTTCATTCCTTTAAAATAAGTTTTTCCAAGACGGTAGGAGAAATTAAAAAAAAATGCAAGACAAGAAGAGGACTTCTCTATGTGAAAAAGCTCTTTTAAAATCTCCATAAATTTGTGCAACAAATATGCATTTACGGATCTGAGTAGTGATGTTACTAACAGAATAAGAGATCTTCATGATAAGTCTTATTATATAAACAAAACTCTATCCTTTTCACGTAACTTTAAAGCTTTTAAAAATCTCTAGAGGGAATACCTTTTAAATAATAAAAATGGTGCATTGCTTCACAGTTTTTATATCGATTTTTTATGGGATAATATCGAAAGTAGTATACCCATATTCTACTCACTTATGCGGTTGTTGAAAAAGGAAGTATTACTTTAATCTCATTATTAAGCTTTTTAGCAAAATAATATAATGCAAAGCCATAGGCTATCATGTTTATGAATAGGCAATTCAGAATCGGTTCTTTAGGATTCCAATATTGCATCTGCTCTTGGATAAAGACAGTTTATAAGAAGTGCTTTTCTCCTGTTTTCAAAGATTTTTATCAAAAGACTATAGATATACGATTAAACATTTTTTGTGATACTGAATAGAGTCTTTAAAATGTAAAAACATCACTCTATTGAACACTCTGATTTTAAAACTGCTAACAACGAGCGATGAATTATAAATCAAATAATTAACTCAGTTTTAGAAGAATTTATTCTAAACGAATAGGTTTTGGGAAAATTGACCATGTGGACGAAATCGCCAAAGATAACTTGGCAAGAATGCTGCCATTGCTCTGGGGGTAATTCCCACACCTTCTAGAGTATATCCATTCTCTATAGCTTCTTTAGAAACAATGTTATCCATTTGCAAAAAACGTATCTGATTGGCTGTTACGAGTGTTGGTACAAAAGGCAATTTACCGACTGTTCCCAAAATTCCTCCAATCAATAGACCAGCAGAAAGGGGCATGGATAGGATTGTTTTTTTACGGTGAATAATTTTGAGTATATTTTCAAGAGTATTTTGGAAGGTGATAATCTGGGGACCACCAAGATCATAATTTTTTCCCCAAGCAACTTGTCCATCTAAAGCGCGCGCGATAAACTCAGCAACATCACCAACATACACGGGTTGCAATTTGCTTTGCCCACCTCCAAAAAGAGGCATAATTGGTAAAAAACGTGACAAATCTGCCAAGGTGTTAAAGAAACAGTCCTCTGGTCCAAAGATAACGGATGGACGGATAATAATTGCTTGAGGATGCTTGTTATGAATGATTTGTTCACCCATAAACTTAACACGTGCATAAAGACATGAAGCATTCTCGTTAGCCACAAGTGTTGACATATAGATTAGCGGAATACCAGTTTCTGCTGTTAATTCAGCAACATTGTAAACACCATCAATTTGTGTTTTTTTAAAATTCGATTGATTTGCTTGTTTTAAGCTACCAGGCAAAAACACTGCTGCATCAGCTCCAAGCAATGCGCGTGCAACAGAAGCACGATGCTTGATATCTGTTTTAAGCATTTGGGTTTGTCCTACTTCTCCTATTTGAAGCATGTAATAAGCTTTTTGTGGACAACGAACAGCGATACGAACGCGATACCCCCGCTTAGTCAAAGTTTCAACGACATGTCGTCCTACAAAACCAGATCCGCCAAAAACAGTAATAAGTTTAGGATGTTGATAAAGTGCACAATCAAGTTGCATGATGAAAAAGTCTATCTTTCAAAGTTTTAAAAATGGCTAATTTTTAGCACGGAGGTGTTTTATTGTCACGCAAAATATCGCCCGCAAGATAAAGGGAACCACCAATAAGGACAATTGCCTCTTTATATTCCACCTTAATCTTATGCAAAGCATCTTGTAGATGAGCTTGTGGAGTAGCAAGGATTCCTGCTTTTTGCGCTGATTCAGCTAAGTTTATTGGAGAGATACTTGCATTATTGTTAATCAGCGGTATCGTATATACTTTATCGACAAGGTTTGCTAAGGAACGAAAATAACCGACAGCATCTTTGGTATTGAGCATGCCAGCAATCATAATAATAGGACGATCTGTTTTTTTTCTCCATTGTGCAAGTTCTGCTCCAATAACTTTTCCAGCAGCAGGATTATGACCACCATCTAACCATAAATCGATATTAGGAGACAGTTGATCAACCAAATGTCCTTGGGTAAGATGTTGCATTCGTGCGGGCCAATAAATATTTTTCAAAGCATCATTTATGGCTTGTTCTGAAAGTTGAAAACCTGCTTGAAAGACTGCTTCAAGAGACGCGCCAGCATTAGCAACTTGGTGGTCTCCAATAAGGTTAGGAAGGGGAAGATCCATGAGACCTTGATTGTTTTGAAAAACCATACGTCCATGTTCTTTATAACTTTGATAATCTTGATCAAATAGAGAATAAGATGCTTTATTTTTATTAGCAAGGGGTATTAGAGTAGCAAGAGTTTCTTCATAATTTTGCTTTCCAATGACTACAGGAACGTTTGGTTTGATAATCCCTCCTTTTTGAAAAGCGATTTGAGCAATTGTCTTTCCAAGAAAGATCTCATGATCATAATCAATGGGCATAATAAGTGATACAGCTGGTTTGTTAACGACATTGGTAGCATCAAAATGTCCTCCCAATCCAACTTCTAAAATGACAACATCAGCTGGATGTATACTAAACAGCATAAAGGCAGCGGCTGTAAAAATTTCAAAAATAGTAATCGGCTCTTGACGATTTACTTTTATAATTTCATGGATTGTCTCAGCTAATTGGTTTTCTGTAACAAGTTGACCACCTCCTTTTTGACCTAACCGGCAGCGTTCATTCCAGTTGACGAGATGAGGTGAGCTATAGACATGAACGCGGTAGCCTGCACTTTCCAAAAGAGCACGGCAAATTGCTGAGGCAGATCCTTTGCCATTTGTTCCAGCGATGTGAATAACAGGTGCAAGTTTTAAATGTGGATTACCAAGACGCTCTAAAAGGTGAACAATACGCTCTAAAGAAAGATCAAATTTTTTCGGATAATTTTTTAGTAAATCATCCACCACCCTTTGTATTTGGCTTTGTTGCATAAATTTAAGCTGCTTTTGTTGTAGAAAGCGATGTTTGAGTGTCTGTTGGGGATGGATCGGAAGGGTTAAAAACAGCAGGGCGTTTCATCATCAAGCGTAAAAGACGTGCAATGGTTGTTTTCATGTCTAAACGCGATACAACCATATCAATCATACCATGTTCAAGCAGATACTCACTACTTTGAAAACCTTCTGGTAGGGTTTCGCGTATAGTTTGTTGAATTACACGTGGACCAGCAAAACCAATCATAGCGCCAGGTTCGGCAATGTGAATATCACCAAGCATGGCGTAAGAAGCAGTAACACCACCGGTGGTTGGATTGGTCAGCACAACAATATAGGGAAGTTTTTCTTCTTTCAACATTTCAATCGCTACTGTTGTACGAGGCATTTGCATCAACGAGAGTGTTCCTTCTTGCATGCGTGCACCACCAGAAGCAGCAAAAAGAACCAGCGGGCGCCTTTCAGCAATAGCAGTATCAAAAGCTTTGATAATAGCTTCTCCTGAAGCCATACCGAGTGATCCACCCATAAAGGCAAAATCTTGAACGATTGCAATAATTGGTAAGCCTTCAATCGTACCACGTGCACTTAAAATATTGTCATCAACACCAAGTTTAGAACGATAATCTTTTAACCGGTCAATATAGCGTTTTTCGTCACGAAATTTTAAAGGATCTGTTACAACTTTTGGATTTTCAAGAGTTGTATAAACACCATCATCAAAAAAATGCATGAGACGATTTTTAGCACTGATACGCATATGATGGCCAGAATTGGGAGCTACAAATTGATTAGCTTCCAGATCTTTATGGAAGATCATTTCACCACTGGTAGGATCTTTAATCCATAGATTTTCTGGAATTTCACGGCGCCCCAATATAGAGTTAATTTTAGGACGAACATAATTTGTAATCCAGTTCATCTTTATAACCTTCCTTTAAATATTGTGCATCTTTTGCATGATTTGAAAGAATATAGAACTTAAGCAGTCACATTTGCTTTACCGGTTGAACAAAGGAGTCTATTTAATACTTTTATCAGTGTACGTATAGCTTGTTTTTTAATTTCTAATTTTTCCCATATCATAACAATCATATGCATCATGAAGAGTATTTCCTATAATAAATTTCTCATAAGTTTTAAGAACTTACATTTTTTTATTTTTTACTTTGGTATTAAAATTCACTCCTTGTGTGGTTAACAAACGCCTTATTTTTTAATAAAAATGAATATCCAATTAATCATTCGTATCAACAGTTTTGAAGAAAAGAAACCTTATAGTATAAGGCGCTAACAAGGCTAAAATAATCCATTAAAGATAATGAATACGACAACGCTATATTAGCGAAACGCTAACATCAGAGCAAGGTTTTTTTCAAAAGGTTTCTTTAAAGCGTATGCTTTTTACAATTAAAATTGAATACGCTCAAAATACTCCTATTCCATTGAACTCAATATTGTTTTGAATAAAAACAAGAGGAAAAAGCATGCCGCCAAATAGTAGAAAAGTACAGAGTATTAGGAATTGTGCAAAACAATTAAGCACGTAGCTAAACGAAGTTAAACAACTCTACTGAATAAATAAAAGTAAACAACTTTCCTCCCAAATAGTTATTATTCCTTAATTTTTTAGATATATCATACAAATGCAATAATCTACACTCTGTACAAAAATATTAAAAATTTCTTCTACAACAGCTGCTTTTTAAATTCTTCTTGGTTTTTAAAATTCAAAATTTCTATTCATTAAAACTTTATTTTAAACAAAGAAGCCCTAGCCGTTTTTTATAATGTTCTTGAAAAAAATCTTGTAGTTCAAAGAAAGAAAAAATTATACAGTACATTCTTTAAATATATTTCTTGTTTTTTTTGCGTCTTTCCTTAGTTTATTAATCTATGATTTTTACTGCTGCTTATCGTGCTTTACAACGTCTTTTGACCTCGCAATATCGTATTATGATACTGAAAGCATTGGGGGTTACTTTTTTCACTCTCACCATTTTATGGTTATGTGTGCACCAACTTTTTGTGTCTTACTTTTGGCCCTGGATTGCACAATTTCTTCCTGGACTCCCTAGTTGGGCAGGATGGATTGGTTTTAGCATGCTTATCATTTTTAATCTTGGTTTGGCTCTTTTGTTGGCTTTTTTGATTGCACCAATCGCAGCTATGATTGGTGGTTTTTTCATTGACTCTGCTGCTGAAATTATTGAAAAAGAGGATTACCCAAACGAGCCTATTGGACAAGCTTTGCCGTTTCGGCGTTCTCTTATCATTTCCTTTAAATTTGTTATTTTAAGCCTTCTTGGTAATGGAATTGCTTTTATTTTATTCTTCATACCAGGTATTAATTTAATTGCTTTTTATCTTATTAATGGTTATTTGCTCGGTCATGAATATTTCTTGTTTGCTGCTTATCGTTTTCGAACAGAGCAAGATGCACGTGCTTTTTTACATACTCATTACACAACGGTTTTTGGTGCAGGATTATTGATAGCGCTTTTTGTTTCAATTCCAATTCTTAATTTAGCAACACCGCTTTTTGCAGCCGCCTTTATGACATATTTACACAAAATGCTTTCCCAAAAGACCATGGCACGCATTACACAAAAATAGTGTTCCTTGACTTTAAGGTTAATAAAACTTGCTAGCCAAAGAAAGCATAATATAAAATTTTATGCTTTATCTTTTATTAAAGCAATATATTGATTTATAATGATAATTTATTGTTTCACAACATGAATGAAAAACCTAAATATCATGAGGATTTCTTATTTTAGTCCTATTCATATTAGATCAATTGAAATCGTTTGTTAATATGTCATAAACGGAGGTGGTGTGCAGATAAAAGTACTTTCAAAAAGGCGTGAAATATCTTTTATGAATCCTCTTAATGCAAACATTATCGTCGCATTGAAAACTGAAAAAGAGTATGATGGTGCCGCTTTGTACCTTATATTTCAGTAACAATGGATAGCATAAAGTATTTTATACCATTCATGGAGAGTGTATACTCTTCATAAGAGTGTTTTGGCAATTATTGAAAGATATCTGTGTAAAATAAGCACGTAGTTATATAGGAGTAACGTAGTAGCGCCGTAGATATTCTGATTTTGGGCAACAGATAGAAAATGATTAATATGATAAAAGTGGAAAAAATAAGCTTAGGCGATTGACCGTCCGATCCCATGGAAGAGCTCTTTCTTAAGAGGAAGCAAAGAATGAGAGACACCACTGATGATTAAAAATGATGAGATTTTAAAAGCTATAAGTGCAATGAAATAAGAATTCATTGAAGCACTTTTCGTACAAGTGGTGCACTGTATCAAATAATTTTTAGATAATAACACCATTAATTTATGAAGAGAATTGATCATTTTCAACTTGAATAAGAATCCAAAATATAGAAATATTCTTTAATTTCAAAGTCTCTATTCAACATCAAAAAATTATTTACTTGCACATTATAGACGAGACCAATGTATGGATACAAGGCTTTCGATAGAGGAATAAAAATGCTTTTCATGAATCATTACAATGTGAGGATATCATGGATAAAATTCTAATCTTTGTGGTCTTGGTATTCTGGAGAGAGGACACACACATTTAATCTTAAAGACCGATCACTGAGGAAAATAATAAAGGCGTCAGTTTAGACAGTGGTGCAGTGAATTTTGTCTATACTCTTTATAAGCGTTAATGTGAGATATGCTTTAAATTGCATTGAGATATTATAATATATTGATTTATATATTATTTTTCATAGTGAATAAGAGCTCCAAATAAAGTTGTCATATTTTCTCATTAACTGCTCTCATCATGAAACAATCAAAATCATTTATTTGCATATCATAAATATGACCAATATGGGGATAAAAACATTGAAGAAAGAAAATGCTTTTTATAAATTTTATCCAGTGCAAGAGCTTTGTCAAAATTGATGGTAGCCAAAGTAAATGATAGCTTGTTTTTTATAAGCTGGGGAGACAGTGGTGCAAGAGATCCTACTTTTATGAAGGCTAAGGTGATACGGGATTTTAAAAAAAATATTTCCCAACGCTCGTCACACCCATTTCGCGACAGCGCTTGTGAATGGTATAAGGGCAAAGTTCTCGTGAATAATATAAAACTTATAGGGCATCACTATCTTTACGCTTAATAAAAAGAGCACGCTGGCGCCATCATCCTCAGTGTTGCCCGAGACGGCCCATTATAAGCGTTTTTAGTTCTTTCTTAAACGTTTTGTATTCATACAGCTATCCTTGTTTGCAATGTACAAGAAAATGATTTTTATTGCTTTAACATGAGAGAGATTGGAAATGAGAGAATCTTACGATATTTGGGTTCTAATTTAATATGAACAATGCGAGATTATCATTATAAATCAAAAATATTGTATAACAATCGAGATGGATAGACACCTATTGTCAGTTCTATTTTATAGGTTTTTTTAATATCAACGCGTTTGAAGAGTTATTATTTGCAAAGGGGTATATTTTCCTCATGAGGAGTAGGTGTTTTGGGGGCAAAAAATGATACAATCACGTTTGCTAATTTTTGCGCTACGTGTTGTTTACTCATATGGGGCCATTGTTCAACTTTTTTTCTACTTACGAGATAAACTTGATTTGTATCAGCACCCATGACACCTGTACCATCTAGTTGAAGAGAAATATCATTAGCAAGAATGAAATCAGCTCCTTTTTCAACACATTTTTTTTGCGCATTGGCAATGATATCACATGTTTCTGCAGCAAAACCAATGACCAGTGAGGGGCGGTTTGGAGCGTGTCCAATCGTTGCTAAAATGTCAGGATTTTCGACCATATGAAGGGATGGTGGTATTTTATGAGCATTCTTTTTAATTTTGTGTAAAGACTGCGTTTGACTGCGCCAGTCACAAACAGCGGCAACAAAGATGGCGCCATCAGCAGGCAATGCGGTTTGAACGGCTTGTAACATCTGTTGTGCTGTTTCAACATGAATGGTTTTTACTTCTTGTGGGTCTGCAAGATTAACAGGTCCACAAATAAGTGTTACTTTTGCACCCAAATGCGCAAGAGCGGTTGCGATGGCATGACCTTGTTTACCTGAAGACCGATTAGCAAGATAACGTACTGGATCAATTGGTTCATGGGTAGGGCCAGAGGTAACGATGAAATGGCGGTCAGAGAGAGGTTTTTCATGCCCATTCAAAAGAGCCTCTATGGTAGCAACAATAGTTAAAGGTTCGCTCATGCGCCCATATCCTATCTCGTCACGTTCAGCCATATTTCCGATTTCTGGTCCGATGATATGAACGCCATCTGCGCGCAGTTGTGCAACATTGCGAATAGTGGCAGGATGCGCCCACATGGACGGATTCATGGCGGGTGCAATTAAGAGTGGACAGCGTGCCGCTAAAAGAATGCAATCAGTCAGATCATCTCCTATGCCATTGGCTATTTTTGCAATGCGATTGGCTGTAGCAGGGGCTAAAATAATAAGGTCAGCATTACGTGCTAATCGGATATGTCCAATATCATGTTCTTCTTCGCGTGAAAATAAATCAGTATATACAGTACCACCGCTTAAAGCTTCAGCGGCTAAAGGCGTAATAAATTTTTGCGCTGCTTTTGTCATTACAACTTTTAAGTGTGCTCCACGTTCTTGTAAACGGCGAATCAAATCAAGTGCTTTATAGGATGCAATACTTCCACCAATAATAAGAAGAAGAGATTTTGATTTCAATGATTTCACTTCAACAGCACTAGCATGAAGGGGTTGTGTGGTGAGAGGAGTGGGATTGCTTAAAAGGCGTCGGACTTCTTCTTCCATAGAAATACCATTTTGCGCGGCGCGTATGCGCAAAGCTTCTTTGGTTTCAGGAGACAGGTTACGAATGGTAATACTGGCCATAAAATACCTCCAAGAAATAAAATGATTGCAATGATTTCATTGTTGATATTTTTAGCATATTAAGGAGATTAGAAAAGATGAAAAAAGTAAAAAGTAAGAAAAGTGCAACAAAGTGCAATGATGAAAAGGCTATAACGACCATAACGGTTTCGATGACTTTGTTCCACAGCAAGTTGTTTGAGGGTAGTAGGAGAAAGATTAAAACCTGTTTTTCTCATTTGATTAAAATCTTCTTCTATCCGTTGGAAATTTTGAACCAATTGTGGTGTTTTGCGTGCCAGCGAAAGGAGAGCTTGTGCTCCTTCACTAAAGTCTTTTGCAACGCCTACGGGTCCTAAATTTTTACTAATCCATTCTTTGACAACGGGTTCAGAAGCTTTCCACATATTAAAAGTGGGGTCTAATGTGCGGGCAACGCCTTCCACAACAACCATCGTTTTTTGCAACAATAAAAGTTCAGGTCGCGTTTGCATGTCAAATAATTCAGTGACTTCAAACAATAAAGTGAGCAATTTAGCCATGGAAATGCTTTGTGCTGATTGTCCGTGAATTGGTTCGCCAATAGCGCGGTTGGCTTGCGCAAAGCTTTCAATATTATGGTGTGAAGGAACATAACCTGCCTCAAAATGGGCGCGTGCAACCCGATGGTAATCGCGGGTAATAAAGCCATAAAGGATTTCAGCAAGGAAATGCTTTTCTTTTTTACCAAGCCTTCCTGTAATGCCTAGGTCAACAGCAACAATACATCCTTTTTCATCTACAAATAAATTACCAGGATGCATATCGGCGTGAAAAAAACCATCACGCAATGTATGGCGAAGAAAAGATTGAATAAGCGTAATAGCGAGCGCCTTCAAATCAAAACCTGCTTCTTTAAGTTTGGAAGTTTCGGATATTCTTATACCATCAATCCATTCCATTGTAAGGACATTACGTCCTGTCCGTTCCCAGTCAATACGTGGAACCCGAAAGCCTGTATCATGTTGAATATTTTCAGCCATTTCAGATATAGCTGCTGCTTCTAGGCGTAAATCCATTTCAAGCCGTGTTGTTTGTGCTAAAGTATCCACTACACAAACAGGACGAAGCCTTCGAGAGGCAGGGATATAGCGCTCTTGTAAATGAGCAATGAGATAGAATCCTCTAAGATCTTTAGAAAAACGTGCTCTGATATTGGGACGAATAACTTTTACAGCACATTTTGTCGTATGGCCAGTTTCATCACTGTATTCAGCTGGATGAACTTGAGCAATAGAAGCGGCGGCAATGGGGGGATAAAAATTTACGAATAAATCATCAATAGAGCGACCAAGAGAACTTTCAATTTGAGCAATAGCGGCGGTACAAGAAAATGTTTGGACGCGATCTTGTAGTTGTGACAAATCTTTCGCAATATCATGGCCGACAATATCAGGCCTTGTTGCAAGAAATTGACCAAGTTTTATGTAAGAGGGTCCAAGCTTATTAATGGCATACGAAATATTTTCAGATCGCTGTTTCTTTTTTGTTTTGCGTCTTGCTAATGCGCCCGCTATACGATGACATAGCGCTGGAAATCCTTGAAGATCATCATGAGGAAGAGCACTTAAAACACCTTCACGTGTTAAAACCCATCCTGCACGCATCAATTGAAAGTAAGGGGAAATTTGCACCATTTTTAAATTTTCCAACCTGAATGCAGCGCTGCAATCGCACCGGTGAGATTGCGGTACGATACCCGCGAAAACCCCGCATGCTTGATCATATGGGCAAAATCATCTTGCTTAGGAAATTTGCGGATAGATTCAACCAAATAACGATAAGCATCGCCATCATTTGCGATAAATTGACCCAGCGTAGGGATAGCATGGAAAGACCAAAGATCATAAATTTTATCGAGCCAAGGCATCTCGACATTTGAAAATTCTAAACATAAGAAACGTCCACCGGGCTTTAAAACACGAAAAGCTTCTCTAAGAGCTTGATCAATATGAGGAACATTGCGAATTCCAAAAGCAATCGTGTAAGCGTCAAAGCTTTGATCTTCAAAAGGTAGATTTTCTGCATTGGCTTCAACAAAATCAATCAGAGGGGCAAGACCATTTTTTTGTGCGCGTTTTTTGCCAACGCTGAGCATTGAGCCATTAATATCAAGTACTGTAGCATGGGCTTTTTGGCGTGAAGCATTAAGAATACGAAAAGCAATATCACCTGTACCGCCAGCGACATCAAGAACTTTCCAATGAGAAAGTGCTGGTGGGGAAAGCCAAGCAACCATGGAATTTTTCCACACACGGTGTAGCCCTAAGGATAAGATATCATTCATCTTGTCATAATTTTCAGCGACAGAATGAAACACACCATCCACCATGGATTGTTTTTGCGTTTCATCTACTCTTGTAAAACCAAAAGAGTGCTCCATGCCACCCTTGGTTCCTACACGTTCTGTTTCAATTGCCATGTATATGATCTTCCTTATTTTTCTTTTATCGTAAATGAAATAGAGAGGGAATGTTCAACTACGAAAAAACAACGTATAAAACTACGACATTTACACAGCCAAAAACAGAAGAGTACCTTTAGATATCAAGATTGGCAACGTTTAAGGCATTGTCTTGAATAAAAATACGTCTAGGTTCAACTTCATCACCCATGAGACGAGAAAAAAGTGAATCTGCATCGGTTGCATCATTAATTTTTACTTGTAAAAGAGAACGTGCATTGGGATCAAGCGTTGTTTCCCAAAGTTGTTCAGCATTCATTTCCCCAAGACCTTTATAACGTTGAAGAGTAACACCTTTTTTACCGTTTGTAAAAATGCTTTCTAAGAGGCTCATAGGACCAAAAATACGCTCTGTTTTATCTTTGCGACGTAAAAGAACAGGAGGATGATATATGTCGATAAAATTTTGGGAAATGCGATCAATTTGACGTGCATCAGTTGAATTTATAAGTCCCACATCAAGCGTAACAACATCTTTAACACCACGCAAAATACGCTCAAAACATAAACTTCCATCTGCTGTATATTGTCCACTCCAACCTTGTTCCATATCATCAGCAATCAGATTAAGGCGGTGTGCTATAGTATCTGCTATTTTTTGCGCTTTTTCTTGTGATGCAAAGACTTCAAGATTAAAAGCGCCAACAATTGCTGCTTGTTCAACAATATTACGATCATAACGGGTATGAAGACCATTTAAAAGTTGACGTAATATACGAGCATCTTTAGCGAGTTGATACAAATCAGCCCCTGCACGAACTTCTCCCGTTGAAAGCTCAAGCGTTGTTTCTTCTAATCCAGTATCGATCAAGAATTCTTCAAACGCTGCTTCATTTTTAATATATTGGGAAGATTTTCCACGCGATACTTTATAAAGAGGAGGCTGAGCAATATAAAGATGACCACGTTCAATCAATTCAGGCATTTGTCTAAAAAAGAAAGTAAGCAGCAAAGTTCGAATATGGGCTCCATCAACGTCCGCATCCGTCATGATAATAATCTTATGATAACGTAATTTATCCGGTGAAAATTCATCTTTACCGATAGACGTTCCAAGAGCTGTAATAAGTGTTCCAATCATATCAGATGAGAGCATGCGGTCGAAACGTGCTCGTTCAACATTGAGGATTTTACCACGAAGGGGTAAAATTGCTTGATTTTGACGTGAGCGCCCACTTTTTGCTGAACCGCCAGCCGAATCCCCCTCGACAATAAAGATTTCTGATTTTGCAGGATCACGTTCTTGGCAATCGGCAAGCTTTCCTGGCAGAGAAGTGATATCAAGTGCCCCTTTTCGTCTTGTGAGTTCACGTGCTTTGCGCGCTGCTTCACGTGCTGTTGCAGCTTCTACCACTTTACTAATGAGAAGTTTTGCTTCATGAGGATGTTCTTCCAGCCATACTGAAAGACCTTCATTGACCAAATTTTCAACAATAGGGCGCACTTCAGAAGAGACTAACTTATCCTTTGTTTGTGAAGAAAACTTTGGATCAGGAACTTTGACAGAAAGAATAGCTGTTAATCCTTCACGGCAGTCATCACCGGTTAAGTTCACTTTTTCTTTTTTAGCAATACCTGAAGATTCAGCATAGCCATTAATTTGGCGCGTAAGGGCACTTCTAAAACCTATCAAATGAGTTCCACCGTCACGCTGAGGAATATTATTGGTAAAACACAAGACCTTCTCATGATAGGAATCATTCCACCATAGGGCAACATCAACGCTCATACCATCCTTTTCACTTGCAATATAAATAGGATTATCAAGCAGGGCTTTTTTTGATTGGTCAATATATTTGACAAACTCCGTTAATCCACCTTCATAATGCAATTCAACTGATTTAATATCAGCATGACGCTCGTCAACAAGAAGAATATAAACCCCAGAATTTAGAAAGGCTAATTCCCGTAAGCGGCGCTCCAAAGTTTCAAAATCAAACTCAACCATAGTAAAAGTTTCAGAACTTGGTAAAAATCTGATTTCTGTTCCACTTTCTCTATCGCAATCGCCAATAACTTTTAATGGAGCATCAGCTACCCCGTGGGTAAATGATATTTCATGAATTTTACCATTGCGTTTGATTTGCAATTTAAGCCAAACGGATAATGCATTCACAACAGAGACACCAACACCGTGTAATCCGCCTGAAACTTTATAAGAGTTTTGATCAAACTTTCCGCCGGCATGAAGCTGTGTCATAATAACTTCAGCTGCAGAAATACCTTCTGTTGGATGGATATCTGTCGGAATTCCACGTCCATTATCACGAACAGAACAAGAACCATCAGCATGGAGCGTGACGTTTACAAGAGTAGCATGACCGGCTAGAGTTTCATCAATAGCATTGTCTACAACTTCATAGACCATATGGTGTAAACCCGATCCATCATCAGTATCACCGATATACATACCAGGACGTTTGCGTACAGCATCAAGACCTTTGAGAACTTTGATAGAAGCGGCATCATAGTTATTGCTTTGTACTGGTGAGGTTATTTCATCACTCATAAGTTAGTCCATTCCTGTGTTCAATTTACAATATTTTATCCGCTTTTTTCAAAGCTCAATGTTCTGATCAGTTATTTATGGAATAACCACATTAAATATTTACCGTATATCAGATCTAGATTCAATATCTGTCGATATATAATGGAGAGAATGATGAAATGATAGTGTACTGTTATGCTGTAAAACACGAGGGCGGTGATATAAGGCGAATAAACACTTTTGACTTATACAAAAAGTTGTTTCATAAAACGATGCTATTTACTTTGTTTATTTTTGCATATGCGTAATGTTTTAAAATTAGTTATGCATTTTTGTGTTACTCTAACAGAGGTCTTACTTGTTTTATCCATAAATCAATTTTCAATCCTAATTCTACCATATATTTAAAACAAAGGTTACGAGCTCTCTAAGCAGTTCAAACTTTTGTATGTTAGATTGAGGCGAAAATATTGTGTATATTGGTTTGTGTCATCTTTAAAATGTGAAAAAAGCCTCATTTGAGGAAAATATAAACGCGTAAATATAAAAATACGTTTCCACGATCATCTTTTATATTCAACTTTACAATTTTAAAAAACGTCTACGGTGATGTTTTTGAATAATGAGGGTGATGACGCATTATCTTACGCTTTATGTTTTTCTCATTCCTGTAATGGAGGTTACGTCCCTCATTTAAAACAAAGCACCATTGCGCTGATATTCTCGCGCTTTTTTAAGGAACATCTCTCAATGTTTCCAAACTCATTTTACAACGATGTTTGAATAATATAGCGCAAAATACCCTGTGAATACTACAAGATTCATGTCTCCCACCTTTCCCATCTTGACAATAAAGCACAAACCAGAATCATCATTTTATTTTTCAACTCTTAAATGTTGATGCAACCTTAATGTTGAGAAAAACCTCGGCATTTGAGGGGTATTTTTACTCTTTTCTTCAATAGTATCTATATACTTCCCTAGTTGTGATACGCAAGGAAATGGTCTTAATATTTTAAGATACGCGAGATATTTTGATAAAATAAAGTGTGCCACTAAAGTATATACAGCTTATTTCTTATATTTAAAAAATTAAATCACCTTTCTCTAAAATTACCTTTTATATATTTATTTTGGAAAATTAACATCAGAAATCTAAGCATTTTCAATGGTTTCAAAAAAAATATATGAAAACTGTTAAATTTTTTAACAGTTTTAAAAAATAGCAAGAATTTTATTTATTAAACGCCAGATATTTTGGTGAAGTGCGTTAGATAATAGTTAAGAAGAGTTGCATCTTAGTTTTGAAAAATGGGGGAGAGATTTTGAAAATAAAAAAATCTATATATGTAAAACATCTTCAATTGCGTTTACGGTATCTTTTATTCAATAATCCATACAATATTTTTATTCGTATTTTATTTGTAGCAGGGGGGGTTCTATTTTCCTCTTACGCAGAAGCTGAAAGGCTGCCTTCTTTTTTTGATTCGCATGAACACTTGGTACAACCTGATACAACGGATATCTTTCGTTTGCGTTTTGTAACAACTTTTGATTTTCCTCCTTTTAATTTTATTGATCAAACGGGGCATCTTGCAGGTTATAATATCGATTTATTGCGCGCTATTTGTTCAAAATTAAAATTAGAGAAGCTTTGTGAAGTAGAAGTGATTCCTTGGAAAGAGCTTGTAGAACATGTTGAAAATGGTGATGCGGAAGTCATTATTGCGGGTTTAAAAGAAACAAGTAAAACCCAGCAAGATCTTGTTTTTACAAAGTCATATTTACGTTTTCCAGCGCGATTTGTTGCTTCTCGACGTTTAAATCTCGATGAGCCAATAAGCGATCAATTGATACATTTAACCAGTGGTGTTTTGTCTAAAAGTGTTCACGAAAAACTCTTTCAACATTATTTTCCTAAAGCCAAATGGCAAGGATTTAAAAAGAGAGAAGAGCTCTATAAAGCGTTACAAGAGCGTAAAATTGACCTTATTTTTGATGATGGATTTGCTTTATCATTATGGTTCAAAAAACAAAAATCTGTTGATTGCTGCCATTTTGTTGGGGGGGCATATATGGCGCCACAGTTATTGGGGCAAGGAATGCAGCTTGCTGTTGCAAAAAAGAATGAAAAATTGGTTGATATACTCAATTATGCGCTGAAATCACTAGAAGAAGATGGTAAACTTACAGAACTTTATTTGCGTTATTTTCCAATAAGTTTTTATTGATGAATAGTTTTTTAATTAAGGGCTGTTAATCTTTCTGCGCCTAGTCGATAGGAAATAGCTTCTGCGAGATGATAGCGTGAAAGAGTATCTGATCCGTCAAGATCAGCAATTGTGCGTGCAACTTTGAGAATGCGATGATAAGCGCGTGCAGAGAGGTGCATTTTTTCACTCACATCTCGTAAGAGTATGGTCGCACTTTTATCAGGAATGGCAATCTGTTCTATAATTTTGGCAGGGCAATCGCCATTGGTACGAATATGATCAAACCCCATTGTTGAAAAACGTTTAGCTTGAATGGTACGGCATCGTGCGACGCGTTTGGCAACGTCGCAGCTTTTTTCTGATTGTTCTGGTTGCATAAGGTCCATAGCTGTCAAAGCAGGGACATCAATCCGTAAATCAATTCGGTCAAGCAGAGGACCAGAAATACGGGACTGATAATCGATTTGACAGCGTATTCCTTTAGGGCAAACATGGTCTTTTTCGCCTGCCATACCACATCGGCAAGGATTCATTGCGGCAATGAGTTGGAAGCGAGCAGGATAGCTAATATGGTGATTAGCGCGGGCGATAACTGACTCCCCACTTTCTAAAGGTTGACGAAGAGAATCAAGAACCTGCGGAGAAAATTCAGGCAATTCATCAAGGAATAACACACCATTATGGGCAAGGGAGACCTCTCCCGGTCGTCCTTTAAGCCCCCCACCAATCATTGCGGCCATGGAAGCAGAATGATGTGGGGAACGAAAGGGGCAATGAAGTGAAATGGTATTATGAACCGTTTCTCCTGTAATAGAAGCAATCAGAGAGACATCTAAAAGCTCACGGCTATCAAGAGGTGGCAAAATGGAAGGTAAGCGTTGCGCTAACATAGATTTCCCAGCACCAGGGGGGCCTACAAACAAAAGGTTATGGCGTCCAGCAGCACAAACTTCTAAGGCACGTTTGGCTGTTTTTTGTCCTTTGATTTCGCAAAGATCTGGAAGTTCAGTTTCGATAGTATATTGGCGCGGTTGTGGACGTTTTTGAATTTGGGTTCCTTTGAAATGGTTGACTATAGTGAGCAGAGTCTCTGGAGCAAGAATATTTATTTCTGCATTTGCCCATGCTGCTTCAGGTCCACATTGGAAGGGACAAATCAGCCCTTTATCGAGTGATAAAGCTGTCATGGCGGCTGGTAAAACACCATTAACAGCGGTAAGTGAACCATCCAGTGATAATTCTCCTAAAATGATATAGTCTTGTGCTACTTCAGGAGGGAGGATTCCCATAGCAAGCATTAAGCCTACGGCGATTGGCAAATCATAATGCGATCCCTCTTTAGGCAAATCAGCTGGTGCAAGATTAATCGTAATTCGTTTAGTAGGCATAGAAAGTCCACAAGCGTGGAGGGCTGCTTGTACACGTTCACGGCTTTCTGCAACTGCCTTATCAGCTAATCCAACAATAGCCATTCCTATTTTACCAGACGAAATCATAACCTGTACATCGACAGGGACTGCTTCTAGACCGCGAAAAGCAACAGTTGTAATACGTGCGATCATTTATTTATTTTCCCCCTTTAGACTTGGTAGAGACAATCATATCTATTTATAAAAATCAAGAAGCATCTCTATGGTTTTTTTTATAGAGAGATCTATATACATGGGCAGTTTTTAGCGTTCTCATGGAAAGTCATTTGTACAAATTTAACCATGATAATATGGGACGCAATAAAACATTTATAATAAGCTAAATAAATATGTTAAGAAAAAAAGAATGAGGCTGTTCGTGTTATACAACAGTGCAGAATTTTATGAAAATATAAGGGGAGGGTGACGTTATGTATCGCAGAGTGTTATTTGATGTGATAAAACGCGTAAAATGTGCAAAGTAATTATATTTACCTTTCTTATTTTTATATTATTTAAAGCGTAGTAGATGCAAAGTGTATTATAAGGTATCTGATTTTATGGTATACCAGACAAGAATTTTGTTAAAATCAGGGACTGTGCGCTGTGTCTTTATAGGCTTGTGTTTTTCTTTTTCTTTTCCACAGCCTCTTGCTGCATTTGATTTTTTCGGCATTCCTCTTTTTGGTAAAAAGAAAACAAATTCTCCTTCACATTATGCCAAAAGTACAGAGAGATTTTATAAAGTTGATGTTATTGCACCGCCAGGAGCGCCATTAGAAGGTATAAAAATAGTTAAATCTGTTTCTTCTCTTGTTGCTGATAAAGAGAAAGCATCCGCTAGTTCTTCTGGTTTGCTAGCCAAGGCGCGTTCAGATTATCGAGCAATTCTTTCTGCTCTTTATGCTGATGGACGCTATGGTGGTGTTATTAGTATTAAAATTAATGGCTTAGAAGTCGCTGATTTAAGTCCGGTAACTCAACTTCCAACACAATCGAATATCGTTATTACAATTAATGCTGGTCCACAATATGTTTTTAGTATTGCCAATATTGATAAAGTAGCTCCGTTTGAAAAACGTAAAGCGCATAAAATGCCCACAATTGAAGAATTGGGCTATAAAGTTGGGGCTATTGCTAAATCTGAAACCATTTTGAAAGCAGAAAAATGGGCGATAGAAGGATGGCGGCAACAAGGTTATGCTAAAGCTAAAATTATGAAGAGTGAAGTCGTGGCTGATCATGCTACATTGCGTGTTGAAGGACGGATTGTTGTTGGTCCTGGACAAAAGGCTCATTATGGTCCTTTAAGTGTGCGTAATATAAGTAAGAAACCACGTGTAGATTCAGCTTATATCGCGTGGATGACTGGATTGAAACCAGGGCAGATATACGATTCCGATGCGTTAGCTAAGGCAAATGAACGTCTTGCGCGCCTTGGTGTTTTTCGTGCTATCAATATACGTGAGGCTGATACTATTAATCTAGATGGTAGTTTACCGCTTATGCTTGTTGTACAAGAACGTAAACCGCGTCGTTTTGGTGTAGGCGGTAGCTATTCAACATTAGATGGTGCTGGTTTTGAGACTTATTGGATGCATAACAATCTTTTGGGTCATGCAGAGACTCTTAAAATTGAAACAAAAATAAGTGGTGTTGGTAGCAATAAAAAGCAATCATATAATTTTAAAAATTTTGATTATCTTTTCGGTGGCACGTTTATAAAGCCTGGTGTACTCACGCCAGATACAGATCTCAGGTCAGAATTAAAAATACAACAAGATGTTTTAGAAAATTATACGACAAAAGCCATCAAAGGAAAATTAGGTATTACGCATATTTTCAATGGTAATCTATCGGGACAGGCTGCTGTAGAAGTTTCAAATGGTTATTCACGTGATATCTATTTTGGGAGCCGTAATTTTACAACAATCGGTTTCCCTAGCGGCTTGATTTACGATAGTCGTAATAATAAGTTTAATGCAACAAAAGGTTTATATGGTGAAGTTTTCATTGAGCCTTTTTATGAGATGCGTTTTAGCAACTTTGTTGCAAAAGTAACAGCAGAAGGTCGTTCTTATTGGGCGTTGGATGAAGGGGATCGTTTTGTTGTTGCTGCGCGGGCAAAGCTTGGTACAATTCTTGGGAATGATACAGCACAAGTACCCGCAAATACGCTTTTTTTTGCTGGTGGTGGGGGCTCTGTTCGTGGTTATGCTTACCGTAATATTGGTATCAAAATAGAAAATGATGCGGTTGTTGGTGGACGGGCGCTTATTGAGGGATCGGCAGAATTGCGTGTTTCTTTAAATGATAAAATAGGGGTTGTCGGTTTTCTTGATGGAGGTTTAGTAGGGGAAAAGGCGAATTTTGATTTTTCTCAAAAAATTAAATGGGGAGCCGGTATAGGAGGACGTTATATGACGGGTCTTGGTCCTTTACGCGTTGATTTAGCCTTTCCTTTAAAGAGAGAGAAGGGTGACCCTCGCATTGGTTTTTATGTGGGTATAGGGCAAGCATTTTAATGAAAAAAGGTGTACGTTTATCAGCTTTCTTCTTTGTATTTTTGTTTTTTGGGGTGGGTGGTTTTGTTTTTGCGCAAAGAGGAGACATTCTTCCCTCTAGCGAAATGAAAACAGATGATCGCTCATGGTTTGTTTCTTTAATTGAACGAAAGCTTTCAGCGCCTAATCGTCAAGTTCGTTTACACAATATGCAAGGGACACTGTCTTCTCAAACATCAATTGATACTATTACTGTCAGTGATAAAAAAGGGGTTTGGCTTAAAATTACCAATGCTAAAATGGATTGGAATCGTCTAGCATTGCTGAGAGGGCGGATGGATATTAACCAGCTTTCGGCAGAACAGGTTACATTCTTACGCAAACCGCAAGGCAATTCTTCTTTTGTTTCTTCCCTTGAGACGGGTAAGTTCTCTTTACCAAAATTACCGCTTGCTCTTTCTATCAATACGCTTACTGCTCAACATGTGACATTTGAACAGAATCTTTTTGGTTTTTCTGCTGATATGTCCTTAAAAGGCAATTTCACCTTGGCTAGTGGTAATTTTGATGTCGATATAGCGGCGCATCGTTTAGATGCACCGGGTTCTTTTTCTGTTCTCACCAAGATATCTGATAGTAATCGTACAGCTCAAATTGATATTTCTGCTAACGAACCACAAAATGGTATTTTGGCAAATATTTTTAACATTGAACAATGTCCAGCATTAAATCTCGTCCTGAAAGGTGATGGTACTTTTGATGATTTGGTTATCAAACTTTCTTTAGAGTCTGATCATCATTCTATTGTAGATGGTAATGTTATTCTTGCAAGTGTTCCAGAAGGACAGAGTTTTTCTACGAAACTAGAGGGAACACTGAGCCCTTTAATACCTTCTCAATATCGTAGTCTCTTCGAATCTAATATAACATTAAAAGCAAAGGCAAGAAGAACAAAAGAAGGTGTGACACACCTTGATCAGATGGTTATTCAGAACAAAGCAATGAACGTTATAGCCAATGCTGAAATAACCGCCGATGGATTTTTGCGACGGCTTTTTGTTGATGGAAAAATGGCTCTTGATAACGAAAAGGATTCTGTTCATTTACCTATATCAGACGTGCCAAAATCTGCGAATACTCTTGCTTTGAACATTGACTATGGTCGCGAAGGTCAACAATCTTGGAGTGGGCGGTTGGTTGTAAATCATTTAAGCAATAAAAATATTTATATTCGCGATGCAATTTTTGATATGGGAGGAGTAAGCGAAAATCTTGATAATGCAGCTTCTCGTCATGTTGGTGTTCAGGTTAAAGGGACGCTTCAAGGGGTTAAAAAGATTAAGGGAGCGTTAGTAGAAAATTTAAGCCAAGCGGTTCATGTGCATTTAGATACGGATATTGTTTCGAACAAACCAATTTTGATTCATGATCTGAGTGTTACGGCTCAGGGTTTTTCTTCTTGGTTAAAAGGGACAATGGAGAATTTTGTTTTTAAAGGCGATCTCGGTTTAAAAGCTCAAACATTAACTCCTTTGGAAGTGTTCAGTAAACAATCACTTTCTGGTAGTGCAGATATTAAAGCCAAAGGAACGATCAGTTTATTGAGTGGTATTTTTGATCTCCAATTATCAGGAATGGCTGACGATATGAAAATAGGCATGCAGTCTTTTGATCGTTTATTCAAAGGAAACATCACTCTTTCAGGTGGTGTTACTCGAAATACGAGGGGTGTCATTTTTCGTCATTTTAATTTGAAAAATCAATATACAAACATAGAGGCTAATGGTTATTTTTCAGATGAAAGCGCTAAAATGGATCTATCTGCTCAAATATCTGATTTGTCCAAATTAGATCCAAAGATAAGCGGTGCGCTTACAATTCAAAGTACGGCGAGAGGGCGCAATAGCCATATAAAACTAAATACACGTGCCCATATTGCTGAAGCATTAATTGTAGGGAAGAAACTTCAAAACACAACACTTAACATAGATGCATTTGTAGATAATACAGCACCAATTACTTCTTTAACGGGGGTGGTAAAAGGTGAAGGGATTTTTGCTAAGAAACCTTTGCATTTATCGGCCTCTTTTGAAGATTCTCATAAAATTCGAAAACTTAAAAATATCGATATTAGAGGGGGAAGTGCAAAAATAACGGGTGATCTTTCTCAACAACTTGGCGGTTTTTTGAAAGGAGCGCTGCATATTGATGCCGATGATATTTCCGTACTTTCAGCGTTATTTTTGCAGGATGGTAGTGGAAAAGTAAAAGGAGATTTTATTTTTGATGAACAAAATGGCAGACAAAAAACCAATGTGAAGGCGCATGTTAACCATTTGAATTTTTCCAAGAATAAAATAAAAAAATTGGCAATAGATGCTGACATATTCGATCCTTTTGGCATGACTCAGTTTGAAGGAGTTATCAATGCAGAACATATTCAAACACCTTTGGTAATGATCAATCGTTTAAATGCTCACGCTGATAGGAATAATGGACAAACGGTTTTTACTGTCCAAGCGATGTTGCATGATACTCTCAATGCACGGCTTTCTGGTCGTTTAATGGTTGAGGAACTTCCAGAAAGTATAAAACGAGAAGTGCAAATTGAAACTGTGGACTTAAAACAACATACTTTTCATGCAACATTGCCGAAGCCATCCATAATTGCTTTTGATAAAGATGGAATGACAATCAATGAATTAGGAATTGCAATAAATGGAGGCAACATCATCTTAGCAGGGAATATTCAAGATACCATGAATTTGCAACTTACAATGAATGCGCTTCCTGCTGCTTTAGTCAATCTGTGGAAATCCGATCTTGGAGCAGCAGGGAGTGTAACAGGGCAGGTTATGATTCGTGGTCATTTAAAAAAACCTAATATAACTTACGATATAAAAGGTGAGGGACTGACAACCGTTGCTTTTCAAGATAAAAAAATTATGCCTTTTTCTCTTTCTGCTACGGGGAACACTGTAGATCAAAATCTTACTTTGAATGCAAATTTAACAGGAGAAGGAGTACAAGCACAAGCTCAGGGGCATGTATCTCTAGAGAAAAATGCGCTTGATTTTCATATTAATTTGCAAAATTTATCTGCACGTTTGGCGAATGGTTTTATTGCAGGACAAGCGCTTGATGGGACAGTGATAGGTAAAGTTGATATTGGTGGAACAATGAAGGATCCATCTGCTCATTTTGAGCTTTCTAGTCAAAATTTAACCGCTATGACGCATAAAGGACCGATGTCAATCAATATAAATGCTCGTGGTTCTTATAAAAAATCGACATTTCATATTGAAAATATGATAGCTACTGGAGATAAAGGATTAGATCTTTCCATCCATGGGCCTGTGTCTCTTAATGGTTCAGAGGCAAAATTAAACGTTAAAGGGATAATGCCTCTTGATTTTGTTAATCTCTTATTAGCCAAGCGTGGTGCACATATAACGGGTACAGCAAGAATTGATACAGCTCTTAATGGGGCGTTATCAAAGCCACAATTGTTAGGAAATATTTCTATAGGCGACGGTAGCTTTTTTGATTCACAAACAAATGTAGGATTGAATAATATAAAGCTTGAAGGCAAATTGAAAGGTGATCATATCCTTATAGAGAAAGCTTCAGCTTCTTCGTTTGAGGGGGGGGGGGATTTCTGCTTCAGGTCGTATCTCTAATAGTCTAGAGACAGATTTGATATTTCATCTTGATAATGCCAATTATAATGATGGTTCTATGATTCTGGCAACATTATCAGGTGAGATGACAATGACAGGTCATTTTTTAAATAATCTTGTTCTTGGTGGTGATATCATCGTTGAAAAAGCTGAAGTTTTTGTTCCTGATCATTTTAAAAGTGCCAAGTTTCTTGATGTTAGAAATAAGAATTTAACTAAATCGATTCAAACAACACTTGAACGTGCTGATGTTAAGAACACGAACAAAAGCAAAAGCCGTATAGTTACACAAGAATCGTCATCTGTCGTGCTATCAAATATGCGTATTACAGCACGCAATCAATTTTTTGTACGCGGAAAAGGCTTAGATGCTGAACTGGGAGGACGCATTAATCTAGCAGGTCCATTGAATGATGTGCATCCAGTTGGTGAATTTAGAATGATTCGTGGACGTTTTGATATCCTGTCGCAACGTCTTAATTTTGATCAAGGACAAGCGAGTTTTAGTGGTAATCTTAATCCTACGGTTTATTTTGTAACCAACAATAACAGTGGTGATATTCGCGTCACTGTAACTGTAAGTGGGACGGTTGATAATCTTGATATTAATTTTTCTTCACAACCAAATTTGCCTCAGGATGAGATTTTGGCTCGTTTGATTTTTAATCGCTCTCTTAATGAATTATCACCATTTCAGATTGCTCAACTTGCAGCAGCAGCGGCTGATCTTGCAGGTGCTTCTAATACATCTTTGTTGAATACTTTACGAACTAAAATTGGACTTGATGATCTTGATGTTATCGTTAATGAGAAGGGTAATACAGGCTTACGTATTGGACGCTACATACACAATAATATTTATTTGGGCTTTGAAGCAGGGTCTGATGGAACGACGAAAGGGACAATTAATTTAGATATTTCGCGTCATCTCAAAGCTAAAGGTGCTATAGGAAATGAACAAAATTCTAGTATAGGTCTCTTTTATGAAAGAGATTATTAAAGATTGAATTTTAAAAAAACAATTTCTTCGTTTTTTGTCTTTCATTTCTAAATCTGAGGAAGGAGGCATAGACTAGAAATCCTATAAAAGAAGAAGCTTTTTGTTGAGGCGTGAAGAGATATATCTGAAATATTCGATTTTTTGTTATGCTATTCTCTAAAGGGACAAAATCTTCACGAAAGATAGTATGTTATTTTGCTGCTATATATTTATTTTAGAGAAATACCTTACCTTGTTTTCAAGCCCATATCGTGCTGTTGCCTAAAGAATGTAGTGTGTGCAATATATTGATTTATAAAGATAATTTATTGTTATTCAACTTGAATTAGAACTTTGAATATCGTACGAATCTCTTTCGTATTGAATCAATCAAAACCATTCGGCTTGTATGCTACAAGCGGGGAATCCTGTGTGGATAAAACTATTAAGAAATGACTAAAAATGCCTCTTATGAATCATCTCGAGAGCTAAGAGCTGTCGCAACATTAGGGACTGGCAGAATAGTGTGAATGGTGCCGGTTTATTACTCCATAAGCGTAAAGATAGAGGGGTTAATGGATTTATCGTTATACAATTCACGAATGTTATCGCGAAATGGGCTTAGGGAAGACTTTGAGAGAGGTCTCTTTAAAACAAGTACGTGAATTTGCAACACAATGGCATTCTGTTTTTACGTGAAGGACATGATTCCATTAAAGACCGTCAAAAGCATGAGGCAAGCAGAGAATTCATAAGATACCAATTTTATTGTCAAACGCATTTAAAGCAATATTTTTTAATAATAAAAATTACCTATTATTTTAGATTTTTGTTTATTGTGTCTTGAATGAGATCACTTTTCTTATAACGAATAGCTCCCCAAACAGAATACTCCAAAATATAACATTATTGTGTTGCAAGTTTATGTACTTGTTTTAAAGGAACATTTCTCAATGTGCGCTTGAGTCTATTTCATAAGATTGCTTGTGAAATGGTATACAGTACCTCTTATGAATGGTATAAAATCTACACTACCGTTATTAATAAAGGTATAAGTATTTGCTAAAGCTATAAGCCGGCATTATCATTCTATTTTCCAGCTTTTTATGTTGCTGACAATCTTTTCACTTGAAAGTGTAGAGGTATTTTTATTGCTTATCTTAAGAGTTTTTATGCATATACCAATATCTCTTATGACGTACAACAAGCGCTTTTGATTGATTCATCATAAATATAAAGAAAGTTTGCAATAAGCAAATTACATCTTATCTTTTGCATTCAACAAAACAACGAGTAAAGTTTTCATCTAAATCCAAGAATTTTATTTTCAATAAACCATAAATTCTTTACCAATTCTTGATTGAAGTAATGCTTTTTCTTGATAACAAGTCTTTTTTTATAAATGGAGCATTACCTTCTATCCATTTTTTATTTCAAATCTTATTTAAGGATCTAGAAATTAGGAGGTATGTTTTTTGAACTGGATATTATGAAGTTTTTTATAAAACCCATTTTCTTTTGCTAGCAATTCTTTTTGAGTACCTTGTTCAATTAGTTGTCCATTTTGTATGACCACAATTTTATGAGCACGAGCAATCGTTGAAAGGCGATGAGCAATAATGATCGTTGTGCGTCCTTTAGTAAGGTGGTGAATGGCTTCATTAATTTGTGCTTCGGTGTGTGAATCGAGCGCACTTGTTGCTTCATCAAGAATCAGAATTTCACTATCGTGAATCATTGCTCTAGCGATAGCGAGTCGTTGTTTTTGCCCCCCTGAAAGATTACAGCCATTATCACCTATCTGTGTATCATAACCATTTGGCAAACTCATAATAAAGTCATGAGCATTTGCTGCTTTTGCTGCTTCGATAATTTCGTCATCACTAGCCCCTTCTTTTCCAAGCCCGATATTATATTTAACAGTTCCTTGAAAGAGAAAAGTATCCTGTCCTACATAGGCCATCAGGTTTCTCAGAGAGCGAAATGTTGTGTAGCGAATGTCTTGATCATTAATCAATATGCGTCCTTTTGTGGGGTCATAGAGGCGCATAATAAGGTTGATAAGGGTTGATTTTCCCGAACCGGATGGTCCCACCAATGCTGTCATTTTTCCGGCTTCTATTTCTAGATTGATGTCTTTCAATATCATTTTGTTATTAGTGTATGCAAAAGAAACATGTTCGAAACGAATAGTTCCTTGCGTTTTATTCAGATCTTTAGCTTCTTTATGTTCTACAACTGTAAGGGGACAATCGAGTATTTCAAACATCGTACGGATATTGACCAAGCCAGATTCAATTTTAACACGTACATTTGCTAGTCTTTTTGCGGGTTCATAAGCTAAAAGTAAAGCAACAATAAAGGACATAAATTCACCTTGAACACCTGCGCGTTGGGTTGCAAGATAACCGGAAAAACAAATAATACCTGCAATGGCAACACCCGTGAGTGTTTCCATAATTGGATTGGTAATAGCTTCGAGTGTTGCAATACTGTTTGTTTGTTTTTCAACATCACAAATGGCTTTGTCCATCCGTTTTTTCATGACTTCTTCTAGTGAAAAGGCCTTGATGATTCGAATACCAACAGCCGTTTCCTGTACGATTTTGATAATTTCACCAAGTGAAAGGAGCTCTTTTTCCATCAAGCTGCGAACGCGTTTTAAAGCCATTCGAACGCCTAAAAAAGCTAGTGGTCCTACGATTAAAGTAATGGAGATTAACACAAAGTTTTGAATGAACATGACAAGCAACAGACCACTAACGGAAAGCAAATCACGTACAAAAGTTGTGATAATAGTATCAATTATATTACGTACGGCTGTTGCATTATGAGTTACACGAACAAGAAGATCAGATGAAGTATTATTATGATAAAAAGAGACTCCTTGTTCCATAAGTCGTGCAAAAATTTTACGCTGTTGTTCAGCAATGATACTGTTGCCTGCTTTGTTTAGAAAGTAAGTTTGGAAAAAAGTTGCAACTCCTTTGAGAATAAAGATAAAAGCAATGAAGCTAGAAATCAAAACAATCATAGGAAAATTTTGTGCATCAATAATCTGATTAACAACATCCCGCATAATCCATGCACTGGTTGCTGTGGTACAAGAAATGATGATCATTGAGAAGATAGCCGCACTGTACCAACGCATATGTTTACGAAAATTTTCTCGTAAAAGGCGGATAATAAGATGTTTGTCGAAAGAGGAAATTTGTTTTTTAGCCATGAAGTGCTTCTATATTCTCTCATTATTTTATGCAAGATTGAAACACTCTTAATTAAAAAGCCCCTTAATCTTTTTTACAAAAATAGTCTTTTCTTTCAAGGCTCATCATATCAATTTCACGACGGCGAGAGTGAAGAATGTAGTGCAAAGTTTCTGTAAAAGGTATAACGAAAATTCGTTGTTCATCATTATTTTTAGTTTTCAATAAAAGATACCGGCGGGTTTCACTATTGTATTTACCAATTTCCGTATTGTGATAGCCTTTGGCACTTGAAATGGCTCACAAAAAACATTTCTGCTTTTTTAATAATTTTTTATGTATCATCTCCATTTGTGATGTGTAAGCAAACAATTTCGCCGCATTGCATGATAAGAGTGCTTGAAATAAGAAGGCCTTACGATGTTTGAGCTTTCTCATTTAATATGCAAAATAACGAATTCTTCTTATAAATCGATCAAGCATTATTAAACTCTTAAAAGGCTTTATACACATTTATAAAACCTTAAAAGCACCACAAAAACTCTATGTGGTGCTTCTAAAAATACCATACGCCCATGCTAATGAGTTGCATGCGAATATTATTCCAATGCAAAACTATTTAGGTGCTATCACCATCATCATTTGCCGGCCTTCAAGCTTTGGCTCCAATTCGATTTTGGCAATTTCACTTGTATCTTCTTTCACACGCTGAAGAAGCTTTAATCCAAGATCTTGGTGAGCCATCTCACGACCACGAAAACGCAAAGTAATCTTTACTTTATCACCATGATCAATAAAGCGATGAACAGCCTTGAGCTTGACTCCATAATCATGGACATCAACATTTGGGCGCATCTTAATCTCTTTGATTTCGATGACTTTTTGCTTCTTACGTGTTTCAGCAGCTTTTTTTTGGGTTTGATATTTTAATTTTCCCAAATCGATGATTTTACATACGGGTGGCTCTGCATTTGGTACAATCTCAACCAAATCAAGTCCCGCATCTGCAGCCATAGCAAGAGCTTCTTGTATCGCAACAACTCCCTGATGTTGTCCCTCATCATTGATAAGCTGAACATGAGGTACCCGAATATCCTTATTTGAACGTGGTCCGTCTTTTTGGGTAGGTGTCATTTTAAACGGTTTACGAATGGTTTATGCTCCTTAAATTTTGATTCAACTACAGTTAATTTAATATACAATTATGCACCTAAAAACAACTATAATTCGTGTTATTTTCATTATTTGATTTATTACTTTTTGGAATGATTTAGATTATAAAAGTTTTCTCTTAATTTAAAGAAATTGTTTTATGGAGGATAAAGAATCATGGATCAACATATTCCTTGTCAGTTTTTTTCGTTTGAGAACACCACACTTGCAGTACGCTATCGCAAGGGGCGCCAATCTCCAGGTTTGGTTTGGCTTCCTGGCTATCAATCCGATATGTTGGGAAGTAAGGCAACGTTAGTTGATCAGTTTGCTCAGAAGAATGATTTGTCTTGTTTACGTTTTGATTATTCTGGACATGGAGAATCTGAAGGTGATTTTTTTCAAGGAACAATTTCGCGTTGGGTTAAGGAAAGTTTAGCGACTTTTGAAACCTATTGTGAGGGTCCACAAATTTTGATTGGTTCCTCTATGGGTGGGTGGATTGCACTAAGGCTTGCTATGATGCTAGCACAGAAAAATAAGAAGCTTGCTGGCATGATATTGATTGCTCCAGCGCCTGATTTTACACAAACATTGGTGGAACCCAAATTAGGCCCAGAAGAATGGAAGATTTTGGAAGAAAAAGGCTATATTGAACGACCTGCTGTTGATGATACAGAGCCAATGCCCTTTACAAAAAAATTAATTGAAGATGGGCGCAAAAATTGTGTTATGAAAGGATGCATTGATGTTGGGTGTCCAGTCCATATTCTACAAGGGATGGAAGATGAAGATATTCCCTATCAGCATACATTGACTTTACTTGATCATTTACCTCTCCATGATGTAACGTTGACACTTGTTCGTGATGCTGATCATCGCTTTTCTCGTCCACAAGATTTAGATTGCCTTGAAACAGTATTGAGATCTTTTATTAATCAGATTAATGCAAAATAAGGGGTACATTTATTGATGAAGATAAAAATATATGAGCATTTCTAAACAGCATTTTATTTTTTCTGATCGCTCTGTACCTGTACGGGTGCGGGAAAATAAGTATGCACGCCGTCTTACCTTACGTATTGATGCCAGCAGTCAAGAGATTTGTGTAACAACACCACCAGCGATAAGTCTCTGTACGATTCAAAGTTTTATTGAAAAGCATCGATCTTGGATTGAGGCACGTCTTGCTCGTTTACAAATCTCTCATGAAAATGCTTATCTCAAAGAGGGGGCAATGATTCCTTTATTAGGTGTTTCCCATACCATAAAGCATAGAGAAGGGCGTGGGGTAACAGAAATCCTTACAGCAGATGCGGAGCAAGGACCTAAAATTATTGTTTATGGTCAATTAGAATACCTCCCAAGACGCATTGCTGACGTTTTGAAAAAACAAGCAGCACTTATTATAACACCTTTGGTGGCACATTATGCCCATAAAGTAGAGCGTAAAGTCAAATCAATTTGTTATAAAGATACGAGAAGTCGTTGGGGATCTTGTTCAATAGATAAGCGTCTTTCTTTTTCTTGGCGCCTTGTTATGGCACCAAAAGAAGTTGTGGAATATGTTGTTGCTCATGAGGTTGCTCATCTTGTTGAAATGAATCACGGACCAAGATTTTGGGCTCTTTGTGAAGAGCTATGTCCTGATAGTAAAACGTACCGTGCTTGGTTGAAGGAAAATGCCCATAGATTGCAAGCAATTAATTTTGATTCATATAATTTAGAGGCGTAAAAAACTTTCAAATGAAGGCAACATTTAACGGAACTTTTTGTTGAGTGTTTTGTTGTGTGTGTGCTTGCTCATTTATAATGAGGAAGCCATTGAAGCTCTCAGCACGATTGTTCTCCCCTGCTTGGTTTGCTGAGTGTCTTCAATGTTTTTTCTTTATCTTTTTTGTAATTCAGCGTAATAACCTTAAGTTCCGATGACTTATAAAAAATGGGAAGGGACCTTATGCCTGTTCTTACAGATCCACTTCAGCTACTAAAGAGACTTATCCGTTGTCCTTCTGTTACACCTCATGAAGCGGGGGCTTTATCAACTTTGGAACAATTTTTGAAAAAAATGGGATTTCACGTCGAGCGCCCTATTTTTACGGATAAAAATACAGATAATGTTGAAAATCTTTATGCAAAAATGGGAAATGAAGGACCCCATCTTATGTTTGCGGGTCATACAGATGTCGTACCACCAGGTGCATTGGAAGATTGGACTTATTCACCTTTTGAAGCTGTCATAGATCAGGGGAAATTATATGGGCGGGGTGCTGTTGATATGAAGGGCGGAATCGCTTGTTTTATTGCGGCGCTAGCGCGAGTTCTTGAGAAACGATCCATTAAAGGAATGGTAAGTTTTTTGATTACCGGTGATGAAGAGGGACCTGCTGTTAATGGTACCGTCAAACTTCTCAAATGGGCAGAAAAAAAAGGCGAAAAATGGACTGCGGCTCTTGTGGGGGAACCAACAAGTGTAAAGACTGTTGGGGATGTCATCAAAATCGGTCGCCGCGGATCGATTTCTGGTATCATTACCGTGAAAGGTCGCCAAGGTCATGTTGCTTTTCCAGAGCGGGCTACTAATCCCTTGCCTTTGGCAAGTAAGCTTATTCAAGCATTGACACAAACTGATTTAGATAAAGGGACAGAGAATTTTCAACCCAGTAATCTAGAGCTAACAAGCATCGATACCGGTAATTTAGCGGTCAATGTTATCCCAGCGCAGACAACAGTTCATTTTAATATACGCTACAATGATCTTTGGACAAAAGAAACACTGATGAAGGAAATTGAAAAGCGTCTTGCTTTGGTGCAATCAAAAAACAATGGTGACCAATATCCCTCTTATCAGCTTGAATGGATTCCAAGTTTAGGAGATGTTTTTTTGACCAAAAATGATAAACTCATTCAAACTTTATCCAATGCTATTAAAAGTGTAACAGGGAATATACCAGAATGTTCCACTTCTGGTGGTACTTCAGATGCGCGATTTATTAAGGATTATTGCCCAGTGATTGAATTTGGCTTACCAGGGCAAACGATGCATATGGTAGATGAGTGTGTGGCCCTTGATGCAGTGGAAACTCTTACTGCTATTTATGAGCGTTTTATTATTGAATTTTTTGCATAAAGAAAAGATTTTTGGTTCAAAAATACCTTTATCTTGTTGAGCTATAAGATATTGACATTTAAGGTGTGGTGATATGAGTCTCGTAAGACTTAATATATTAAGTGGTTTTAGAGTAAGTGATGAATATTCTTAAGTTGGGATTCTTGCCTGTAGAGTTTTTAGTTAAGTGAATTACATAATTGGAAAGCCAAGGGAGACCTGCTTGAAGAAGTAGAACTGTTTAGACCATATTGGATTGAAAATATTCGTTCTTTAAAGTGTAGAAAGGAAGTCACACGCAATCATATATGGAAAACAATGAATATTATATCATCATTGTGTGATGACAGGTTGAAGCCATAAAGACACACAAAAACATGCTGCTATTGTAAAAAGTTCGTACAACATAAATGCGCTCATTCACAGCTCATGTTTTGATATGTTTTCTGCACTCTCATAAAAGGTACTTCTTGTTCCAATTAGACTCTCTTAGAATAAAGCCTATAGGAAAAGCGCTTTAAGTTTGTTTTATTTCATATATTTTGCCATGCTTTTTTTGTCCCCAAGAACTTCCGTTGCAAAATCATTACGAGATAGAAGGTGAGCTTATTTAATCAGCTTTAATCTTGGTTATGATAAAGATACACAGAATTTTTTGTAGCAGCACGTTGACTTCTTGAGCCAAGGATTGTCCTAGTATTATTCTCAATTTTTTAATAAAATAACCTTAAAGGACGCGTACAGATACTCATAAGTATTATGCATACAAGTAAGATCATATGGGATTAACATCGTTTCGCTCGCTAACAAAGCAATCTCGATTCATATCGGGTATATTTGCCATTTGAGTGCATTATTTGTTTAATAAAGCTCGTGATTTTGCTGTGACCTATAAATCAATACCAATCATACAGCCGCGTATCTCAAATAAATATTGGTTCAGTACTTTTTGCGATAACCGCTTTTACATGCCAGAATAGGATAAAAGTATTGCGTATATCTATTTTTTATAATCTCTGAAACAGACATACAATTTCATTGAGGAAAAATATAAAGGTATAAAGGTGAAAATCAGCGTGCTTTTTTACTTTCTTTTTTATTCGGCTTTACGGTTTTCAAAAGTAAATAGAGTAAGATCTTTTTAAATAATCAGAAATTGATGCATGGCTTCATGCTTATTTCTATGGTTCTTTTAATGGTGCCACGATTTCATAAAGAAAAAATACATTATCGTGTTATGCATTCACGTATTTGTTTTAGAGAAATTTTCTCAATGTTTGTCACATTTGTGCTACTACGGTGCTTATGAATGTTGTAATATAAAATCTATAATGCCTCCCCATCTTTATGTTTATGAAAAATAAAGTTAGAGCACCATACACTTTCTAGCTCAAAATATTGCAATAGCTTTTAGCACTTAAGAGTGTTCATAAGAGGCCTTTTTACTCCTTTTTTATAGTTTTTATCCACATGCTTCTCTATTTTTAAGGTGTAAGCAAATGGCGATAACTAACTTGCTATAAATAGTTTTGAAATGAGAGAAGCTCACAATATTCTAATCTCACCTTGCTATGAAAAATGATAATTATGATTAAAATAAGTATGTTGTTATAAAAACTTTAATTTGCAAGTTGGCTGATGATGTGATCAAGAACAATACGTCCTTTGGTTGTTGCTTTTAAGCGTTGGTTATCCACCATTTCTATCAATTCTTGGTGTTGTAAATCGATCAGTTTTTCCATTGGGATACGTTTAGGGCTTAAGGTTTCATAGCGTATAAGTTCTAAGCCTTCGCAAAGGCGTAATCCCATAAGGAGCATTTCATTTGCCTGTTGTTCAGTGGTTAAATGTTCCGTTTCAATACAGCCATGTCCTGTTGTTTCTACCAAATTAAGCCACTGTTCGGGATGCTTTTCATTTATTGTGACATAACGTTCGCGGTTTTCAAGGTGTGATGACAATGTTTTTGAACAGAAAGAGGAATGATTCGATGCGTGCTCAATGAAACGTCCATGTGCTCCTGGACCAAAGCCTGCATATTGGTGATAACGCCAATAAAGAAGATTGTGTGCTGATTCGGCACCGGGCATTGCATGGTTTGAGATTTCATAGGCAGGAAGTCCATGTAGTGCCGTTATTTCTTGAGTAAGATGATACAGATCTGCTGCTAGCTCTGATGGGGGAAGGATAAGTCTTCCTGCATCATGAAGCCGTTTAAAGGCGGTTCCTTCTTCGATCGTCAATTGATAAAGAGAAAGATGGTCCGCTGCTAAATCAATTGCTTGTACAAGTTCAGATTTCCATTGTTCAAGGGTTTGTTCGGGGCGGGCATAAATGAGATCAAAGGATAAACGTGGAAAAATTTGCCGTGCTAAAGCAATGGCACAAAGAGCTTGTTCCACATTATGGAGTCGGCCAAGTTTGCGCAATGCTTTATCATTGAGCGCTTGTATCCCTAGAGATAAGCGATTAACACCTGCCGCACGGTATCCACGAAAGCGCTCTGCTTCCACACTGGATGGATTAGCTTCTAATGTAATTTCAACTTTATCATCGACTACCCATTTTTTTGCAAGTGCTTGCAATAGGGCATCGACAGTTTGCGGCTCCATAAGGGAAGGGGTTCCTCCACCAATAAAAATACTTGTAATATGGCGTGGGCCTATTTTGTGGTATTGCGTTTCTATTTCGCGCTTAAAGGCGGTGACAAAACGTGGTTGATCAACACCATGGATGCGAACATGCGAATTAAAGTCACAATAAGGACATTTAGCTGCACAAAAGGGCCAATGAATGTAAATGCCAAAAGGTTCATTCATGAGAATGCTAAAAGGTTTTCTGCCAAAAGTTTGAAAGCACGTGCGCGATGTGAAAGAGGGGGAATATCATTACGTTTCCAGTTGTGTTTTTGCTCTGTTGACATTTCTCCAAAGGTATTTTCACATCCATCGGGTAAAAAAATAGGATCAAAACCAAAGCCTTTATCTCCCCGTGGAGGCCAAATGAACGTTCCTTCAACGCATCCACGGAAGTAATCTGCATGAGCATCAGGCCATGCAATGCAAATGACGGATATAAAACGGCATTTCCGTTGACTTTTTTCTCGTGCTCCGACTTTTTGGAGTTCATTTTCTATTTTTTTCATAGCTTTTGGAAAATTACGTGTACCATCGGCTTGAATTGCCCAATCAGCGGTATAAACGCCTGGCGCACCCTCCAATGCATCTACCTCTAAGCCTGAATCATCAGATAGGGCAGGAAGTCCTGTTTTTTTTGCTGCTGAAAAAGCTTTAATATAAGCATTTTCTTCAAATGTTTTTCCCGTTTCTTTTGGTTCTGGCAAGCCCAGTTCTTTTGCCGATTGTATTATTAAACCGAAAGGCGTAATTAAAGTAGTGATTTCATGCAATTTTCCGGTGTTATGTGTAGCAATGACAAGTTTTTTATCTGCTATGCTTCTCATATAGATTTCTCCAAAAATGAAAGGGGAATTATTTTTGTGCTAAAAACCGACTTTAATGCTCATACACACACATTTTACATGATATGATTATTTTACACGTTTAATGATATTTTATTCCAATAAAATTTTTTATCTTGTATGAAGATAACCTTGCAAAGATATGAAAGACATCTCTTTATTTATGATAGCATTTTTATGGTAAATTTCCAATTTCCTGCTTGCTCTAAAGGGTGAAATTTTCTATCTACAGCGGTTTTTAATCAATCTAGATTCTCTTGATAAGTCCCTACAGCAGACCACTTTACAGATCAACTCTTATCTTAAATATTTCTCACACACTCTAACAAAAAATATTTCCTGCGTAATTTATCAAGCATCACTCTGAAAGGTAGCATTTTACAGCTCAATAGGATAATATATTTTTATACTACTTTAGACTATTTGACCAAACCTTGGCAAAACTTATATAAGAGATGAGGATTTTAAAAGTAGTGAAACAATTGTGATGAAGCACAAAACTATTGATAATGAACTAAAATATCTTGATGAACGTTCGCGTGATATTTTTCGCCATATTGTTGAAGCTTATCTTAATGATGGTGAACCTGTAGGGTCACGTAATCTTTCGCGGCTTTTACAACAGACATTATCGCCTGCGACGATTCGCAATGTGATGAGTGATCTTGAACATCTCGGTTTGATTTATGCACCACATGTTTCTGCGGGTCGAATGCCGACACAATCAGGTTTACGCTTTTTTGTTGATGCATTTATGGAAGCGGGTGATTTGCCAAACGAAGAGCGAGAAAATATTGAAATGCAAGTCAAAGAGGCTGGTCATGCACAATCGGTTGAACATTTTCTTGTTCAAGCAAGCCGAGTTCTTTCAGATCTTTCACGTGGGGCAGGGCTTGTTTTAGCAACAAAACAAGAAGGAACATTGAAACATATTGAATTTGTGCGCCTTGATAGGGAGCACGCTCTTGCCGTTTTGGTGACTCAACAAGGTGAAGTTGAAAATCGTATTGTTCATTTACCAGAAGGGGTTACCCATGCACAATTGACGGAAGCAACGAATTTTCTCAATGCCCATATTCAAGGGCGTACATTGAGTGAAGCTAAAGGGGAAATTGCCCGCTTATGCGCAGAAACAAGGGCCGCACTTGATGATTTATCACATCATCTTGTTGAAACGGGATTAGCTCTTTGGGGAGGAGAAGATGCTGATCATAAAATACACCTCATTGTTCGCGGGCGTAGCAATTTACTTGAAGATGTGAAAGCAGAAGAAGATTTAGAACGGTTACGCCATTTGTTTGATGATCTTGAAACGCGCGAGAGTATGGCACAGCTTCTCGATTTAACGGATGAAGGTTCTGGGGTTAGAATTTTTATTGGTTCAGAAAATAAGTTATTTTCTCTTTCTGGTTCTTCTTTAGTTGTAGCACCTTATCGAGATTCACAACAAAGAGTCATTGGTGCTTTAGGTGTTATTGGTCCTACACGGCTTAATTATGCAAGGATTGTGCCCATGGTTGATTATACAGCTCAACTTGTGTCACAGTTATTGCGTTAAAACGATGCAAGTAAGTATTTGTACTATAAAAGCTCATTGTATTATATACATCGCTACCCCTTGATTTTTGTCTGTAGAATTTCGATATCGAGAATAACGAATCTTATGAAGGAATAAAATTTTTATGTCTGATGAAAAAAACAAATTTACTGACGCTTCATTTGAAAATTGTGATTTAAAAAATCCAGCTGATCGTAATACACTTAAACAGGCAGCCGATGAATTTTTAAAAACACATAAAACAGAGGAACACGAAGTCGTTGAAACAGAAAGCAATGAGGTTAGTGATCTTTTAGCGTCTTTGCAGGATGAAAATAAAGAACTGAAAGATCAGCTTTTACGTCTTGTTGCAGATATGGAAAATCTTCGACGCCGTACTATGCGAGATGTGGCGGATGCAAAGGCTTATTCCATTGCTAATTTTGCACGGGATATGTTATCGGTTTCTGACAATCTCAATCGTGCTTTGGAAGCTATTCCAGAAGGTGCACGGGAGAGTGATGCTGGTTTGAAATCATTGGCAGAAGGTGTTGAAATGACTGAACGTGCCATGATGGCAGCATTAGAACGTCATGGGGTGCAAAAAATTCATCCAGAGGGGCAAAAATTTGATCCTCACTTTCATCAAGCGATGTTTGAAATTCCCAATGCTGATGTTCCAGATAATACTGTTCAACAAGTGGTTCAGGCAGGTTATATTATCGGGGAAAGGGTGTTACGTCCAGCTATAGTGGGTGTAGCTAAAGGAGGAGCAAAAGAAGCTTCTGTTGAAGCTGATTCGGCTTAAAACACATCAATAACAAACCTCTATCGTAAAATGCAGTATTCCCTGCAGTTTCATATATATAGGGTCTTTTCTCAAAGAGTTTTTAAAGGGTGTGACAAACACCCTTTTATTTTTGAAGTGGCCAATTTCCTTTTACAATATAGGGAGCCTTATTTAAGGGAGAGGCCGATAACAATAAAACAAAATGATCAACTTCAAAAGGAGGGACAAAAAAATCATCTTGAAAAGATAGATAAGAAGAAAGATCTTTAAGATTAATATCAAATATTCGTGCAAGAGTGATATGCGGAATAAACAGTCTTTCATCAGGCTTTAACTCTAATTTATTCCGAATATATTGCATCTTTTCATGTAAAAGAGTAAGCTTTTCACAAGGTTCAATGCGAACCACAAGAGAATGGGGAGCATTTTCTGAACCAAAAACTTCAAAACCCTTTATCTGTAGCGTAAAAGAAGGAAGTTCTATAGTGTTAAAGGTATGCATAATTTCATCTGCTGTAGAACTTTCAACTTCGCCAAAAAAAGATAAGGTGACATGAAAATTTTGCGGGTTGATCCATTGCGCTTTTGGTAAGCCATTTTGCAATGATACGAGGGCTTTTGTTGTTTGTTGAGGAATCTGGAGAGCACTAAATAGACGACCCATGATATTATCTCCTTATAATGAAAGATGCTATCCCAAGCGCAATATAGATAATAAGGGCGGGGCACGTACCACATAAAACAAGGCAATAGTATAGAAAAAGAATGTCTAAAAAATGCTTACTATAATTATGAGCGTACAAAGCTTATTCGTTTTAAGAAAATGGTTATGACATTGATAAGAATTGCGTTTTCATGATCTGTATCACAATGATGTGCAATGGAAGATTACTTGTGTATTATAAAGGCTACAAAGTTAGCAGAAAATAAGAAAAGTTGATAGATTGTTGATGTGCGAAATTATTTTGACATTTATCTTTAGCCTAAAATAAAGCATATTCTAATACAAGGTGAAGAGTTCTCTTTTCTGTAAAGATTTAATTATATGATTAAGTCGGGGAATAGCCATAATACGCAAAACTATTCAAATTGGTCAAATAATGTTAGGAAAGGAAGAAAAAACCAGCATAACAAAATTACTATAAGCTTTTACATTTATGATAATTATACCAATCCATAATGGATATGAATATTGGTATAAAAGCGGGAAGAGAAATTAAATTTCAAAATAATGATGGAAAGTTCCTATTTTCTAAGAATTATCATCCTTGTTTATGATGAAAAAGCACTAGTTTTCCTCTCCAAAGTTGTTATTGATGAGCTTTTCAAGAGCATTAAGAGCATCTGTTGCTTCTGGCCCTGAAACACGAATGGTGAGGTTGCAACCGGATGAAGCCGCTAGCATCATAAGTCCCATAATTGATGATCCGCCAACAATTTTTCCATCTTTTTCAACTTCAACAGTAACATTAAAATTGTCAACAGTTTGTACAAATTTTGCAGAAGCACGTGCATGCAACCCACGTTTATTACAGATATTGAAATGACGACTTATACACGGGAGGGTATCTTTGGAAAACATTGGTATTTTATTATCCGCTAATCATACTTGGTACATTAATATATTTACGCCCTGCTTCTTGTGCTATTCTTAACGCGTCTGATAATGAAATATCCGGACATTTGCGAATAGAAATCAGTTTAATAAGCATGGGCAAATTAACACCCGCAATCATTTCAACGCGTCCTTTTTCAATAGCAGGAATAGCTATATTTGATGGTGTTCCACCGAACACATCTGTTAATATGATGACGCCATGATCCGTATCTGTATCGGTTACTGCGGCTATAATATCACCTCGGCGCTGATCTATATCGTCATCGGGATAAACGCATATTGTTGCGAACTTTTCTTGTACTCCAACAACATGTTCCACGGCATGTAAAAATTCGACAGCCAGCTCACCGTGCGTTACAAGCACGAGTCCAATCATTTACGCAAACTCCTGTTAACTAATAAGACCCAACCATATTGGTGGGAAAGACATTGTACAAGGCTTTATCTTGCTGCCAAGAAAAATTTGCAAAAAAAAGGCAAAAATTGTGATTTTTTTATCTTTAGAAAAAAATTAGACAGATTTTTGCCATATTTTTTTAAACAAAAATGCTTCAATAGCTTGACAAATGGCGGTACAATCGGCTTCACGAAGAGAGGGAAGTTTTAAAAGAGGAATGTGCAAATTTTCAAATTGAAAAGTTTTATTTGTGGAAAAACGTTCATATTCCGGACCGAGAAAAATAACACAATCGATAATTGTGTGCTTTTCAAATTCTATCATATAAAGACCAACGCCACGAATCTCGATGCCGCCCTCTAAATTATCGGGAGTGTATCCGTGAAGCTTTCCATTTTCCGCACGCAACATTGTATAATCATCACTGATAAGCTTCGCTTCACGTTTTGACCACTCAGCGCGGTCAAGCAAAGAAAGGGTGAGGGTTGATTTTCCTGATCCCGATGGACCTATAATTAACAGCCCCTTGCCGCCTAGTTGAAGGCAATTTGCGTGGAGTATTTCACATTTTGTTTTCATGTCTTTTACTTTGGATAAAAGATTTATTTAGCAAGCGGAAGCATAATAGTAAAACGTGCACCAGTTTTACACTTCCCAAGTGTAGGATCAATAATATTTTCGGCTGTAATTGTCCCATTATGAGCTTCGATGATTTGCCGACTAATAGAAAGGCCAAGTCCAGAGTTTTGCCCAAAAGCATCTTCATTTGGTCGATCTGTATAAAAACGTTCAAAAATGCGTTCAATATTTTCTGAACGAATACCTGGGCCATTATCTTCAATGGTTAAAATAAGGGTTGAAGCATGACTTTTCATAGTAATGCAAATTTTGCCACGATTCCGAGGAATAAAAGAACGCGCATTTTCAAGAAGATTTGAAATCACTTGTCCTAAACGGAGTTCGTGTCCCAATACAAGATAGGCTTTTCCATGAGGACGTGGGACAATATTAAGGCTTATATCAATGGTTTGCGTATTACGATACACTTCCTGAACAGCATGAACAAGACTTTCCAAAAGCGGTGTCATATCAACAATCTCTGCGGTTTCTCGTGCAAGCTCTGCATCGAGCCGTGATGCATCAGAAATATCTGTAATCAACCGATCAAGGCGGCGCACATCATGTTGAATAATTTCAAGCAATTTCTCTTGTGCTTCTTCATTTTTAGCCAGAGGGAGCGTTTCAACAGCACTGCGTAGAGAGGTGAGAGGATTTTTTAATTCGTGGCTTACATCAGCAGCAAAGCGTTCAATGGCTTCAATACGCATATAAAGGGCATTGGTCATATCACGAATAGAAGTTGAAAGGTGACCAATTTCATCTTCACGCATTGAAAAATCAGGAATTTCTACACGCTGATTATTGCCATTACGCACTCGATTAGCCGAGGCAGATAATTTACTTAATGGATGGGCAATCGTATGGGCCAAAAAGAGAGAAAGAACCAAAAGTACGCTACCTACAACGGCAAAAACTTTAAAGATAACCAGTCTTTCGCCTTTTACAATGTTATCAATATCGGAACCAGTGGTTGAAAGAAGAAGAGCTCCAACCACTGCGCGATAGCGTTGAACAGGAACGGCAACAGAAACAATTAATTGCCCTTGTCTGTTGCGTCTTTTTGCCGTAGCAAGAGATCCGTTTAATGCGCGGTACACTTCTGGATAAGCAATACCACTGGTTTTTGTTTGTTCTCTGTCAAGAGCAATACCTTTACCATAAAATGCGCTTGAATACCATGAAGTAAGGCGATCCCACATGTTTTGTTCTGTTTTAAGTGGGGGTAAATCATAACTAAAAACTTCTCCACTAGAATAAAGAACGCGCGAATCAAGAAGGAGAGTAGCATCACGATCATAGATACGTGCTCTTGTCGTTTTAGGTGTGATGAGACGCCGTAAAAGAGGGGCAACTTGCTCAGGGTTAATAGGAAAATCCCAAGAATCGGTTGATTGAGGGGCTGGTGTAACGCTTTCACCAGTCTGTAACTCTAAGAGTTTTTGGGGATCAATGAGGATAGAATTTGTATCTACTGTTGCAGAAGCAGCAATAGCCCCAGCAATAATTTTTCCTTGGGTACATAAACTTTTAATTTTTGCTTCAATTAAACCATCGCGAAATTGGTTAAGGTATAAAATGCCTGTAACTAAAACGGCAAGGGCAGCAATGTTTAATATAACAATGCGACGTGTAAGGCTGGAAAAAAGCAATTGTCTAAAGAGACGTTGTATTCGAAGATGCAAACGAGAAAACATAAGAAATGGCGTTGAGGATGTACCATTAACGGTTGTTTTTTGTAAAGTTTCCAGTTGAGAATTGTCTGTCATCGATTTGATTGCCGTTCAAATTTTTGCGACAAAGTAGTTTTATACCTCGTGGAAACGATAACCTACACCATAAAGTGTTTCAATCATTGCAAAATCATCATCCACTTGTTTAAACTTTTTACGCAGACGTTTAATGTGACTATCAATGGTGCGATCATCTACGTAGACTTGATCACTATAGGCAGCATCCATTAAAGCATCACGACTTTTTACAACTCCTGGTCTTTGTGCTAAGGTTTGCAGAATCAAAAATTCCGTAACGGTTAAAATAACAGGTTTATCTTTCCATGTACAGGTATGGCGTTCTTGATCCATCACAAGATCTCCACGTTTGAGAGAAGAGGTGGAAGAAGTTCCTGTAGAAAGCGGTTGGTTACGTGCATTAGAACGGCGCAAAATAGCTTTCACGCGTTCAATAAGAAGACGTTGGGAGAAAGGTTTAGTAATAAAATCATCAGCTCCCATTTTGAGACCAAATAATTCATCAATTTCATCATCTTTAGAGGTGAGAAAAATAACTGGAAGATCAGATTTTTGACGCAAACGACGCAAAAGTTCCATCCCATCCATTCGGGGCATTTTAATATCAAAAATAGCTAAGTGTGGAGGGTGAAGTGTGAGACCCTTGAGTGCAGATGCTCCATCTGTATAGCTTTCAACCCGATATCCTTCTGTCTCAAGCGCAAAAGATAAAGATGTCAAAATATTGCGATCATCATCAACAAGTACAATCGTTTGTGTGATTGTTGGTGTATCTTTCATGGTTTCTTAGACCTTTCTATTGCTGTGGTAGCAAATTACCCACACTTATTTATATGGGAGTTCATATTTTTTTTGCAAAACAAATATGATACAAATTGTAGCAAAGTAAAAAACCTTTTGTCATTACTGTAAAATCTTGTTTTGCTTTCATAATTTATAATGTTTCTACGTCTATTAAGATCCCTTCATTTGAGAGAAAATTTTCATAAAGGCTTTTTTTATCAAGGTTTATTACAAAGTTTATTATTGTATTTGTCTCATAATTGAACAGATGTAGTTTTGATTGTTGAAGTTTAGAAAATCTGCCTATGTGTTTTAAGAGCAAAGAAAAGAATGTGGCAATATATGCACAAAAATTTGTTTCTGCTACACGAAAGGAGGTCGTAATGGGATTTTTTAATTTTATTAAAACTGTAGGGGAAAAGTTAGGTATTGGGGACCATGAACCAAAAGAAAAAGATTTTAAAAGAGCATTTGATGATTTTCAACTCGGTACAGAAAAAGTCAATATTCAAGTTGAAGACGGTAAAGCTATTTTAAGCGGTGAAGTTCCAGATAGGGAAACACTTGAAAAAGCACTGCTGGTTGTTGGCAATGCACAAGGTATCTCTTCTGTAGATGTTGATCAATTAAAGGTTATAGATACAACGCCTAGAAAAACTTCTCGCTTTTATGAGGTTAAATCTGATGATAATCTTTGGAAAATTGCTGAAGAGGTTTATGGAAAAGGGCAAGGTAATAAAAACACATTTATTTTTGAAGCCAATAAGCCAATGCTAAAATCTCCCGATAAAATTTATCCTGGACAAGTTTTACGTATTCCTGAAATTGACCATAGTTAATTCATCAAAGAGGATAATTTTTTACTGATGGCATTAAACAAAAAATAAAGGAGCGTAAAAAAATTCACGCTCCTTCATTTTATAAAGTGTGTATTTATTGTGTATTTATATAAAAGGAGCTTAGTGAACAAGAGAGGATTTAGAAGGTGATGGTACTTTCATAGCGTTTACAGAGAAATCAACATCAATGGTTCCTGCTTTCTCAAATGTCAATTTTGCGCTAATTTTATCACCTAACTTGAATGGTTTTGAAAGCCCCATAAACATAATATGATCACCGCCAGGCTTAAGCGTGATTTCTCCATTTCCCGGAATTTCAATGCCATTGTGCATTTTTTCCATTTTCATAATATCATTAACGACAGCCATAGAGTGTATCTCTGTTGTTTTTACTCCGTTTGTGGAAATAGAAACCAAACGGTCTGGGGTATTACTGTGATTAATAATATAGAGATAACCGCTACCAACTCTTATACCTTTAGGTGTTTCTCGTGTCCAAGGATTGAGAATTTCTATGTCGCCAAGTTTATATTGCTGAGCACCTGCTGGCAGGGTTATACCAGCAAAGAGAAGAGCACACACGATATTTATGATAACCTTTTTGTATGGATATTGTGTATGGATTATATTCTTAAAGATGAGATTTGTTATTTTCTTAATAATAGATGTCATCATTGATTTACCCTCCTTCATAAGATTCACACTTTGAATATTTTTTTATTTTAGCAGAGCTTTTATTTAAAATAAAAGAAAGAAATACTAAAATGAAATTGATTTGAATATGAGAATAAAAATCATAGAATTATTTGATTTTAAAGGAAGGCAGTAAGGTTTACAACGACAACACACCTCTCAACGCTTCCGTGTTCATCTCATAAATAATATTTGTAAATGGTATAAAATCTATGATGCACTGCTATTTTGCTTAATAAATATAATATAGAACAATCATCAACCACTTTACCAATTTTAATATTATGACAGCTCTTGGCATTTTAAAGCGTTTATACAGAGGCATTTTTATATATTTTCAAAGTTCAAAATTATATAGTATAAGAAAAAACGCTTTAGGTGAGTTTAAAGCATAGATTTCAAATAACCGCAAACAATGAGACCGTTAGAAGGAGAATTTTTGAAAGGAGATCGATGGATAATACCTTTACAGATGTGAGTATTAGATATGATGATTATTTTAGTCCAAGAAAAATTTATAATATTCGTGATATAAATTATTTGCCTTTTAAAAAGCTTTTACGGGAGTATCATTTTATCAATGATGAGAAGATCAAGAGCGAGAGTGCAATCGCTCTTTTATTTTTTTAATTTTTATAGAAAGATATATTTGTTGAGAATTGCAAGAAAAATATATTATGATCTCAAGTCTCTCATAAATATGGTATTTATGGGTCATTAGAGTGCCTATTTTAAAATAAATTTTTTATTTTAGAGATGTTTCTCTCATTATTCTCTTGTAGCAATAAAAGCCTGTTCTTATATACGAGGCAGCAAGGCTTGTTGCGACTTGCAGTTTATTATTATTTATGTTGCTTGAAGCAATATACGGGCTTTAGGTGTTATGAGGAGCTATCTTAAAAAGATGCTTTATGAAGGTTGAGGTAGCTTGCTGAATGGAGATTATAATATGGCAAAAGTAATTGGTATTGATTTGGGGACAACGAACTCTTGTGTGGCTGTTATGGATGGCAAAAACGCAAAAGTTATTGAAAACTCAGAAGGAGCGCGAACAACACCTTCCGTTGTTGCCTTTACTGATGGGGGGGAGCGGCTTGTTGGGCAGCCTGCTAAACGGCAAGCGGTGACAAATCCTGAAGGGACAGTTTTTGCAGTTAAACGTTTGATAGGGCGCCGTTTTGATGACCCTATGGTTGAAAAAGATAAAGCACTTGTGCCTTATAAAATTGTTAAAGGTGACAATGGTGATGCATGGGTTGAAGAAGCGGGAAAGAAATATTCTCCGTCGCAAATTTCAGCTATGATTTTGCAAAAGATGAAGGAAACAGCAGAATCTTATCTTGGTGAAAAAGTTGAACAAGCCGTTATTACGGTTCCTGCTTATTTTAATGATGCGCAACGTCAAGCTACGAAAGACGCGGGTAAAATTGCTGGACTTGAAGTTTTACGGATTATTAATGAGCCAACAGCTGCTGCTTTAGCTTATGGTTTGGACAAAAAAGACGGAAAAACAATAGCAGTTTACGATCTTGGTGGTGGTACATTTGATATTTCAGTTCTTGAAATTGGAGATGGCGTTTTTGAAGTTAAATCAACCAATGGAGATACGTTTTTAGGTGGTGAAGACTTTGATATGCGCCTAGTTGGTTATTTTGCAGATGAATTCAAAAAAGAGCAAGGAATTGATCTGAAAAATGATAAATTAGCTTTACAGCGCTTAAAAGAAGCGGCAGAAAAAGCAAAGATTGAGCTTTCTTCGTCACAGCAAACAGAAATCAATTTACCATTTATCACGGCAGATCAATCAGGTCCCAAGCACTTAACAATGAAATTGACTCGGGCAAAATTTGAATCTCTCGTTGACGATTTAGTGCAGCGTACCATCGAGCCTTGTAAAGCTGCGTTGAAAGATGCTGGATTAAAGGCTGGTGAAATTGACGAAGTTGTTTTAGTAGGTGGTATGACACGTATGCCCAAGATTCAGCAAGTCGTGCAGAGCTTCTTTGGTAAGGATCCACACAAAGGTGTTAATCCTGATGAAGTGGTCGCAATGGGTGCTGCCATCCAAGGAGGTGTATTGCAAGGCGATGTCAAAGACGTGTTGTTGCTAGATGTAACGCCTTTATCTTTGGGTATTGAAACCTTGGGTGGGGTTTTCACACGCCTTATTGAGCGCAATACCACTATCCCAACAAAAAAATCGCAAGTTTTTTCGACAGCTGATGATAACCAGAGTGCTGTGACGATTCGTGTTTTCCAAGGTGAACGGGAAATGGCAAGTGATAATAAGTTATTGGCTCAATTTGATCTTGTTGGTATTCCTCCAGCACCACGTGGTATACCTCAAATTGAAGTTACTTTTGATATCGATGCGAATGGTATTGTTAATGTTTCGGCCAAAGATAAGGGAACAGGTAAAGAGCATCAAATTCGTATTCAGGCATCAGGTGGTTTAAGTGATGCTGATATTGAAAAAATGGTAAAGGATGCAGAAGAGCACGCGGCTGAGGATAAAAAACGCCGTGAAGGTGTTGAAGCTAGAAATCAAGCGGAGGCTCTTATTCATTCAACTGAAAAGTCGCTCAATGAATATGGCGATAAAGTATCAGCTGAAGAAAAGGGACAGATTGAAACAGCAATATCTGATTTGAAATCTGCGCTTGAAGGCAGTGATACGGAAGAAGTAACAACAAAGATGCAAAAATTAGCAGAAGTCAGTATGAAGCTTGGACAGGCTATGTACGAAGCCTCACAAGCAGCGAGCGCTGACACTGAAACAGAGGCAAAGAATGATGATGTTGTTGATGCTGATTTTGAAGAAGTTAATGATAAGAAGAAATAGTGTCAGCATATGTGTTGATTAATTTATAAACCCGGCCTTTGAAATATAAGGCTGGGCTTTATTATTTGAGATAAGTTGCAACTTTGTTGCTAAAAATATAAATTAAAAGCAATATTATCCATAAAGATGGATGACAGAAAAATTATCAGGAATACATGATGAAGGTTGACTATTATGAAATTCTTGGCGTGACTCGCGAATGTGATGATAAAAAGTTGAAATCTGCTTTTCGTAAGTTGGCAATGCAATATCATCCTGATCGCAACGCGGGGGATAAAGAGGCAGAGCGAAAATTCAAAGAAATTGGCGAAGCCTATGAAGTTCTTAAAGATCCTCAGAAGCGTGCTGCTTATGATCGATTTGGCCATGCGGCCTTTGAAAATAGTGGTGGTCAAGGGGGAGCAAATCCCTTTGGCGGTTTTGCTGCTGGTGGTGGATTTGCGGATATTTTCGAAGACTTTTTTGGTGAGATTATGGGAGGGACACACCGTAAGCGTGGTGATAGTCGCGAACGTGGTGCAGATTTGAGTTATAATATGGAAGTGACTTTAGAAGAGGCATTTTCAGGAAAAACTGCAGAAATTAATATTCCCAGTTCCGTCACGTGTGATGTTTGTGAGGGATCAGGAGCGAGAAAGGGCTCTAAGCCGCAAGTTTGTGGAATATGTCATGGATCTGGTCGTGTGCGTGCAGCACAAGGTTTCTTTTCTATTGAGCGAACATGTCCTTCATGTCATGGACGTGGTGAAACTATTACGGATCCATGCCCCAAATGTCAGGGGACACGACGCATAGAGAAAAAACGTTCATTGAGCGTAAATGTTCCAGCTGGTATTGAAGATGGAACGCGTATTCGCCTTTCTGGTGAGGGTGATGCTGGTATTCGTGGTGGCCCCAATGGTGATCTTTATATTTTCCTTTCCATTAAACCGCATGAGTTTTTTCAGCGAGAAGGAGCAGATCTTCACTGTCGCGTTCCTATTTCAATGGTAACAGCTGCTTTAGGAGGAGAGTTTGAAGTTTCCGACCTTGATGGTGTTAAAGCACGCGTTAAGATTCCAGAAGGGACACAAAATGGACGTCAATTCCGCCTTAGAGGCAAAGGTATGCCCATGTTGCGCCGTCAGCAAGCAAGGGGTGATCTTTACATCCATATCACGATTGAGACACCGCAGAAATTAACGCAAGAACAACGTGAATTGTTGCAAAAATTTGAAAAGCTCTCAAATCATGAAAATTCACCGCAATCACATGGTTTTTTTTCACGTATGAAAGAATTTTTTGAAAATATTTCTGGTTAAAATATGTGAATGTTCTCAGAATAATTAGAGAGAGCTGTAGGAAAGTTATTTTCATTAAGTTTTCTATTATCTCATTGTCTTTGAAAAGCATTTTTTCTTGAAAAGAAAAGAGAGAGACAGCTAATTTAGGATAAACTCCTGTTGCTGATAGTTTTTATATTTCATGAGTTTTATGGATAAGTCTTATTTTTGAGTGTCTATGACATTTTAAAAAGGGCTTATCCATATAAGAACGCAATTGAGTGATTGATAATAAATATTGCCAGTGTCATGATAACTGCCTTTATGCATTCAGTATTTTTTGTATTTCTTTTTAAAGGCTCTATAATAAAACTGTAAAATAGGTAGCAGCTTGCCAAGAAACGCTAAATAAGCTGTTAGGCAATCCATCTTATTTCAAATAAAGTATCAACTTCTTATAACCGATTTTATTTTTGGCATTTTTCATAGTTTTAATCACTGCTTCCTTTAAAATAAGGGTTATTTTATTTGGAATAGCTTTTACATGCCTCATCTTAGCTTTTAGCCGTAATCATGTCTTTTTAGATGCGGATTTAGTTTTGTATTTCTGATGTCATAAATACTTCTTCCAGATAATAAAAAACGCTATAATCAAGTTTATTTTGTTCCAAAGAAATTGTGGAATGAGATAATGTGTGTTTAATGCTAAAGAAGACATAACAAAACACGTTTTGAGGTATTCTATGTATCTCTCTTGTAGGGAAACAGATTCGATGGAATTCACTTAATTGAATTTATTGGCATAATAAAAAGTTGGTGGGAAGATAGAGGAAGTTACCTTTAAAAAGAAAAAATAAATACAATAAAAAAATAGCACAATATGCTTAGAAAACAGCACGATATATTATTGAAATTGTTAGTGATATGGAAAGAGAAATTTACGAAATGAATCTTTTTTCATAAAATAACATAATTAAAATAATACATTAAAAGAATTAACAATTCTAAAAAACATTGAATAATTCAAGCATGTATCGCTATGCAGAAAGAAAAACTTAATGACCGATCATGAAAAATGAGAAGTTTTATAAAACCTTACGAAGAGAGTAATCTAAACAATTAAATGCTTTTACGAAGATGCTTTTGAAGAGCTATCACAATATATGGATAAAGTTGCAAAGCCTTTTTTCGATTTTACGATATAAAAAGATAAATTATTATTATAAATCAACTTATTATGATTCTCCATGAGGAGCGTTCAATCGACATTTCCTCATGTTTAATGATTGAGAAAAAGTCAAATTTTTAAAACCAAAGTTATAGTTTATTGGGATAAGCTATAAAGCAGTTGAGTGATTTCTTATCTTAGGAATATGTTAATTTTATTATTATAAGAAACTTTATTTTTATCTTACAAAATCAATGGTTGTATATATTCCTATTCATTGTTAAGTATCCATAGGGATAAAATAATGAGTTGAATGTGCAGCGTAGCTTCAAAATTTTGCTTTTCAATTTTATATATAAGATCATAAAATAATGACGTTTTTTTACGCCTATTTTGTTTAATTTTTCGCTGTCAATTTTTAAAGGAAGTTTTTGTATTTCATTTCGCTATTCCTTTTTCGTAATTTAGAGGAAAATTGACGATTTTCAGGGGGGTGGGTAGAGTAAAGTTTGGTTTTATTGTTTTCACTTTTCCTAAATTTCATTAAGAGATGGTAAAAAGTGATGAGGAGGCTCTATTGATGGATGATGCTAAAAACGGTGATGTAGATGTTTTGGAAAAACAAGCAGCATTTTTATCGTCTGCTTTACCCTATATGCAAAAATATGAAAATGAAACGGTCGTGGTAAAATATGGCGGCCATGCTATGGGTGATCCTGCTTTGGGGCGAGCATTTGCGCGTGATATTGCTCTATTAAAGCAATCGGGGATTAATCCTGTTGTTGTTCATGGTGGTGGGCCTCAAATTGCTGAAATTTTAATGAAAATGGGGATTGAATCGCGATTTGAAAACGGATTACGGGTAACCGATGAGCGGATCGTTGAAGTGGTTGAAATGGTTTTAGCGGGTTCCATAAATAAAGAAATTGTTGCTCTCATCAATGCTGAGGGAGAATGGGCAATAGGATTATGCGGCAAGGATGGCAATATGGTTTTTGCCGAAAAGGCTTATAAAACTGTCATTGATCCTGATTCGCATATTGAACGTGTTTTAGATTTGGGGTTTGTTGGTGAGCCTGTTGAAGTTGACCGCACATTGCTAGATCTTTTAGCATGTTCTGAAATGATACCGGTTCTTGCTCCTGTGGCTCCAGGACGCGATGGTAAAACTTATAATATTAATGCTGATATTTTTGCTGGAGCTATTGCTGGTGCATTAGAGGCTAAACGCCTTTTATTTCTCACTGATGTTCCTGGTGTTTTGGATAACCAGGGTAAACTTTTAAAAGAATTGACAGTTTCTGAAGCTGAGAAATTTATTAAAAATGGGACAATTTCAGGAGGCATGATTCCAAAAGTAGAGACTTGTATAAAAGCCCTTCAAAATGGCGTGGAAGGTGTTGTCATTTTAAATGGTAAAACTCCTCATTCTGTTTTACTAGAGCTGTTTACCGAACAGGGAGTTGGAACGCTTATTGTTTCATAAATTGTGGGGAAAATTGGAAGAGAAAGTTTTTCATGGTGAATCTAAAACAGTTTAAATATCCTTTATTAAGTAAGCCAGAATTGGCAATATTTACTGCGACAATATTGTGGGGCGTTACATTTTTAGTCATTCACATTGCGGTACGCTATAGTGGTCCTCTGTTTTTTGTTGGATTTCGTTTTATTGTTGCATCTCTTATATGTGGGGTAATTTTTTGGCGCTCTATAAAAGGTATAACTGTTTATGAAGTTTTCGCTGGGATGGCGATAGGTTTAGCCATGTTTTTTGGTTATGCTTTTCAAGCAGCTGGACTTCAAACAATTATTAGTAGTCAGTCAGCTTTTATCACAGCGCTTTATGTACCGATGGTTCCAATCTTGCAATGGATTGTTTTTAAAAAACCTCCCCGTTTAGCTTGTTGGATTGGTATTATTTTCGCTTTTATTGGGCTTGTATTTATTTCAGGGCAAAAGCCGGGAAATTTTGATTTTTCAAAAGGCGAAATTTTAACTTTGTTAGGCGCTTTAGCGATTGCTGGAGAAGTCATACTCATCGGAATTTTTGCGAACAAGGTTGATAGTCGGCGTGTAACCATTATTCAGTTATTTTTTAGTGGTTTTTTTTCATTTGCTTGTATGCCTTTGATGGGTGAAAGCATCCCTGAATTTTCGTGGGTGTGGTTTAATATTGGTATAGGATTGGCATTAATGAGTGCCATCATTCAATTAGCTATGAATTGGGCACAAAAGTCTATTTCCCCTACGCGTGCGACACTCATTTACGCAGGTGAACCGGTATGGGCTGGTATTGTTGGGCGTTTGGCTGGCGAACATTTATCTCCCTTAGCTTTATTGGGCGGTTTGCTTATTCTGATTGGGATAATTGTGGCTGAATTACAACCTTCACAATGGCGTAAAAAAAATAAAGCAATTAAAAAAATTGATTAGCTATACATTTTTTTATTATGATTTTATTGCATGAGATTTTTGCTTGTAGAGTTTTCATTTTTGAAGCTTTTTTAATATTAAGATGATTAAGAAGTTCTATAAGTTATTCCAGCTTTTGCATGTATCTGTTTGCCTAACTTCTGAAACGGGAAGACAACCTTTATTGAGCCAAAGCATGAGGTGATATAAAGGTAAAAATTAACGCTCATCTTTACGATCATGTTTAAATTTGGCTTTAACAACTTTCAAAAACATCTACGGTAATGTTTTTGAATAATGAGAATTACGCACTGTCGCACGTTATTTCTTTTGTCCTTTAATAGAGTTACGCTTCTCATGCAAAATAGAACGCCCAAAGTATCCCCATAACAAAGCGTTTTTTAAAAGATAATTTTCTCAATATACATCATATTCATTGACAGTCCGCATGAAGTATAGAAAAACCACAGAGCATTATCATTTTACTTAAAATAAAGGGCACTAGCATTTTCTTTATCAGTTCTCAATATTATGATAGCCTTTGGCATTTGAAAGAGAGAGGCATTTTTACTCATTTCTTAAACGTTTTTATCCATACACTAGCTCTGTTTTATAATGGGGAAGCAAAAAATTTATTGATTCATTATGAGAAGATTTAAAATGAGAGAGGCTCGCGATATTCAGAGTTTTAATTTAAATCGCAAAACAATAAACGATCATTATAAATCAATGTGTTATCCAATGAATCGAAGAGGATTGGTGTGCTTTATGTTTAATGGAGGAAGGAAGGAGTTATATAAAAACATGACTCAATAGAGCATATTTCTAAAGTTTTAAAAATTGAGAAGAAACTCCCGCGATATTCATATTATTTTATATAAGATTACTAAAAAAGAAGATTATTGCGTACAAATAAAAAAGCATTTCTTGCGAATTTATTGCAAGCCTAAGTGATATACACGCCCATCATATAAATATGATAATACATTGATTTATAATTATAATATAGCACTATTCACATTGAATTAGAACCCTGAATACCGTAAAATTTTCTCACGTCAAATCATTTTCATGTTAAATCAATCCAAATCACTTGCTTACACATCACAAGTGGGTGGGGGGCATGTGGGTAAAGACTGTACAAGAAAGGCATATCTCTTATAAACTTTTTCAAGTGTAAAGGATCGTCGTAATATTGGAGGCTGGCAAAGTGTGTGATGGTGCCGGCTTACTACAGATATGAGTTATCAAATAAGATGTGAAAGGATCATTTTAGCACCCTTGGATTTAATTTAGCAAACAAAAGCCTCATTTTTTAGGCTATAAAAAGTTGTGTTTTGAGAAGCTTTTTAGGTTTATATTATTTTGATAGAAGCCGGAACATAATTGGTCTTTGCGTTTTGTATTATTCTTTGCTAAATCGCCTTATATGACAATAGATCGTAATTATATTCGTAATTTTTCCATCGTGGCGCATATTGATCACGGCAAATCAACTTTAGCTGATCGTTTGATTCAAATAACAGGTGGGCTTGATACACGTGAGATGAAAGAACAAGTACTCGATTCCATGGATATTGAGCGTGAACGTGGAATTACTATTAAAGCACAAACGGTACGTTTACACTATAAGGCAAAGAATGGTGAAACCTATATTTTAAATCTTATGGATACACCTGGTCATGTGGATTTTGCTTATGAGGTTTCGCGTTCATTGGCAGCTTGTGAAGGTTCTCTGTTGGTGGTGGATGCAAGCCAAGGCGTAGAGGCGCAGACGTTAGCAAATGTTTATCAAGCCATTGATAATTCCCATGAGTTGGTTGTTGTTCTCAATAAAGTTGATCTTCCAGCAGCAGAACCTGAGCGTGTTAAAGAACAAATTGAAGATGTAATAGGCATTGATACATCTCAAGCAGTAGAAATATCAGCAAAAACAGGTTTGGGTGTTCCTGATGTTTTGGAGGCAATTGTTGCACAATTACCACCTCCACATATAGGCGATGTTGCAAATCCCTTGAAAGCAATGTTGGTTGATAGCTGGTATGATGCATATCTTGGTGTTATTGTTTTGGTACGGGTGATAGATGGTATTTTAAAAAAAGGCCAAACCATTCGTATGATGGGTACAGGAGCAAAATATCCAGTTGAGCGCGTTGGGGTTTTTACACCTAAAATGGTACAGGTTGATGAATTAGGACCGGGCGAGATTGGTTTTATCACTGCTTCTATCAAAGAGGTAGCAGATACACGGGTTGGGGATACGATTACTGAAGAGCGCCGTCCTTGTGAAAATGCTTTACCTGGTTTTAAGCCTGCGCAACCGGTTGTCTTTTGTGGACTTTTTCCAATTGATGCTGCCGATTTTGATGATTTGCGTGCAGCCATGGGCAAATTACGCTTAAATGATGCGAGTTTTTCTTTTGAAATGGAAACATCTGCGGCTTTGGGGTTTGGTTTTCGCTGTGGATTTTTGGGACTTCTGCATCTTGAAATTATTCAAGAGCGATTAGAGCGTGAGTTTAATTTGGATTTAATCGCGACAGCACCTTCGGTTGTTTATCGCATGAATATGAATGATGGTTCTGTTAAAGAGTTGCACAATCCAGCGGATATGCCTGATGTGGTTAAAATTTCTTCCATAGAAGAACCGTGGATTCGGGCGACAATCATGACTCCTGATAATTATCTTGGGTCAATTTTAGAACTATGCCAAGAGCGGCGCGGGGTACAGGTTGGTTTGTCCTATGTTGGAACCCGTGCTATGGTAACGTATGATTTACCACTGAATGAAGTTGTTTTTGATTTTTATGACCGGCTAAAATCAATCTCAAAGGGTTATGCTTCTTTTGATTATCAAATGACAGATTATGCAGAAGGTGATTTAGTTAAAATGTCTATTTTGGTGAATGGAGAGCCTATTGATGCATTATCGATGCTTGTTCACCGCACGATTGCAGAAAAGCGCGGGCGTTCCATGTGTGAAAAACTGAAAGATCTTATTCCCCAGCATATGTTTCAGATTCCAGTTCAAGCGGCTATTGGTGGTAAAGTTATAGCGCGCGAAACGATTCGTGCTTTGCGTAAAGATGTAACAGCGAAATGTTACGGGGGTGATGTTACGCGTAAGCGCAAACTTTTGGAAAAGCAAAAAGAAGGCAAAAAGCGGATGCGCCAATTTGGAAAAGTAGAAATTCCACAATCAGCATTTATTCAAGCGCTCAAAATGAACAAATAATGAAAAAAGGAGTATTTTCTCTCATTGATTGCGCTTTTGCTTTTGTCGATTGGTTCAGGTGTTTAAAGGACACTTTAAATAGAATTGCGCCGTGCTTCATGTTTTTGTGTATTGCGTAATGGTGTCACTTTCTCATGTAAAACAGAATGCTTTAAACAAAATGCGTTTGTGTTGCATATTTGTGCACGTATTTTAATAAATATCTCTCAATACACTCGACCTCATTTCACGATAGCGTGCGTAGAAAGTATAACGGTAAAGCTTCCGTGAATGACATAAAACTCATAACCATATTTATTGTCATAAAGACACATGGTGCTTGAGAAAATTCATTAAAGACATTTTTATTCTTTTCTTAAAGTGCTTCTTACCCATACACCAACAGTGTTTATGAGACGAGCAGAAAATGATAGTGATTGATTCACTATGAAAGGATTTGAAATGAGAGAATCCTTGTATTCGAGGTTATTATTCAAGTTAAAAAACGATGAAATATTATTATGCATTAATCTTGTGTCTAAGAACGTAAAAGATCATTAATGGATGTTTTTTCTCGTGTTTTTTGATCAACACGTTTTACAATAACAGCACAATAAAGGCTAGGTCCTGCTTCACCATTTGGTAAAGGTTTTCCAGGGAGAGAACCTGGTACAACCACTGAATAGGCTGGTACTTCACCAATAAAAATTTCACCTGTTGTACGATCAATAATCTTTGTTGATTTTCCAATAAAGACTCCCATTCCCAAAACAGCACCTTCACGGATAATACAGCCTTCAACAATTTCAGAGCGAGCACCGATAAAGCAATGATCTTCAATGATTGTTGGATTTGCTTGCAGTGGTTCCAAAACACCTCCAATACCAACACCGCCAGAAAGATGGACATGTTTACCAATTTGTGCACAAGAACCAACGGTGGTCCATGTATCAACCATTGTGCCCTCATCGATAAAAGCACCAAGATTGACAAAGGAAGGCATCAATATAACGTTGGGTGCAATGTAAGCAGAATGACGTACAATGGCTCCAGGAACGGAACGGAAATCAGCACTTTTAAAATCTGCCTCTTGCCAACCAGAGAATTTTGAAGGAACTTTATCCCACCAATGTGTCCCATTGATTCCACCAGTAATAATTTGCATAGGATTAAGCCGAAAAGAGAGTAAAACCGCTTTTTTCAACCATTGATGAACATGCCATTGTCCATTTTTGTGTCGTTCTGCAACACGAATTTCACCTTTATCAAGAAGGTTCAATGCATGTTCAACACTCTCACGTATTTCGCCTTTTGTGGTAGTATCGATAGAATCGCGATCATCAAAAGCTTGTTCGATAATAATTTCAAGTTGTGTGATATGGGTCATGACGAGAGTTCCGTTAAACAAGTTGAAAGCTTCAAGATTTATTCTCTATGAACTACGCGAAGAAATGTGTTCAGTCAATAAAACGATGAGGAAGTAGGACAGGTGTATGAAAAAAAGCTGTAAAGAAAAAAGAAAAGCAGAGCAAGAAAACTGGGCACCACTTCTCCATGCGAAGGATGCTCTACAACAAATACATAAAGTTTCTAATTCAGCACAAATGCGTTCGTCTACTTATCGTTTAGCCTATACCGATCAAGATTTTATGATGCGTCCAGAGCTGCGCTCACAACGTATTAGTCTTGAATTTTTAAAGCCGGAAATAACCCTTAAAGAATATGATATTCAATCAACAGTTGTTTTGTTTGGTGGTGCGCGTATTCCTGAACCTGGGCAAGCAGCGTGGGCTGCAAAAAATGAAATACAAAAGAAAAATTTGCATGCTATGTCACATTATTACGATGAAGCAAGAGAGTTTGCGCGTTTGTGCTCACTTTATTCTGCTACGACAGAATATCGTGAATTTGTGGTTGTTACGGGGGGCGGACCAGGAATCATGGAGGCGGGAAATCGTGGTGCTTGTGATGTTGGTGCCCCAACGATTGGCTTGAATATTATTTTACCACATGAGCAAGAGCCTAATTCGTATGTGTCGCCGCATTTGTGTTTCAATTTTCATTATTTGGGGATGCGCAAAATGCATTTTTTAGTACGAGCGAAAGCCCTAGCCATTTTCCCTGGCGGATTTGGGACTCTGGATGAACTGTTTGAGACGTTAACTTTAGTACAGACAGGGCGTATGAAACAGGTACCAATTTTATTGTTTGGCAAAGAATTTTGGAGCAATACTATCAATTTTGAGTATCTGTCTGCACAAGGTACAATCTCTCCTACTGATGTTAATTTTGTGAAATTTGTTAATACAGCAGCAGAAGCTTTTGAAGAAATTCGTTCTTTTTATAAACTGCCTTAACGACTTTTGAGACGCTCACTCTTGAAGGATCATTAATACTCTACTTTGGTTAAATAAAGTCCTGAGGGGGGGGCAACAACACCACAACGTTTACGATCTTTAGCATGAAGAGCTGCTTCGAGATCTTGAGCTGTCCAACGTCCAATACCCACTTCCATGAGGCTTCCTGCGAATGAACGGATTTGATGATGAAGAAAAGAACGAGCTTGTGCATAAAGAAAAATTTCTTCACCTTCTCTTTGAATATCGAGGCGTTCAAGGGTGCGAATAGGGCTTTTGGCTTGGCAATGTGCTGAACGGAAAGTTGTAAAATCATGTTGTCCTACAAGCTTTTGCGCAGCTTCATGCATGGCGTCAGCATTAAGAGGCTTTGGCAACCACCACACGCGTTTGGCATTTAAAGCTGGTGGAGAGCGACGATTGAGGATTTTGAAAAGATAATGGCGTTTGGTTGCGGAAAATCGTGCATCAAAGTCATCAGGGACATTTTCTACATTTAAGATTGAAATCGCCTCTCCCTGTTTACGTAAAAGAGCATTGAGCGCATCTCGCACAGTATGGGAGAGCCAGTTTTTTTCAAAATCAACATGCGCAACTTGTCCGGTAGCGTGTACGCCCGCATCCGTTCGTCCTGCTGTTGTTATGGTCAATTGTTGTCCACTAAAGCAAAAAATCGCTTGTTCAAGAGCTCCTTGTATCGTGTGAAGTTTTGCTTGACGCTGCCAACCAGCATAATTTGAACCATCATATTCAAGAGTGAGTTTAAAACGTGGCATCTTAAAAAACAGCAGAAATATGAGCACCTCGCAAAAAGGTTGCGCTATCAAGAATTTTACCGCCAGATCTTTGGAGAGAGGTTATTTCTATCCGTCCTTGCCCACAATGGATAATCAAAGAATCTGGTTCTATCCGTCCAATTTCAAGAGAAGGACCTGTTGTTAAACGACTATCAAGAATTTTTACACGTTCTTCTCGTCCACCGATATTCATATTGCACCAGCAACTAGGAGAGGGAGAGAGCGCGCGAATATGCCTATGAATAAACTCTGCTGGTTTTGTCCAATCAATGCGGGTTTCTTCTTTTCTAATTTTGGCGGCATAGGTGATGCCTTCTTCTGATTGTGGGGTCAGTTTAAGTCGTCCTTTTTCAAGAGTGGATAAAGTCTCTACCATAAGTTCTGCGCCAATATGTGAAAGTCTGTTTGAAAGCTCAGCAGTGGTGGTGTTATCCGTAATGGGGATGGAGCGAGAAAGAGCGATAGGCCCCGTATCAAGTCCTTCATCCATTTTCATGATCATGATACCTGTTTCTTTATCACCAGCCATAATTGCTCGTTGAATAGGCGCAGCACCACGCCAACGTGGTAAGAGTGAAGCGTGGGCATTAAAACAACCAAAACGCGGCGTTTCGAGAATAGCTTTGGGTAAAAGGAGTCCATAAGCCACCACAATAGCAGCATCAACAGAAAGTGCTGCAAATTGCTCCTGTTGTTCGATTGTTTTAAGTGTTTGAGGTGTAAAGATGGGTATAGATTTCTCTTTTGCTACGGTGTGAACAGCGGAGGGGATTAATTTAAGCCCTCGACGTCCTGCTGGGCGAGGGGGTTGACTATAAACAGCAACAACATCATGACCTGCATCCAGTAAAGCATGTAAAATAGGAACAGAAAAATCTGGTGTTCCCATAAAACTTAATCGTAAAGCCATTACAAAACTGCTTCCTGCATGTTTTTTTCTTTTGCGCGTTTTTTAAATTTTCGTATCACCATATCGCGTTTGATCTTTGAAATGTAATCAATAAAAAGGCGCCCATCTAAATGATCAATTTCATGCTGCAAGCAAGTTGCCAAGAGATCGTCTGCTTCAATTTCTGTTTGTTTTCCTTTACGGTTCTGATAGCGAACACGAAGGCGTTTAGGACGTTCAACCTCTGCAAAATAATCAGGAATAGAAAGACAACCTTCTTTGTAAATATTACGCTCATCTGAAAGCCATAAAATTTCAGGGTTGATAATAACAAGTGGTTTTTTCTGCTCATCTTCAGAATTTCCAGAGACATCTATAACCAACATACGTAGCGGTATACCAATTTGAATAGCAGCAAGACCAACGCCCTTAGCATTATACATGGTTTCCAACATGTCATCTGCAAGTTTTTGGAGAGATGAATCGACCTGCTCAACAGGTTTGGACACTTCCCGTAAAATCGGATCAGGTAAAGTAATTAAAGATCTCATTGGCATAGGCATAAGTAGAGATTAATCAATGGTTTGTTATTGGTCAATATTGAATAACGGATTCTTGCGTTTTTTTACAATAAGAGCGTTATATTACAATTTATGTTTGATTCGTTTTTTTCCATACTCGCTGGTGATTTTTTTTCTAAACTAGTGCTTTTGCTTTTATTTATACTTGTCTGTTTGGCATTTTTTATGTTGATACATTCTCATCGAAAAAAAGCATTTTTGGAAAATGAAATTGCTGAACGCGCACGTGAGGCACAAATGCAGATGGCTACCTTGCTGAAAACACAAGCTGAAATGCAAGGGCGAATGCAAACGATGGCGGAAATTTTTGGTCAACGGCAGGCTGAATTGAATAAATCACTCAGTGAGCAACTCAATGGGATGACAACAAGCTTAGGCCAAACACTTCAGATACAGACTAAATCCACTTATGAAAATTTGAATCGTTTGCAAGAGCGTTTAGCAGTGATTGATGCGGCACAAAATAATATTCAATCGCTTACGGGACAAGTTGTTCAGTTACAGTCTATTTTAAGCAATAAGCAGACACGTGGTACTTTCGGTCAGGGGCGGATGGAAGCAATTATTGCCGATGCCTTACCAACAAACGCTTATGCTTTTCAGGCCGTTCTTTCTAATGGAAAGCGCCCAGATTGTCTCATTCATATGCCCAATAAAGCCCCTTCTCTTGTTGTTGATGCTAAATTCCCTCTGGAGGCTTGGAATGCTATGCGTAAGGCAGAATCAGCGCAAGAGCGTCAAGAGGCAGAACGCCAATTTCGTACCAATATGGAAGTCCATATTCGTGATATTGCACAAAAATATTTGATTCCTGGAGAAACTCATGACACTGCTTTCCTTTTCGTGCCATCTGAATCGATTTTTGCAACAATTTATGAGGACTTTGAGGCATTGGTACAAAAATCCAATAGAGCTCATGTGATTATTGTTTCACCATCTTTGTTGATGCTCTCTGTCCAAGTGGTACAAACCATTATGAAAGATGCGCGGATGCGTGAACAAGCGCATTTAATTCAATCAGAAGTAGCAAAATTGATGGAAGATTTTGGACGAATGGATATGCGTGTTCGCGCATTACAGAAGCACTTTCACAAAGCAGGTGAAGATATAGAGGGTATTTTGATATCGTCCTCCAAAATTATGAAACGGGCAAATCGCATTGAAACTGTTGAATTAAAAGAAAATTACTCTGAACCAACAAAAATGACAACATTAGCTCAGTCGCAAACATTGCGTTTTGCTGATGAGGAATAAAGCAAAGCAAGCTTCTTAAATATCACAAGTTAGATCATGTTCTTTATTGATTGGTAATCATTTTTTAGTATCTCTATCTTGTTTTATTTCTTAAACGAGAGGAATAGGAATATGCGACACCTTTTGTTTTTAGGGGCACTGGTGTTTTTGCTAGAGGGATGTGCAACAACCACTCCCATCCACACAAATAATGCTTGTGCTATTTTGGCACAAAAAAATGGTTTTTTTGACAATTGGGGTAAAGTGTCTCAAAGAGCGGAAATGCGCTATGGAATTCCTATGCCTATCATTCTTGCAACCATTAAGATGGAATCGAGCTTTCGTCACAATGCACGTCCTCCACGCAAAAAACTACTTGGTTTTATCCCATGGAAGCGTCGGTCGACAGCTTATGGTTATGCTCAAGCGCTTGACAGTACATGGGCAATGTATCTTCGCTCGACAGGAAAGTCTTTTGCATGGCGTACGAATTTCGCAGATGCTGCTGATTTTGTTGCTTGGTATCATCGCCAAAGTGTTCAACGCAATGGGGTGAGATTTGATGATGCATATAGCCTTTATTTAAATTATCATATGGGACATGGTGCTTATGCGCGTAGTGGCGGGCATGCCACTACGGCACTCTCACAGGCAGCACAGCGCATGGCAAGGATATCGAGGCTCTATGAACAGCAATTAAAAAGATGTGGATGGCATTAGGGAAGATTTTTGAAAATCTCAATCAGGGAATTGATGTGGTAAAATCATTTGAGGGAAAAATTTTTTATGATACGACAAGGCTGTCTCGTTTTTCTGATCATTCAATGAAATAAATTGTTATTTTTTAGAATAAACTCAAGCAACAGAAAGCTTTTGCAATACACAATATATTTGAAGATACTCTCGACATTTTTACCTCCTTTGTTTAAAAAATTTACAATGGAGACTATCTTCTATTTAGCGCTGGCATTTCGCATTGGGCTAAGTACTAGAGGTTATTGAAGAAAAATTTTAAAATATAATATCATTTTTTATTTTCATTATGCGTATTACTGGCTGATTATTATATGAATATTTTCTTTGTTAAGCGTATAAAATAGCAATTAAAACAAATGCAATTCGGGCATCATAAAAAGGGTGAAATATTCAATATAAAAAAACGAGAAATGCATTAAACGAAAAAACGTTGTTTTGTATAAAGAGGGCGCTACAGTCCTCAAAAGAACTAAGTATATTTAGTATTGTATGAAATAAAACATACTCGTCCATCCAGTCCATTTTAATTGAAAGACGTTATCTTATTGTATTGTAAAAACACTATCGTTTATAGGATGATAAGGTATATGCAACTTTACACACAATGAATATTCAGGGTAGGGAGTATTCAGAGAAAGATTTGTAGCGCCTATGAAGTAACAAGTCAGTCTCCAATGTTGTGATAGCTTTTGCATTTGAGAATATTTATGAGAAGCATTTTTATTCTTTTTCTTAAATTGTTTAAGCATATTGATTTATAAAGATAATATATCGTTATTCATATTAAAGTAAGAATTTCGAATGGCGTAGGGCTTTATCGTTTCAGATCTCTTGAGGTTGAATCAATAAATCCATTGGCTTGCACATAACAAGCGCAATTGGCATGTGGATAAAAACTGTGAAAGAAAAGACTAAAAATGTTTTTTATGAACATTCTAAAATGTAAGAATTATCGCCAACATTGGGAATTAGCACAATAATGATGGCGCTACTTTGCTCTCACACCTCAACCTTTCTTGTGATGCGCAAGGAAAAAAAATAATTGATTCAATATATTATTTAAGCGTTAATATACCTTAGTATTGAGCAGGTAGATGCTAATCAAAGTGAGTAATTTTCTTGGCAGGACATCTGATCAGATTAAAAATACTCAAAAAAAGCTCTAATTTTCAATAATTGAGAAGTATATTTTAATATTTTATTCTCTACTCTTTGTTTAAGTACTTCATACCTTTTAAAAAGATATCGGTAGCCAACATATTATGATTTTGTGGAAATATTGTGGTAAAGGAAATTCAAATTTTGTCCTTTAAGACAAGGCGTAGGTTAAACAGCACATTTTCTATTTCTGTGCAAAACATAAAAGAATTATCTACTTTCACGGTTGCAACAGTAAAATTTTATAATCCAACAAATGATTAAAAACGTATTATAATATCATTAAAATGCAAGGAACAAGCGCTATTGGAATGATGATTAAATAGCAAATAAACCTTTTAAATTGATGTACACATCCTTTATTATAATTGATTCCCTTGATAGAACAGTTTGTCCTTTTGGTGGAGCTAAGCGGGATCGAACCGCTGACCTCTTGCATGCCATGCAAGCGCTCTCCCAGCTGAGCTATAGCCCCTATAAAAACAAATTTTTCCAAAAGGACAGTATACAATTCCAACTTTTCTAGAACGATCAAAGTTGAAGATCAAGAAGAATTTACATTCAATGGAAAAGATGTCCTTTTTTATTTCTCTTAAGCATCGTCATCATTAGAAACACCGCCTCCGAGAATATTAGTAACGTCATCATCTTCATCGTCACCATCATGAGATAAAAATGTATCATCATCATCACCAAGATCTACATCACTATCTTCTAAATCAGGAAGATCGTCATCTTTAGAATCCTCATCATCCTCTTCAAGAAGCATAAAAGCAGATTTTTCAAGTGCTGTATCAAGCTCTTCAGTATCAACTTCTTCCTCATTGTTTGCTTCAGCTGCTGCAACTTCAAAGTAAGAACGCGGATAAGAAATTCCTGTATAGGGCGACACAATAGGATCGCGATTTAGATCGTAAAATTTTTTTCCTGTTTCTGGATCAACACGTTTAGTTCCAAGTTCTTGTTTTGCCATAAACCGTGCCTCTTTGATTAACTATTATTCCATTAAAGATAAATTTTATGGTGCTTAATCGAAAAATAATACCTTTGTCAAAGATAAATACACTGTTCCACAGTGATTTTTTCATGACGTCTTTTAAAGCATGTGCTAAAGGATGCACAATTTCATAAAAGTTAGATAGAATTAAATAGAATTTCCATGCAAAAAGCAATCCCTATAACCACCTATAAATCGAGTAGTCTCTCTGGAAAAATTCAAATACCAGGAGATAAATCAATCTCTCACCGCTCTCTTATATTGGGAGGATTAGCAAGTGGTGAGACATATATTCATGGATTACTTGAAAGCGCTGATGTACTCAATACAGCTGCTGCTATGCAAGCTATGGGTGCCTGTATTATTAAAAAAGATGACTTCTGGATCATACGAGGAACAGGGAATGGTTGCCTTTTAGCTGCACAAAAACCTTTAGACTTTGGAAACGCTGGAACAGGTGCTCGTTTGGTTATGGGAATGGTTGGTCCGTATCATATGAAAACAACCTTTATTGGTGATGCTTCTCTCTCTAAACGTCCAATGGGACGTATCCTTGATCCACTGCGTCTCATGGGGGTTGAAATTGAGGCAACGCGCGACGATCATCTTCCTTTAACGCTTTATGGTCCGAAAATGGCTAATCCGATTCGTTACCGTGTTCCAATAGCTTCCTCCCAAATTAAATCAGCAATTCTGCTTGCTGGACTCAATACCGCCGGCATTACAACTGTTATTGAACCAGTTCTGACACGAGATCATACGGAAAAAATGTTAAAAGCATTCGGTGCGCAACTTGAAATAGAAAAAGATAACGAAGGTGCGCGTTTGATTCATCTTAATGGTCAACCCCATCTTACTGGACAAACGATTCATATTCCGGGCGATCCTTCTTCTGCTGCTTTTCCAATTATCGCAGCCCTTCTTATAGAAGACTCTGATATCACCATTGAAAATGTTTTGATAAATAACTCTCGAATAGGACTTATCGAAACATTGTGGGAAATGGGTGCTCAAATTGAATTTTTGAACCGACGTCAAACAGGTGGAGAGGATGTTGCTGATCTACGGATAAAATCATCGGTCCTTAGAGGCGTTACGGTGCCCAAAGAACGTGCTCCATCGATGATTGATGAATATCCTGCTTTGGCAGTAGCAGCAGCCTTTGCAGAAGGCAAAACAGTAATGCTAGGAATTGAAGAGTTGCGTGTAAAAGAATCAGATCGACTGTCTGCTGTTGCTCAAGGACTCGAAATTAATTGCGTAGACTGTGAAGAAGGTCAAGATTTTCTTATTGTTTATGGAAAAGGTTCTGCCAAAGGTTTGGGTGGTGGACATGTCTCCACACATCTTGATCATCGAATTGCTATGTGTTTTCTCATTTTTGGGCTTGTATCAGAAAAACCTGTTACTATTGATGATAAACGAATGATCGCTACGAGCTTTCCAGAATTTATTCCTTTTATAAAACAACTTGGGGGAAAAATCGCTTGAAGCCTTTTGTTATCGCCATTGATGGACCTGCAGCCTCAGGCAAAGGAACCTTAGCACGCAAAATTGCTGCACATTATCGCCTTCGCCATCTCGATACTGGTCTTACTTATCGTAGTGTTGCTCATACGCTTTTACAACAAAATTTAGCTCTTAATGATGAAAAAAATGCTATTATTTATGCTAAAGAACTTGATTTTAATACCTTAAATCCTTCTCTTCTTTCTTCTCATGAACTTGGTGAAGCGGCTTCAAAAATAGCAATTAATCCTGCTGTACGCAAAATTCTTGTCGAAAAACAACGCAACTTTGCTAAAGTTTTGCCCGGCTGTGTGCTTGATGGGCGTGATATCGGAACTATTGTTTGTCCTGATGCCGATATCAAGTTTTATATTCTAGCCAATGTCCAAACACGCGCCAAACGTCGCTACCAAGAGATTTTAAAAAAAGGTGTTCAAGCAAATTATCATGAAATCCTAGCTCAACTTGAACAGCGCGACAGTCGCGATATAACGCGCAAACAAAGTCCATTAAAACCAGCAAAAAACGCCCACTTGCTTGATACGTCAGAATTGAGTATAGAAGCAACATTTGAAGTTGCATGCAGTTTTATTGATCCAATCATAAAAATGCATATAATTGGATAAATTCGTTAAGGTAACTTCCAGCCTAGCGCTAACTTTTTTTCCTTTATTCAAGGAAAAAGGCTAAGAAGTTGCTTATGTTAACACTAACCCAGCGCTCATACCTTATAATACAAGGTATATATTAGGAGTTCTTATGTCACAATACAATCCCACAACAGCGGATTTTGAAGCCCTTTTAACAGAATCTTTTCAAACTAATGATCTTAATGAAGGATCTGTTGTTAAAGGTCGTGTTATTGCAATCGAAAAAGACATGGCCATTATTGATGCTGGTCTTAAAGTCGAAGGACGTATTCCTCTCAAAGAATTTGGAGCTAAAGCAAAAGATGGTTCTTTGCAAGTTGGCGATGAAGTTGAGGTTTACATTGAACGCATTGAAAATGCGATGGGTGAAGCTGTTTTATCGCGTGAAAAAGCACGGCGCGAAGAAAGTTGGGTCCGTTTGGAGGAAAAATTCAATGCTGGTGCACGCGTTGATGGAGTGATCTTTAGCCAAGTAAAAGGTGGTTTTACAGTCGATCTTGATGGTGCCGTTGCTTTCTTGCCTCGCAGCCAAGTTGATATTCGTCCCATTCGTGATGTTTCACCCCTCATGCATAATTCACAGTCCTTTGAAATTTTGAAGATGGATCGTCGTCGTGGCAATATTGTGGTTTCACGTCGCACTGTCTTAGAAGAAAGTCGCGCTGAGCAACGTTCAGAAATCGTACAAAATCTTGAAGAAAACCAAATCGTTGAAGGTGTGGTGAAAAATATTACAGATTATGGTGCCTTTGTTGATCTTGGTGGGATTGATGGTCTCTTGCACGTTACAGATATGGCATGGCGGCGTGTTAATCACCCATCTGAGGTGCTCACAATTGGCCAAACGATTAAAGTTCAGATTATTCGCATTAATCAAGACACGCACCGTATTTCTCTTGGAATGAAACAGCTTGAAAGTGATCCTTGGGAAAGCATCAGTGTCCGGTATCCGATTGGTAAAAAAATTACGGGTGCTGTTACCAACATTACTGATTACGGTGGTTTTGTTGAAATTGAACCAGGAATCGAAGGGCTGATCCATGTTTCTGAAATGAGCTGGACAAAGAAAAATGTTCATCCTGGAAAAATTCTGTCTACATCACAAGAAGTAGAAGTGGTTGTTCTTGAGATTGATCCTTCTAAACGGCGTATTTCTCTTGGCTTAAAGCAAACATTTGAAAATCCATGGGAAGCTTTTGCCAATAAATTTCCTGTCAATTCGCAAATTGAAGGAGAGGTTAAAAATAAAACAGAATTTGGTCTGTTTATTGGGCTTGAAGGCGATGTTGACGGTATGGTTCATTTGTCTGATCTTGATTGGAACCGTCCTGGTGAACAAGTTATTGATACTTATAATAAAGGCGATATCGTTAAGGCTGTGGTCCTTGATGTTGACATTGAAAAAGAGCGCATTTCTCTTGGAATTAAGCAGCTTTCCAGCGATAAAGTTGGAGAAGCAGCTGCTTCTGGCGAATTGCGAAAAGGTGCTGTTGTAACATGCGAAGTGATTGCTGTTAACGACAATGACATTGGTGTGAAATTGATTGATCACAACCTTGAGACAACCATTCGGCGTGCTGATCTCGCACGTGATCGTGATGAGCAACGTCCTGAGCGTTTCGCAATTGGGCAAAAGGTTGATGCTCGCATCACAGCATTTGATAAAAAAACACGTAAAATTTCAGTATCGATTAAAGCTTTAGAAATTGCAGAGGAAAAAGAAGCTGTTGCACAATATGGTTCTACAGATTCAGGTGCTTCTCTTGGTGATATTCTTGGTGCAGCTTTGAAAAAACAAGAACAAGATTAATCATCAATCATTAAAGTTAGTGTTATTATTAAGGTCACTCATTTTAGGAGTGACCTTTTTATTTTCTAAAGAAATTGTCTGCTTATTTTTAAATTATTGAAACAAAAATTATAAATGCTTGCAAATAAAAACAAAAAGTTTGTTTTTTGTCTAACAACGGTTCACTATTCAGATAAAATGCTTAAAATTTAAATAAAAAACGATGTAATTGAATAACAATGGGACATTATGACGTGCATAAGACCTTTCATAAAGTGCTTTTTTTCTCAAAAAGAGAAAAAAGACCATTTTATTAATACGGATTTTCCTCTTCGTGCAATTTATAAGGTACAGGAAGATCTTTATAACTTAGGGCATGATATAGCTTCTGGTAAAGAAATTTTACTCCCTGAATATGAAGGAGTAGAAGATTTTCGCAAGAGATTGAATGAAAATGCTAAACTTATTCTTCATGCCTTTCACACCAGTGATTTTGCTGCCCGAAATGATGAAACCATCGCACCTTCTGCTCAATGGCTCATTGATAATCATTACACCATTGATAAAACCATACAAAAGCTACGTCGTAATCTACCCAAGTCCTTCATAAAGCAACTTCCTCTTTCTACACACAAAGCGGGAATACCACGAATTTTTGCTTTAACTTGGCTTTATATTGCGCATACCGATAGCAGCTTTTCACAAGAAACACTCACTGCTATGACCAACGGATTTCAAGAAGTTTGTGCGCTCACAATTGGTGAATTGTGGGCTCTTCCTTCTGTTATGCAAATGCTGCTCATTGAAAATGTCCGTCGTCTTTCAGTCCGTATCGAAAAAGCGCGACATATGCGCCATCTTGCTAGTCAAGTGGCTGATAAAATTTCTCTTGTAGAAAATAAAACAAATCTACACTCTCTTTTTACGCAGTATAAACCATTTACTGTTGATCCAACTTTTTCAGCACATTTATTCTATCGCCTGCGCAGTGCATCTGTCGATTCAACCGTAGCATTAACTTGGCTTGAAAAGCAATTGAAAAGCCAAGGCAGTAGCTTAGAGATTGCAACAGCTGATGAACATACCCGACAAGCAGCAGATGGTGTGACCATGGGAAATATTATCCGTGCTCTTAAAGCTATAGATGATGTTGATTGGATAGCATGGTTTGAAACAGTGAGTTGTGTCGATTCTATTTTGCGTAAAAATAGTGATTTTTCTGAAATTGATGCTCACTCACGCAATATTTATCGACAAGTCATTGAAAAAGTTTCACGCTTTTCGCCTCTTAGTGAACTGGAAGTTGCACATAAAGTTGTAGAAATGGCAAATTCCACTTCTAAAGATATGCCTCATCATTCTTGTGTGGGGTGGTACCTTGTTGATGATGGTCGTGGCATATTTGAAAAGGCTTGTGGGTATATTCCGCCCTTTCTCATAAAATGGACACGCGCTTCCTGTTGCTCAAAATTGAGAGTCATCGCCCTTCCTGTCTCTTTTCTGACGCTTTCTCTTTTGCTGGTAATTTACGCCCTTTTACAAATATCTGGCATGACACAATGGATGTCTTTTTGCTTTACTGTATTGGCGCTTTTTCCTGCTATTGATGCTTCTTTTGCTTTATTTAACACTGTTGTTTCGTGGTTTGTCCCATCAAAACAACTCATTGGTTATGAATATAAAGAAGGTATTCCAAAACATGCACGGACAATGGTTGTTGTACCTACTTTGATGACATCACGCGCTAATGTTGATGAACAAGTGCGCAATCTTGAAGTGCACTATCTTTCCAATCCTAAAGGTGCCATTCATTTTGCGCTCATTACAGATTGGGTGGATGCTCCATTGAGAGAAACGCAAGATGATCTTGATTTATTGCACTATGCGCAAAAGAGTATTGATAAACTCAATAGTCGTTATCATCGTGATGAACTTCCGCTTTTTTTCCTTTTACATCGCCGACGCCTTTATAATGCAAGCGAAAAATGTTGGATGGGATGGGAACGAAAGCGAGGAAAACTTCATGAACTTAATCGGCTCTTAAGAGGCGATAAAAATACAAGCTTTTATCCTCCCAATCCACATCTTCCTATGGATTGCCGTTTTGTTATGACGCTGGATTGTGATACACGTCTTACTCCAGAGAGCGTCGCGAAACTTGTTGGAAAGCTTAACCATCCACTCAATCATCCCGTTTTTGATCCACAAAGTGGAAAGGTTGTAAAGGGCTATAGCATTTTACAACCACGCATTATTCCTTCTCTTACAACAGGAAAAAAAACATCAATTCTCCAACGGGTTTTTTCTATCAACCGTGGCATTGATCCTTATGTTTTTGCTGTTTCTGATACTTATCAAGATCTTTTAGGAGAAGGCACCTTTATCGGTAAAGGTCTTTATAATATTGATGCATTTGAACAAGCGCTTGATGGCAAAATTAAAGAAAATACTATTCTTAGCCATGATCTCTTAGAGGGAGGTTATGCTCGTACTGCTCTGGTAAGTAGCATAGAAGTCATTGAAGACTATCCAACCGCTTACAATATTGATGTTATGCGTTATCATCGTTGGGTCCGCGGTGATTGGCAGCTTTTGCCTTATCTTTTTTCCCACCGTCAAATAAGTTTCGTGACGCGTTGGAAAATGCAGGATAATTTACGTCGTTCTCTCACTCCACTTATGTGGTTAATCGCAGCATTTGCAGGATGGGCTTTTTTGTCTTTAAAGAGTGCAATCGTCTGGCAAATATTCTTGTTGTTTAGCTCCTTCATTTCACCCATTCTATGTGTATTAAAAACGCTTGTCTCATCTAATATAGATCATTCTTTGCGTGGACATTTTCAATTAATCGGGAACAAAATTGCTCTTACAAGCGCTGATATATTTCTTAAAACGACGTTTCTTGCTCATTCGGCGTATTTTATGACCGATGCGATTATTCGTACACTCTATCGTATGACGATTTCAAAACAGCATCTTCTTGAATGGAAAACTTCTGCCGCAACAAAATCAATGCCCAATAGTTTGCGTTTCTATGTTTTTACAATGGCACCAGCATCGCTTATCGGTGTTCTTACTATAGCACTCCCTCTTTTTTCTGATAGTTTTGCAAGTTTGGTTGCTTTACCTTTTGGGATAGCATGGTTTTTTTCACCCTTTATTGCTTGGATTGTGAGTCAACCTTCAACCTTTCAAGATAGCCTTTATCTTTCTTTAAAAGATGAAAAAAAACTCCGCTCTATTGCACGGCGGACATGGCTTTATTATGCAACCTTTGTCAACGAACAAAACAACTATTTGCCTCCCGATAATTTTCAAGAAGATCCTGAACCTCTTGTTGCTCAACGTACATCGCCTACGAATATTGGCGTTTATCTCCTTTCTATTATTGCAGCACGTGATTTTGGCTGGATTGGTTTTGAAGAGACCATCACCCGTATTGAATGTACATTACGCTCTCTTACAAAAATGGAAAAGTTCCGTGGTCATCTCTATAATTGGTATGAAACGGATACACTTAGGCCTCTTTTGCCTACTTATGTATCAACCGTTGATTCGGGAAATCTTGCCGGTCATTTGGTAACACTCTCTTCTGCGTTAAGTGAATGGGCTGAAAAACCGCCTCTTTTTTTTCAAAGTGATCGAGAAGGCTTATCGGATGTTCTTGCTATTCTTGAAGAAACTGTCAGAGAAATTCCAGATCATAAACCCAGTTTACGCTCTTTACGCCAAAAAATCGAAGAAAACATCACTCGTTTTCATGATTCTGTCTTCACTTTTATAGAACAAGAAAATACGATCCCTTCTCACGTCATAAATCTTTCACTTGCAGCCCACGATATTGTGCACTTAGTCGATGAACTTGACCACAAAATTCAAACGATAGAATCTGCTCGTGCACTTTCTTGGGCTAAATGCCTTATCGACACCTGTAACGCTTATCATCATGATGCGACTGCTCATTGTGATACTGAAAAATTACGTAAAAAACTAAACAGGCTGGCTATAGTGGCACGGCAAATAGCCTTTGATATGAAATTTGACTTTTTAGAACAGCCTAAACGGCATCTCTTATCCATTGGATATCGTGTTCAAGAAAACAAACTCGATGAAAATTGTTATGACCTGCTTGCTTCAGAAGCACGTCTTGCAAGCTTTTTTGCCATCGCAAAAGGAGATATAAAACTTAAACATTGGTTTCGTCTTGGTCGACTTCTCGTACCCATAGGTGGGAAAGGTGCACTCCTATCATGGTCTGGATCAATGTTCGAATATCTTATGCCATCTCTCATAATGCATGAACCTTTAGGGTCTCTCCTAGATCAAACAAATCGATTGATTATTCGTTGTCAAATACAATATGCCCATAAACGGGAATTGCCATGGGGTATTTCAGAAGCCGCATTTAATGCTCGCGATCATTTAATGAATTACCAATACGCTCATTTTGGTGTTCCAAACCTCGGACTCCAACGTGGTCTTTCACGCAATGCTGTCATTGCTCCCTATGCCAGCCTTCTAGCGGCACAATATGCTCCTGCTTGCGCTGTCGCTAATTTAAAACGACTTCGTGATCTTGGAGCTTTAGGAACATATGGTTATTATGACTCTGTTGATTTTACCCCTTCACGCGTGAAAACAGGGGAAAAATACGCCGTTGTACGCAATTATTATGCGCACCATCATGGCATGTCTATCCTTGCTCTTAACAATGTTATTTTTCAAGGGCGAATGCGTGATCGTTTTCACCGTGATCCCTTTATTGAGGCAACACAATTGCTCTTACAGGAAAGAGCGCCTCATCTCATTCCTATTATTCATACCAAAGCTGTTAATCGTATGCGCAATAAGTCTCAAGCATTTGATGCAGCCCCTTTGCGCATTATTACAAACCCGTTACTCAAACCACGAGCGACTTTACTTTTGTCTAATGGCTTTTATTCTACCATGTTAACAGCGAATGGTTCTGGTTACAGCCGTTGGCACGATTATGCGATTACGCGCTTTATTCCTGATGCAACAGAAGATCAACAAGGTACTTTATTCTTCTTGCGTGACACGCATAGTGGACGGTGGTGGTCTGTTACTGGTGAGCCAACACGTGTTATTGAAGAAGAAGCTGTCAGCATTTTTACAGATGAAAAGGCTGAATATACAAAAATGGTTGATGGTATTAAATCAACACTTGAATGTCTTATTACATCTGAAGGATGTGGCGAAGGGAGACGTATTCAATTGATGAATACGACAAATAAAGACCGATTCATTGAAGTGACTTCTTATGGTGAATTAGCGCTTGCCACGATGGATACAGATCAAGTTCATCCTGTTTTTTCCCGTATGTTTATAGAGACAGAAATTGCTGAAGAAGGTAAAACAATTTTTGCCAAAAGGCGCAAACGCTCGCCTAGTGATCCTGAAATCTATGTTGCCCATTTTGTTTCTAGTACAACAGATATTCTCCAAGAGACAGAAGCTGAAACAGATCGCTTTCTGTTTATTGGTCGGGGGCGATCCATTCATCGGCCCGCTGCATTTGACCAAAATGCTCGTTTCAGTAACAGTCAAGGTTGTGTTCTTGATCCTGTTATGTCATTGCGATGCCGTATAAAAATTTCAGCCCATGAAAAAGCAGAACTTATTTTTTGGACCTTTGCTGCTCATACAAAAGAAGCGCTAAATAATCATATTAAACATTATCGACAACCTGATATGTTTCAAAAAGAACTTTCAATGGCATGGACGCGCTCACAAGTCGCACTGTATCAGAGCGGAACCCAGCTTAAAGAAGCTATTATCTATCAAAAATATGCAACACCGCTTATCTATCCAGAAAGAACGTGGCGTCTTCCTTCTGAAATATTAGCAAAAACGCTAGGAAAACAGTCTGATCTTTGGCCCATGTCTATCTCAGGAGACAATCCACTCTGTCTTCTTAGATTAAATAACGAGGGAAATATAACCGTACTGCGCGAGCTCCTTAAAGCACACGAATATTGGTGTATGCGCGGACTCATTGTTGATTTGGTCATTCTTAATGAACAAACATTTTCTTATATACAAAGTACACAACGCGCTCTCGAGTGGGTCTGTGAAACTTATTATCACCACACGCAAAAAGCAGATGAACGCCAACATATTTTCATGCTTCGACGCGATCAAATGAGTGAACAGAGTTTTAAAACGCTTCTTGCATCAGCACGCATCGTTCTTGATGCCCAAAATGGCTCTTTATCTGAACAACTTAAACGACTTGATGAGAATGATTTTAATCTCACAATTCATAAAAATTATCAAGAATCTTATGATCAATTAGACTTGCCAAGATATAACGAAGGACAGCAATTTACAACACAAACTGAACAAAATCTTTTTTCTTCCATTGGTCTTATTAGCCAACAAAAACCATCCTCTTTTCTCCCAAATGGAGAAGATCTAAGATATTGGAATGGTTACGGTGGTTTTAATCAGCACAATCATTATGTAATACGTCTTCATGGACGTACCACCACACCACATCCGTGGATTAATGTCATTGCTAATCACAGATTTGGTTTTCATGTCTCTGCTGAAGGTGCAATTTTTACTTGGGCTAACAATAGCCGCGATTATCAACTAACTCCTTGGGCGAATGATCCAACGTCTAACCGGCCAGGAGAAGCTCTTTATCTGGTTGATCGCCAGTCTTTAAAACGTTTCTCACCCGTTTCTACTGTTGAATGTGACGAAAATATTGTCTATGAGGCTTGTCATGGGTTTGGATTCTCAACTTTTAAATCAACACATTCAGAAATCGCATTAGAACTGACTCATACACTTGATCCCGAAAAACCTATTCGCTTTTCACGTCTTATCCTTACGAATGAAGGGAAAAAACCACGTAGTTTACGCCTTTATAATTATGTTGAATGGGTTTTGGGAAATATCCGTACAAAATATGCCCCCTTTATTGTTTCCTCTTATGAGGCTAGATGGGGTGCACATTTTATTCAAAATCCCTATCACATCGAGAAATCTCAACAAGTTACATTTTTATCAGCATCCGAAATGCCAACCAGCACTACGACCAATCGCGCTGAATTTATTGGTGCAACGGGAACCGTAACACGTCCAAATGCGATCCGTAAAGCCGGTGCTCTTTTGAATACCATTGAAGCAGGATGTGATCCTTGTTCAGCATTCGCCTATGATATTGATCTTCAACCAGGGCAAACAAAAGAAATCATCTTCTATCTTGGCAGTGCTGAAAATAGGCAAGAAGCTGAAAAATTACTTAATCAAGTACGTGCAAGTGATTTTGAGATTCAGCTCACAAAACAAAAACAGCAATGGAGTGATTTTGTTTCTCCTTTCCAAGTCAAAACACCGGACGCTTCTTTTAATCTTATGGTCAACCATTGGCTTCCTTATCAAATCTACTCATGCCGCATCATGGCACGCGCAGGCTTTTACCAAGCTAGTGGTGCATTTGGTTTTCGTGACCAGTTACAAGATAGCCTGTCTTTGTTATTGCTGGAACCACAATTAGCACGTGAACAATTGTTAAATGCAGCAGCGCACCAATTTCTTGAAGGTGATGTGCAACATTGGTGGTTGCCTGACACAAATGCTGGTGTTCGTACATACATTTCTGATGATATCGTTTGGCTTGCATATGCAACAGCTCTTTATGTCAATACCACTGGCGATAATGCCTTTCTTGATACGCTCATTCCTTTTATTGAAGGTGATGTTCTCAAAAGTGGGCAACAGGATGCTTATTTTCAACCCACCCAATCCTCAAAGGTTGCAACAGTTTATGAACATTGTGCTTTAGCTTTAGACCTTGCCATTAAACGCTGCGGACCACATGGTCTCCCTCTTATTTTAGGTGGGGATTGGAATGATGGCATGAATTTGGTCGGTGTGGAAGGAAAAGGCGAAAGCATTTGGTTAGGATGGTTTCTTGGGCACACATTACAAGCATTTATCTCTTTAGCCAAAAAACGTGGTGACAATAGCCATATGCAAATATGGAGTACGTACCTTGAACATTTAACAAAATCCCTAGAGAAAAATGGTTGGGATGGTGCTTGGTATCGACGTGGTTATTTTGATGATGGAACGCCTCTGGGCTCTAAAGTCAATGATGAATGTCAAATTGATACCATTGCTCAATCTTGGGCTGTCATTTCTCAAATGGCATCGCTTGAGCGCCAAAAACAAGCAATGACATCAATGCTGGAACATCTCTATGATAAAAAAAGTGGACTCATTCGCCTTTTTTGGCCGCCTTTTGATAAAAGTACGCTCGAGCCTGGTTACATAAAAGGTTATCCTCCAGGAATTCGAGAAAATGGTGGTCAATACACGCATGGTGCCATTTGGAGTATTTTTGCGTTGGCTGAAATGGAACAAAACGATAAAGCTTATGCTTTATTTTCTATGATAAACCCAATTACCCACGGACAAGATCCTGAAATTTATCGTGTTGAACCTTATGTGATGGCCGCAGATATTTATGCTGTTGAACCACGATGTGGTCAAGGCGGTTGGACTTGGTATACAGGTTCAGCCGGTTGGTTTTATCGCGCCGCAACACAAGCTATTCTTGGAATACAGCGTCAGGGAGACCTCTTGTTTTTGCAGCCACATTTACCCTCTATTTGGCCAAAATATGAAGCAACAATGAAGTTTTATGATGCCGTTTATAGCATTAAAGTAAAATGGGGACCTAAAAATATGCTCTATGTTAATAGCAAAGAATATACCGAATTTCATACAGGGATAAAGTTACAAAAAACAGGTCAGCATGAAATTATACGTATTGTCAAATATTAAAGATGAAAGATGAAAAAAGAGAGCAGACTTTTTTATTCTTGCCCAAAACTGTAGAGTTGTTATATTGCACCGCCTATATTAGCCGTGTTGGTGCATAATATTTTAGATTTTATGAAACTGAAAGAAAAAGGTTATGAATCATCCGGATATTGCTAGACGTGTTTACAATCATACTTGGAAACTTGATCCCATTATTCGTTCACTTCTCGATACGGATTTTTATAAGCTTCTTATGGTGCAGATGATTTGGGGGTTATATCCTAATGTTGATGTTACTTTTTCCCTCATAAATCGCTCTAAAACAATACGTCTTGCCGATGATATTGATGAGAGTGAATTACGTGCTCAACTTGATCATGCTCTTAGTTTGCACTTTACAAAAAAAGAAATGATTTGGCTTGCTGGTAATACATTTTATGGACGCAAACAAATTTTTGAACCGGATTTTCTTCAGTGGCTTGAGAATTTTCAACTCCCAGAATATGAACTAACCCGTAAAGATGGCCAGTATATTCTTCATTTTTATGGTTCGTGGGCTCATAGCTCTATGTGGGAAATTCCAGCCCTTGCTATTATAAGTGAATTACGTTCACGTGCTGCTCTCAAAAAACTAGATCGTTTTGCTCTTGATGTACTTTATGCGCGTGCTAAAGCAAAAATGTGGAGTAAAGTTGAACGTCTCAAAAAATTGCCTGATATTAAAATATCTGACTTTGGGACAAGGCGCCGCCATTCTTTTTTATGGCAGCGCTGGTGTGTGGAAGCATTAAAAGAAGGGATTGGTAATTCTTTTACTGGAACTTCTAATGTTCTTCTTGCCATGGATACGGATTTAGAAGCTCTTGGAACCAATGCACACGAATTGCCCATGGTTATTGCGGCTCTCAGCAATAACGATGATGAATTACGCAGAGCTCCGTATCAAGTCTTGCAGGATTGGAACCGTTATTATGGTGGAAATCTTCTCATTGTTTTACCTGATACCTTTGGTACAGAAGCATTTTTACGCAATGCACCAGATTGGGTAGCTGATTGGACGGGTTTCAGACCCGATAGTGCGCCCCCTATTGAAGGTGGCGAACGTATTATTCAATGGTGGAAAGAAAAAGGAAAAGATCCATGCAAAAAACTTCTAATTTTTTCTGATGCTCTTGATGTCAATACAATTGAAAAAACCTATCATCATTTCCATGGTAAAGTGCGCATGAGTTTTGGGTGGGGCACGGATCTTACCAATGACTTTACAGGCTGTGCACCTCAGGAAATCGAAACTCTTGATGCTCTTTCCCTTGTTTGTAAGGTGACCTATGCCAATGGTCGACCAGCCGTGAAACTTTCAGATAATCCTGAAAAAACGATCGGTGATTCAAAAGAAGTACAACGTTATATCAATTTTTTTGGTAATACAAAGCGAATTGCTAGACCTATAAAAACGTAGTTTTCGGCTCTTTAAACAAGTATATTGCCTCAACATATTGTTTATAAGATTGATTTTTGTTCTGCCCTAAGGATGAGGATTCTTAACCTTTGCTGGTTTGAAATAGTTCGGCTGTTTTTTGAGCAGATTCTACTTAGTCTATCAACGCATACGCTTCACTTACATAAGGCGCGATAGATAAGACTTAAAAATATTCACTACGCATTAAAAAAATACTTAACGCGCTAGGGAAGTTTAGCCAAGGAGGCTTCCTTATATCATTTGTCATAAATAACAGTGTTATACAGCATAACAAGATACTATCATTTTGCATGTTGAATGAGCGTGCGCGAGTATCATAAGTTTTTCTCATTTCAATCCTGTTAAATCAAGCACACTAATCCCCTTGCATATATGAAGGTTTTCAAGTTTTAAGAGTTATTGTTGTAGTTTGACAGTAGGTTTTATACTAAGTGGAAAGAGGCGGGATTAAGTAGGAATACGTGGTAATTTGTTGTTTTATGTACAATTTTTACCATTAAATGCGCGTTTTATCAAAATAGATTTTGACACCTAAAATTACAAAAATTACCGAAAATCAGAAAAAAGTGCGTTTCCATAGTAAAAATGAGAAAAGGCTTTCAAAACCCTTTGAGAACACCTTTAAAACTCTTTGAAAAAAATAAATTGGTACAAAATCTAGTGTCAAAATATACAAAACCAGATGACAAGCTACAATTGCAACATTAGAAATTACTAAGGCAACATTGGAGGATGATAAATAGCATGGTGACTATCGGTATGCATTTTGCAAGGCAAGGATGATGGTGCTCAAATAGATTTTATACACTTTACAGGAGATTTTACTTTATCCATGTATGGTCTGCTATTATGAAATGAGTAAAGCGTTGAGAAATGTTTCATTAAAATAAATGTGTAAATAACATGATTTGGGAGACCTTTTGTTTTACGTGAGGGGCATGACTTCATTAAAAAACAGAGAATGCAATAATATTTTTATTTCGAATAAGCTTTATATCAAGACAGAGAAATTATTTATTCGCATATTATAATAAGAATGCGTGTATGTATAAACCATTTGAAAAATTCTGTTGTTTCTTATGAATTATTCTTAAGTTAAGAACAGATGTAACCTTAAAGATTGATATAATAGACCGGCTTCTTAACTGTATAAGTATAAAAATGAGGGTATTTAGTAAGCTTTGTATTATATCCTCATTAAGAGATATGAAAACAAACGAAATGTCTATCATATCAATGACTTTTCAATGATGTATATATAGAGATTCATACAAACATGCTTTACAAAAATAATGACTCTCTTCCATGAATGTGATTTATCATTGTTTACCAAGTGAGAACATTTTGAGTATTCGTAAACAATCTTCTTTGTTCATAAAAATTATTTCACAAACATATTATTAATTAATTGCGCTCAAAAAGCTTGCTATTTCATATGTATTTTGGATATGGAGAGCTTATATTCAAAACTTAAAAGTCCTCATAGTTTTTACAAATAAGTCGAAGCTAAAAAGAGTATCTCATAAAGCCTTTTTTATCATTAAGAAGATGGACGTGTTACAATATAAATGGCAATCAGCAATAATATAACCGCAACAAGTAAGGAAATCCATAAAGGAGGGTGTAGTATTACGAAAAAGGATAAAAATCCTCCTGTCATACTCATCATTGCAAAAACTTTAACGAATGGAGAGATTGCTTTTTTTTCTTCCCAGCGCTTAATAGGGGGACCAAAAATACGATGATTATTCAACCATTGATGAAAACGTGGAGAAGAACGCGTAAAACACCATGAGGCAACCAATAAAAAAGGCACCGTTGGCATAATAGGTAATACGACACCGATAATACCTAATATAACCATCGCCCACCCTGCTATATAATAGCAGATACGTAAAGGGTGCGATATCTTCGAATCTTTTTTCATTCTCTCGTACTATTTTCCTCTACGCAAAACCCTATACAAAAACATTGTATCTGTTTTTTTCTGTTTACATGTCTGAGTGCACAATTACGCTCTACCCCTTCATGCGTAAGTGTCTTTGCTGTTATAAGTTCCTTGAAAATACCGAATAGCTTACACAATATGATAATCATTTTAAATGATTTCAAGAAAAGAGGAGAGATTTTAGAAAAACAAAAAAATAAAAAGGCTGCAGAAGAAATCAATGCAGCCTCTTAATTAAGAATGCAGTGTTGGGGGGGAGAAAATGTACTGCACTCATCTGCTAGATATTAGGAGGAAAAACAACCTAGCACCCCAGACTCTAATTAAAATAAAAATGAGAAACAATATATAAAAATGCATGGCTGATATGCATGAATTTTAACACTTTCAAGTTTCTTGAACTGTGTTTCGACGAAAGAAAATCATCATGAAAATAGCCATAAAAATCAACGTCAAGATCAACACAATTGTGGAAGCAGAATCAGAGCCGATAAATAAGCTGAGATAAATCCCTAAAAAACCAGAAAAAGCTGCAACAAGTATCGCGATCATTAACATAAAAGAAAACCGCTTTGTGACAAGATAGGCAATTGCTCCTGGTGCTATCAGTAAAGAAATAACGAGCACGATACCGACAGCTTTCAAAGCTGCAACAATTGTAAGAGAAATCATCGTTAGAAGGGTATAGTGGAGTAGAGATATTGGTAACCCCATTGCACGTCCTTGAACTGTGTCAAAAATATACAGCATAAAGTCGCGCCATTTTGCTGCTAAAATAAAAGTGACAACAGCAGAAATGATTGCCGTCTGCGTTATATCAAGCCAGTTAACACCCAAGAGATTACCAAATAGAATATGATTCAAATCTAAGCTACTATAAATAGACGTGGCTAAAACAAGCCCTAAACCAAACATTGAAGAAAAGACCACGCCCATCACCGTATCCTGTTTGATACGGCTATTGCTCCCTAAAAAACCCGTTAATAGTGCACACACCATTCCTGCAACAAAAGCACCGCAAGTAATCAAAGTCATTGTAATATTCTCTGGACGCATATGCTGAAACCAAGCAAATGGCAAAGAAGTTAAAAATGCGATTACCCATGGTGTTGTCATATAACCAACAACAACACCTGGAAAAACTGCATGAGAAATGGCATCGCCTAACAGCGCCCATCCTTTCAAAATAAGAAAACAGGAAAGCATCGCCATGGGAATAGAAAGAATCATGACAATAAGCATACCCTTAAGCATAAAAGAAAACTGAAACGGAAGCAGTAATTGATCAATCATGATAATATTACACCCTTTTTTGCTGCATTTATGCGTAAGCGCGCGGCAATAAACCCATGTTTAGGAGCAAAAATAAAAGCTAAAACAAATAAAGATGCTTGAAAAAGCACAACAACCCCCCCCGTTTGTGCATTCAAAAAATAACTCACATAAACACCCAAGATACTTGTGAAGGTTCCAATTACAACTGCAATAACCAAGATGTTCACGAAACGATCACTTAAAAGATAGGCCGTTGCCCCAGGTGTCACAACAAGACAAATGACTAAGAACGCTCCAACGGTTTGCATCGCAGCAACGGTACAAGCGGCAAGCAATGTGAAAAAGAGAATCTTTAAAAATTTTACGTTTAATCCAATGGCATGCGCATGCGTCTCATCAAATAACGAAACAAGAAGATCTTTCCATTTCAAAAGCAATATAAGCAACGAAACAAAGCCGATAAAAGCCAATTGTAGAATATCTGTTGAACTAACTGCTAAAATATTTCCCAAAACAATCGTATCAATATTAACAGCCATTGGTTTTAATGATTTGAGAAACAACCCAAAGGCAAAAAAGGAAGAAAAAATGAGCCCAATAATGGTATCTTCTTTAAGTTTTGTCCGGTGGTTAAAAAAGAGCATTGCTGCTGCTGCAAGACCACCAGAAAAAAAAGCGCCAAGTGAAAAAGGTAACCCTAAAAGGTAAGCTCCTGCTACACCAGGAACAATCGAATGGGAAAGTGCATCACCAATCAATGACCAACCTTTTAACATCAAAAAAGCCGAAAGAAAGGCACAAACACACCCAACTAATCCAGAAACCCACATTGCATTCACCATATATTGATAGCTCAGTGGCTCAAGCAACCAAGAAATCATGCAACGTGCTCCACTCTTTCAATATCTTCACAAACGGCAGACTGCTTTCTTCCCATGAAAACATCATTTTTTTTTGTGGTTTGAAGATCAAAAATATGGTGGTGCAAAGACCCTCCAAAAGTTTTCTCCAGATTTTCCTTTGTAAAGATTTTTTCTGTTAACCCAGAAGCTAAAACGGTCCCTTTTATTAAAACTGTATGATCACAAAATTCGCGAACAGAACCCAAATTGTGAGTTGAAACCAAGATCACTGCTCCTTTTTTACGAAGATCTTGTAACAAAGCAATGATTTTATCTTCTGTTGTAACATCAACCCCTGTAAACGGCTCATCTAATAAAATAGCTTTTGCTTTCTGTGCAAGAGCGCGCGCTAGGAAAACACGCTTTTTCTGTCCACCAGAAAGTTCTCCAATTTGGCGCTTGGCAAAAGCCAACATATCAACGCGTTCTAAGGCAATACGAACGGCTTCATAATCTTGTGTACGGGCATAGCGAAAGAAATTCATATGACCATACCGCCCCATCAATACAACATCTTCGACCAAGACAGGAAAATTCCAATCAACATCTTCACTTTGAGGAACATAAGCAATGAGGTTTTTTTTCAAAGCTATATCAACAGGTAAATCAAACATGCGAATTTTTCCCTTTGAGGGGCGTACAAACCCCATAATCGCTTTAAATAACGTTGACTTACCGGATCCATTAACACCAACCAATGCCGTAATAGAACCCTTTGGACTTTCAAAATTCACTTCGCGTAAAGCTGTATGTCCATTACGATATGTTACCGTTACTCCTTGGGCAAATATTCCACATTCCGTCATTGGCTTTTTACTCCCTCTACTAAAGCATTGCTAATACGCCCACTCGTGACACGTAATAAATCAATATAAGTGGGTACCTCACCATTTTTCTCACTTAAAGAATCAACATAAAGAACACCACCGTATTTAGCCCCTGTTTCTCTGGCAACCTGCTTAGCAGGCGCAGGGGAAATAGTGCTTTCAGAAAAAACTGCATGAATATTGTATTTGCGAACCATATCAATAACATGCTTGACCTGCTGTGGTGTTCCTTGTTGGTCAGCATTGATGGGCCATAAATAAAGTTCTTTTAGATCAAAATCACGCGCCAAATAGCTAAAAGCCCCCTCACTTGTCACAAGCCAACGTTTGTCTTGCGGTACAGCTTCTAATTCAGCCCTAATTGGATCAATCGTTGCACGAATTTTCTGTTTATAAATTTCAGCATTCTGTTTATAAATTTCAGAATGTTCAGGATCATATTTTACAAAAGCATCGCGAATATTATCAACGTAAATCAAAGCAGAGGTCGGTGACATCCACGCATGAGGATTAGGTTTACCGCTAAAGGGGCCCTCACCAATTTTAATGGGTACAATACCTTTTGAAACAACAACACTTGGAACATCCTTGATATTTTGAAAAAACTTTTCAAACCAAAGCTCTAACTCTAAACCATTCCACAATACAAGGTTAGCTCCCTGAGCACGCATAAGATCGCGTGGGGTGGGTTGATATTCATGAATTTCCGCACCTGGTTTTGTAATGGATTCAACATCAGCGGCATCACCTGCTACATTGCGTGCCATATCAGCAATGATAGTGAATGTCGTAACAGCTTTAAATTTACCAGCACACAAAGCAAAATTGGGTGTAAAAAAAATAACACTTCCAAAAACTATGGTGAAAAACGTTCTTACGTTCATTGATTCTCTCTTTCCTTTATATGCCTTCTTTTTATTGCAAATAATTTGCATTATCATTTAGCAATAGCAGTTATCTTTTACATTTGCAATGAAGGATTAAGAGAAAAATAACTTTTCAAAATGTTTAAAAACAGTTTTTTCATATTGAAAAAATTGATGATTTAAGCAGCTTGTTTTGGTAAGGAGGTCCCCTTTCAAGAAGTTCTATAGCTCTTGAATGCCAAACAAAAAGGGAGCACTCAAAGATGCTCCCACTTCATGTAAAATATCTCATAAAAAATGAGAATACTCAGTAGCGTAAATATGCACCTGTCATTTTGGTAACATTATCCACGATCTTTGAGGCAAGCTTTTCTAAATCTTCATCCGTTAGAGTCCGTTCTATGGGCTGAATAGTTACTTCAATTGCAACAGATTTTTTATCTTCACCAAAGCTTAAATCTTCGAAAACATCAAAAACTTGCACTGAATGAATAAGTTTTTTATCGGCTCCACTTGCCGCACGAATAATAAGAGAAGAGGCAACAGTTTTATCCGCTATAAAGGCAAAATCACGCCGCACCATTTGAAAAGGTGAGAGTTTCAAAGGAGGACGGCTTTTGGTCGTTTTTTTCTTTGATTCTGGAATTCGGTCTAGAAAAATTTCAAAGCCGCATAAAGGGCCACTGACATCTAACTTTTCTAATGTAGCAGGATGAAAAACACCAAAAAAACCAAGAATAATCTTTGATCCAAGTTTTATGACACCTGAACGACCAGGATGATACCAATCTGGTGCTCCAACTTCAATCTGCACTTTCCCAATATCCATATCACATGCTTCTAAAATAGCTAAAGCATCTGCTTTGGCATCAAAAACATCAACGACGGTTGCATTTCCATTCCAAAAGCGCCCAGCACCTTTAAATTGCTCTGTTCCGCGACGAATCCCACTAACAACACGGTGTTGTTTATCAGGGGTGTCGCCCTCATAAATACTGGAAACTTCAAACAAAGCAAGATCGGAAAAACCACGATCAGCATTTCTTTGTGCCGCCATAATCAAACCAGGTAAAAGGGAAGGACGCATCATTGACATATCAGCAGCAATAGGATTAACCAATTTAAGCTCTTCTTGACCTCCTCCAAAAGCAAGAGCTTGATTTTCAGAAATAAAAGACCATGTTACCGCTTCTTTCATACCGCGTTGCACTAAAGCCAAACGTGTAGCACGTGAACGAATTTGTGCGCATGTTACAATCTGATCTTTTTCTTCTACGAAGTTTTCCAAAGGAATAGGTTTAATTTTATCTAACCCATAAATTCTCATGATCTCTTCCACCAAATCGGCTTTACCCATAATATCAGGGCGCCATGATGGTACTTTTACCGTAACGATATCTCCTTTTCCTTCAACAAAAAATCCAAGTTTTGTTAAAATAGAGATGATTTTTTCAGGCTCTATTTCCAAATTTGTTAAACGTTTAATTTCAGAAAAAGGAAAAGCGATCTGTTTGATTTCTTGTTGCTGATAGCCAACGATCCTCTTCTTAGATACTTCACCACCACAAAGATGCAAGACCAATTCTGTTGCAATCTCAAGCCCTGTTTCTATAAAAGCCGGATCAACACCTCGTTCAAATCGATAACGTGCATCACTGATAAGACCTAATGCTCTTCCTGTTTGTGCAATGCTTTGCGCATCCCAAAGCGCCGATTCAATAATAACGCGATGTGTTGTTTCATCACAACTCGTTCTTTCTCCGCCCATGATACCGGCAATCGAAACAACTCCCTCGTCATCTGCAATGACACAATTCTTAGCGCCCAAATGATAGATTTTTCCGTTCAGTGCTTGAAGCTGTTCTCCCTCACGCGCACAACGTACACACAAATTACCTTTAATTTTATCTGCATCAAAAACATGGAGTGGACGACCAAGGTCAAAACTGATGTAATTGGTCATATCAACAAGCGCATTAATCGGTCTCAAACCAATTGCATTCAAACGCTGTTGCATCCACTGGGGTGATTCGCCATTTTGAACATTGCGTACTTCACGCCAAGCAAAACCTAAACATAATGATAAATCTTGCGAAAAATCTAATGAAACATCGAGAGGTGTTTCAAAGGAAGGCTCAAATTTTGGTAAAGACAATTCTTTTAATTGTCCGATTCCTGTAGCGGCAAGATCACGGGCAATACCACGAACACCTGTGCAATCGGAACGATTAGGGGTCAAACCAATATCAATGACCGGATCATCTAAACCAGCATAAGCTGCAAATGAACCTCCAATAGGACTATCTTCTGGAAGTTCAATAATCCCATCATGCTCATTCGATAATTCAAGCTCTGCTTGTGAACACATCATCCCAAAACTTTCAACACCACGGATTTTTCCTACAGATAATGTTACATCAAGTCCTGGAATATAAGTACCTGGTAGTGCCAGAACACCAATAAGACCTGCACGCGCATTTGGTGCTCCACAGACAACTTGAACAGGTGTGGAAGTCCCTGTATCGACGGACAGAATCTGGAGTTTATCTGCATCAGGATGCTTTATTGCTGTTAAAACTTTTGCAATCACAAAACCTTTTAAAGAAGATCGATCATCAAAGGAGTCAACTTCAAGACCGATAGCTGTTAGTTTCTCACAAATTTCATCCAAAGATGCATTTGTCTCTAAGTGATCTTTTAACCACGACAATGTAAATTTCATTTTAAAACCTCACATGAAAGCGATGACTAAGATCACACATTATCTATTAGGAAAAAAAGCAGGCATATCAAAGAAACGAAAGCCATAGTGGTCTAACCAACGCAGATCAGCATCAAAAAAAGCCCGCAAATCAGGCATACCGTATTTCAACATGGCAATACGATCAATGCCCATTCCCCATGCAAAGCCTTGATATTCATCGGGATCTAAGCCAACATTTTTCAACACATGAGGGTGCACCATTCCGCATCCTAAAATTTCCAACCAATCCTGCCCTTCTCCGAACTTTACGTCTGAACCAGAACGATCACATTGAATATCCACTTCCATAGATGGCTCGGTAAAAGGGAAAAAAGAGGGACGAAAACGCATTTTTACAGAGGGAACTTCAAAAAATTCTTTACAAAAGGTTTCATGTAGCCACATCATATGGGCAATGGTGGAGGTTTTATCGATGACAAGACCTTCTACCTGATGGAACATGGGAGAATGTGTTGCATCCGAATCCATGCGGTAAGTTTTTCCAGGAATAATGATCCGTATCGGTGCTTTTTGTCTTTCTAGTGTGCGAATTTGTACAGGTGATGTATGGGTCCGCAATAATTTTCGTTCTCCCATTTTATCAACATCAAAAAAGAAGGTATCATGCATTTCGCGTGCTGGATGCCCTTCAGGAAAATTCAATGCCGTAAAATTATAATAGTCTGTTTCAATATCAGGTCCCTCTGCAAGAGAAAAACCCAACTTCGTATAAATGGCAATAATTTCCTCAATCACTTGTGAAATAGGATGAATGCGTCCCCGTTCTATAGGTGAAGAGCGAACAGGCAAGGTAACATCAACTGTTTCACGAGAAAGACGGGCATCCATTGCCTGTCTTTTCAGAAGATCACGCTTTTGCGCCCATAATTCTAAAATACGATTTTTTAATCCATTAAGAACTGGTCCAACTTTATGACGCTCGCCAGCATTCATTTTTCCTAATTCTTTTAATTTTTCAGAGATACTACCTTTTTTACCCAATGCTGCAATACGCACTTCTTCAAGAGCTTTTTCATCACCTGCTGCCTCTAAGGCTAAACAAATTTCTTGTTCCAGACGCTCAATATCATTCATATTTTTGCCTATTTTTTAATAAAGAAAAACCCGCACTTGCAATAGCCAGCACGGGACCTCAAATAAATGAATGCTTTAAGAGAACACGACTGGCTTATTTGACAGCGCCTTCGAAAGCATTAGGTGTCGTATCTTTTAAATATTCTAAAGCTTTTTTTGCCGAGGCAACTAAAGCAGAAAATGCTTCCGCCTCGTGGATTGCTATATCTGAAAGAACTTTACGATCAACTTCAATACCAGCTTTTGATAAGCCATCAATAAAACGTCCATAAGTTAAACCTTCTGCACGAACAGCCGCATTAATCCTCTGAATCCACAAAGCACGGAAAGTACGTTTTCTATTTTTGCGATCACGATAAGCGTATTGCTTTGAACGATCAACCGCTGCTTTAGCTGCACGAATGGTATTTTTACGACGACCGTAAAAACCCTCAGCCTGTTTAAGAACTTTTTTGTGCTTAGCGTGTGCTGTCACACCTCTTTTCACACGAGCCATATTATAATCTCCTCAAAATCAAAAGCGTAAGGTTTAAATACCATTCGGCAAATAATGCTGAATGACTTTTTTAGCATCTTGTTCACACAAAACCATTGTTCCACGTGCATCGCGAATAAATTTATTCGAACGCTTAATCATGCCGTGGCGCTTACCGGCAGCTGCTACTTTAATTTTGCCTGACGCAGTGATTTTAAACCGCTTTTTAGCGGATGATTTGGTCTTCATCTTGGGCATTTTGCTACTCCGTACATTAATTTATTCACTCAAGCGGACCAACGCTTGAACAAGCATTTAAACAGCCACGGCATGCCCTGCCGGGCGGCTCTTAAAGACGTTTTCATAAGCTAGTATACACAAAATTGCAAGACCGTATTACAAAAAAATCGGCGCTCCATTGCCTTGAAGCTCAACTAAAGGTGCTGGAATTGCATTTGTTTTGATAGCTGCTTTACATAAATCGGCAATAATGCATTGCGTACATTGTGGTTTACGGGCTTGACAAATATAGCGACCATGTAAAATCAGCCAATGATGTGCATGGCGAATATAATGAACCGGTATAATCTTTAATAATTTTTTCTCAACAATTTCTGGTGTTTTGCCAGGCGCTAAACCAAGACGATTGCTTAAGCGAAAAATATGTGTATCTACTGCCAATGTAGGTTGACCAAAAGCAACATTCAAGACCACATTAGCCGTTTTGCGCCCCACTCCAGGAAGGGCCATGAGTGCTTCACGCGTATCGGGTACTTGACCGCCATAATAATCAATTAAATAGTTGCAAAGCGCATAAACATTACGTGCTTTTGCACGCCAAAGACCAATTGAACGGATATGATGTGCTATTTCTTCTTCTCCTAATGCAACCATTTTTTCCGGTTGATCAGCAAGGCGAAATAATTCTTTTGTCGCTTTATTAACGCTTACATCTGTCGCTTGAGCCGAAAGCACAACGGCAACCAAAAGCGTAAAAATATTTGTATAGATAAGATCACTCTTAGGCGCTGGGCGTTGCACAGAAAAACGGCGAAATATTTCTGCAATTTCATTTTCATTATATAATATACCAGATAAATTTCGCACTTTTGACAATTTTATGGTACGTTGAGGCATTGAACTCTCTTAAATCTTCTCTCTTGAAGTTATCATTCACGCTCGCCATATGAGAGAAATGCAGCGAACACTTTTATAGAGTGTGGTCAAGTAAAGCCGTTTTAAAGAGGATACTCATGAATGACACATGTGACGCCTTTCTCCAATCCCTTTCTTTTAGGGTTTGAAACCGTAGAAAAAATATTGCAACGTATCGGTAAAGCTGATGAGGCTTACCCAGCCTATAACATTGAACGTTTGCATAAAAATGATGATGCAAATCATATCCGGATAACTTTGGCTGTTGCTGGATTTAAGATTAACCATCTTAATATTTTGCTTGATGATAATCAATTGGTTATTCATGGTAAACAAACAGACAACCAAAATCATCAATATTTATATCGCGGTATAGCTGCGCGACAATTCCAGCGAACCTTTGTTCTCGCGGAAGGGATGCATGTTACAAATGCGGAGTTGAAAAATGGTCTTTTATCAATTAATCTGTATCAACCAAAATTAAAAAAAGAAATAAAACAGATTCCAATTAAAGTCAGTAGTGGTGAGTCATAAAAGTTAAGGCGTAAAGGAACAGTGAAATGGGAGAACATAAACAAAACTTGTCGTTTCAGAACACATCCTACTCTGATGCGGGACAGATTGCCTATTTAAAAAAAGTTTGTACAGATGATCTGGCTAAAAACTTTCCAGATCTTCCACCGATGACCCCAGGCATTACGATATGGGCTCTCTTTGGTGAAACAGGTTATCCTATCATTTTATCCGATGAGCGTTCTATCGCTCTTGCTGGAGCCAATGAGCATGAACTACAAATTGTAACTCTGCACTAGATTACCTTACGAGAAAAAGCTGTACTCTTTTATAAATTCTATCTGTTTTTTCGTAAAGGGTGTAATGTGGGTTATAATGAGATTAAGTATTGATTTATATTCATAATTAATTTTTTACAACTGGAATGAGAGTCCCGAATATCATAAGGTTCTCTCATTTGAGATCTTCTTATATTGAAACAATTAAAGTCACTTGCTTGATGTCATAAGCAGGGAGAGCCATGTGGATAAAAACACTTGAAGAAAGGAATAAAAATATCTCTTTTTAATTGTCTCAATTACCAAAGACATTCACAATATGGGGATGAAAAAATGTATGATGGTGTCAGTTTTCTTCTTCATAAGTGTGAAGATGTCCCTTATAGATTTATATTATTCACGAGGGCTGTTATACCATTCATGGGCGCTATCGTGAAATGGGCTCGAGTTACATTGAAAGATGTCTCTTTAAAATGAGTACATAAAGGCTATACAAGTGTATTTTGTTTGGTGTGTTTTGTTCTTCCTGAGGGGAGTAGCTCTATTGAAGAGTGTAAAAACAAAAGCATGAGATAATGCGTCATAATTATTTAAAAGATATTTCTATGAATGCGTTTGAAAGGTGTAAAGCTGAATTGTAAGGAGATGATAGATTTTTACCACGATGCCTTTATATTCTTTCCAAATGAGGCTGTCTTCTTGTTCCAGAAATTACGCAAACAGATAGATGCAATATACTGACCAAATCTGGCATACAAAAATCTGGAACAGTTCGTTCCACACTGAAGCGTTTTGATATTTGTCTCAAACGTGGACTTGCACAGGGATTAGATGTTGATTAACAGGTAAGAAAAAAACAAAGGCTTTATGAAAAAGTTTATACAGGGCTTTTAATTTTGTGCTTCAAATGCCTCAGTACGAGGTATTTTGCTCTTTTGAATATTAAAGCTCTTGTTTTTATAATGAAGTTACAGCACAACAAGCAAAATGGAATTATTTGAGGGGAAAAAAATAATGCCTTCTTACCGTTCAAGAATATCAACCCACGGGCGTAATATGGCAGGAGCCCGCGGACTTTGGCGTGCAACAGGGATGAAAGATACTGATTTTGGTAAACCCATTATTGCGATTGCGAATTCTTTTACACAATTTGTACCAGGGCATGTCCATTTAAAAGATCTTGGGCAATTAGTCGCACAACAGATAGCTGTTGCCGGTGGTGTTGCGAAAGAATTTAATACCATTGCTGTAGATGATGGAATTGCGATGGGGCACGATGGAATGCTCTATTCTTTGCCCTCACGTGAAATCATTGCTGATTCTGTAGAGTATATGGTTAATGCACATTGTGCGGATGCACTTGTCTGTATTTCTAATTGTGACAAAATTACGCCTGGTATGTTAATGGCTGCTTTACGGTTGAATATTCCGACAATCTTTGTTTCTGGCGGTCCTATGGAAGCAGGTAAGATTAAATGGAAGGATCAAGATCTAAGGGTTGATTTGGTCGATGCCATGGTCGCAGCAGCTTCAGAACAAAATTCAGAAGAAGAAGTTGCTGAAATGGAGCGTGCAGCTTGTCCTACATGTGGTTCTTGTTCAGGAATGTTTACGGCCAACTCCATGAATTGCTTAACGGAAGCATTGGGGCTTTCTCTTCCTGGAAATGGATCAATGTTAGCAACACATGCAGATCGGCGGATGCTTTTCGAAGAAGCTGGAAAACAGATTGTTGCATTGGTTAAGCGTTATTATGAAAATGATGATGAAACAGTTTTGCCACGCTCTATTGCTTCACGCAAGGCTTTTGAAAATGCAATGACCGTTGATATTGCCATGGGGGGATCAACCAATACAGTACTGCATCTTTTAGCCGCGGCGCAAGAAGGTGAGGTGGATTTTACCATGACGGATATTGATCATCTTTCACGTCATGTTCCTGTTTTATGTAAGGTTGCTCCTGCTGTTGCAAATGTACATATGGAAGATGTTCATCGCGCTGGTGGTATTATGGGGCTTTTAGGCGAACTGGATGCGGCGGGACTCATTGATACATCAACTTATACGGTTCATGCAAAAACAATGAAAGAAGCTCTTTACCGCTGGGATGTAAAGCAAACTAATGAGCCAACAGTTCGTGCATTTTATCGTGCTGCTCCAGGTGGTATTCCGACACAAACAGCTTTTAGCCAATCTTGTCGCTATGAGACCCTTGATCTTGATCGTGAAAAAGGTGTGATTCGCAATAGAGAACATGCATATTCACAAGATGGAGGATTGGCAGTTCTTTATGGAAATCTTGCAAAAGATGGCTGTATTGTAAAAACAGCAGGCGTTGATCAATCAATTTTAACTTTTAAAGGTCCGGCAAGAATTTTTGAAAGCCAAGATTCAGCTGTTTCAGCTATATTAACTGATAAGATTAAAACAGGTGAAATTGTTTTAATCCGTTATGAAGGTCCACGTGGTGGACCTGGAATGCAAGAAATGCTTTATCCAACGAGTTATCTCAAATCTAAAGGATTAGGCAAGGTTTGTGCACTTGTTACAGATGGACGTTTTTCAGGAGGAAGTTCAGGGCTTTCGATAGGACATATTTCTCCAGAAGCTGCGGAAGGAGGAGAAATTGCGTTAGTGGAAGAAGGGGATATCATAGAAATTGATATTCCAAATCGTAGAATTCATATGTTGGTGGATGACGTTGAGATGAAGCAGCGCCGTGCTAAGATGGAAGCAAAAGGAAAAGGCGCTTGGCAACCGATTGAGAAGCGTCAGCGTAAAGTTTCAAAGGCTCTCAAAGCTTATGCAGCGATGACTACATCTGCTTCAAAAGGTGCAGTACGTAATATTTGATGAGTTGAATAGAGACAGTACTCTGATTTTTTGCATCTTTTGCACGATATTCTGAGCTAATTATTTTATGAGTTTATGAACTTATCAGAATATTTCGAGTCATGGATGAGTATGATTAAAAAGCTATCAATACAACTAAAAGCAGCTGCGGATTGCTTATTTTAGCAGCTATGTAAGACAGATAAAGATAGATACAGTATCATTACTTTTCATATCATATTCCAATCTTATACGAAATTACAATTTCCTGTTCTCATATTTATGGAAGATATTTATTGTACTGGTGGCATTATCTTGTTGTACCGTAAAACACTGTCATTTAGGACTGTGATATACGGCATCCTCCTTAAATATTAAGTGTTTCTTAGTGCGTGGTGAATATTCTTAGACTTGTTTGTAAAGCTTTTAGTTTAAGTGAATCACATGACTAGGAAATCAAGATAAATTCCTTAGAATCTGGATTGTTTGCAGACTTGATTCGAATGAAAATCTTTATCCTTTGAGATGTAAGAAGGAGTTTAAGGATATTTAGGAAAATAAAATGCTGCTGTGATATATCTGATTATATGTTCCATATGAAAACAGTAAAAGAGCTCTTTATAGCTTAAAATGTGAAGAAAATACGAGACCCATTATCCATGAATTTATTATGCAAAATGGGATGGTATCCCAACACCAACAGCTTTAAACTAGAAATGTTGCTATGATAACAATAATATCGATCGTGAAAAAGCATAATTCACTAAATATGGCGTATTTGCAAGGTGGAGGAGATTTCATGACAATCTTTACAAAAAACGACTATCTTGTAAAAATAGTCGATCTTGACCAATTTTTTGTATAAGAGCCAATATTAATCTAAGGGAATATGAAATATAATGCATATGGTTTTGCTTCTATAGGCAATTATACTTACAAATATATTATGTAGAAAAGCGATGGGAATACGATAAATAACTGTTTATGCTGTGGTATATCAAAAATGGTTACGTTATCTCCTATTAAGAAGGTTTTTTAATAAAAAATAACATCTGTTTTCTATAAAGGGTTACTCTTTTCAAGTTGTTTGAGGTGGTAAATTGCTTCTAAAGCTTGTTTAGGAGAGAGTTCATCGGGATGAATATTTTTTAAAGCTTCGTGAAGTATACAATGTTTGTTTTTTGCTTCATTGACTGGAGATGTTGCTTTAAGAGAAAAGAGTGGTAAATCATCAATGAGTTTATGTCCTTTTCCAGCCATTTCGCCTTGTTCTAATTGATGGAGTACATCTGTTGCTCGTGTAATAACGGCTGGGGGAAGTCCAGCAAGCTTTGCGACTTGTACACCATAGGAACGGTCAGCGGCTCCTGGTGTGACCTCATGAAGAAAAACTACATCACCATCCCAATTTTTGACTTTCATGGTTACGTTATGCAGTCTGTCAAGTTTTTCGGTAAGTGCAGTCATTTCATGAAAATGGGTAGCAAGAATAGCACGACAATGGTTAACTTCATGGAGATATTCAACAGCAGCCCAAGCAATAGAAAGTCCATCAAAGGTTGATGTTCCACGTCCTATTTCATCAAGAATAACAAGGGAATGGTGGCTAGCATGATTGAGAATCGTTGCTGTTTCAACCATTTCCATCATAAAGGTTGAGCGCCCCCGTGCAAGATCATCGGAAGCCCCAACGCGACTAAATAGGCGATCAACGACACCAATATGTGCTGAAGTTGCTGGAACGAAGGACCCCATTTGCGCCATAATAGCAATAAGAGCATTTTGCCGCAAAAAAGTTGATTTTCCTCCCATATTAGGCCCTGTCAACAGCCAGATTGCTGCATATTGCTGATTTTCTTGCACAGAGAGATCACAATTATTGGCAATAAAAGGTTCTGCTGCTTGTTTGCGGAGTGCTTGCTCGACGACAGGATGGCGTCCTGCTGTAATATGAAAGGTAAGTGAAAGATCAATTTTAGGGCGGCAATATCCTTGTTCTTCAGCAAGATATGCTAAAGCGACAGAGACATCTAAAATAGCAAGTGCTTCAGAGGCTTTACGAATAAAATCAACTTGTTCGGTAATTTCCTGAACGAGAATATCAAAAATCTCTAGTTCAAGTGTCAATGCGTGATTGGCAGCATGGGCAATACGGCTTTCAAGGTCAGCGAGCTCTGTTGTCGTAAAACGCATAGCGTTTGCCATTGTTTGCCGATGAATAAAACGCGCTTTAGCTTGTGGATTATTTGTAAGGGAAGATGCTTGTGTGCTGGTTACTTCAATGAAATAACCTAGAATATTATTATGCTTTATTTTAAGCGTCTTAATATCTGTTTCTTGGGCATATTGCGCTTGAAGTTCAGCAATGACACGGCGAGATTCATCACGTAAAGCACGCATTTCATCGAGCTCTTTATGATAATTAGAACGAATAAAACCACCATCACGTTTAAGGAGTGGGAGATCATCAGCTAATGCCTGTTCTAAATGAAAGTATAACGCTGTGGGTAAGTTTGAGAACACCTGTTGTACATCACTTATTTCTTGAGGCAGAAGCTCATTATCAAGAAGTTGATGCAATTCACGAATGATTTCAAAGCCGCGCTGGATTGTCGCCATATCACGGGGACCTCCTCGTCCAAGAGCCAAACGTGAAACGGCGCGGGGCATATCTGGTCCCCCCTTTAAAATAAGCTTTATCGCTTCTGCAAGAGAAGGATTACGTAGAAAAAAATCGATAGAATCCAAACGCGTATCAATAGCCGAAGGAGTGGTGAGGGGAGCAATAAGGCGGTCAATAAGAAGGCGTGATCCTCCTCCTGTTACAGTGCGATCAATAGCTTTTAATAAACTTCCATCCCGTTGACCTGATGTCGTACGAATAAGTTCAAGGCTTAATCTGGTTGCGGCATCAATAAAAAGAGTCGCACTTTCATTTTGGCGCTCAGGCTGCATGAGGGGAGGGCGATGCGTGATTTGTGTTTTTTCGATATAACGAATAGCAGCTACAATTGCAGAGAGTTCGGAACGTGAATAATCGGCAACGCCTTCAAGAGTTGAGAGTTTAAAATAATTGCAAATATCGCGTTCAGCGGTGAGTGCATCAAAGAGACAAGCAGGTTGAGGTGAAACGATACGATCAAGAACACTAAAAAGTGACTTGTGAGATTTATCATGAAAAAATGAATCAGCAACAATGATTTCTTGTGGATCAACACGCATAATATCTGCTAAAAGTTTTTCTTGGCGGCTTTCTGTTACACGAAATATGCCTGTTGAGATATCAATCCAAGAAAGAGCAAATTCCTCTCCATCGCTAGTTTTTATACGGGAAAGTGTCATCAAATAATTTGCACGTGTTGGATCAAGGAGCTTTTCTTCTGTTATCGTTCCAGGTGTTACAAGGCGAACAACATCACGCCGAACAACAGATTTTGAGCCACGTTTTTTTGCTTCAGCAGGATCTTCTATTTGTTCACAAACAGCAACTCGGTAACCACAAGCAATCAGTTTTTGTAAATAATCATCAGCAGCATGAACGGGAACACCGCACATAGGAATATCTTGTCCTAAATGTTTTCCGCGTGCTGTGAGTGTGATTCCTAAAGCCTGAGCAGCTTCAATCGCATCATTAAAAAATAATTCATAAAAATCCCCCATTCGGTAAAAGAGAAGGGAATCATGATGGACGGCTTTGATTTCTATGTACTGCTCCATCATAGGTGTAAGACGTTCTTGAGAGGAAGCAGATGAGGAGGCAGGCTGTGGAATTAAATTATTTTTATGATTGTTTTTTTTATCCATTTGTACGAGGCCTGTTTCCTTTAAGTGAAGTTTTTACTCTTTTTTATTTACTTCAATATCTATTTATCTCTAAATTGCAACGCATCATCAGATTTGCTAAGGCAAGAATAGCGATTTCTAATATATGAATCAGATTTAATGACTATACGCATTATCAAGCAAAATTTACACTGTTTTTGGAGAAAATAAAGTGAGATGAAAAAGAGCGAGCAAGATCAGAAAATATCTCAAACTGTTTACAGTGCGAGCGAAAGAGAAGCTCTAGATTTTCATAGTCGTGGTCGACCAGGAAAGCTTGAGATTGTTGCAACAAAGTCTATGGCAACACAGCATGATTTAGCACTTGCTTATTCACCAGGTGTTGCCGTTCCAGTTAAGGCAATTGCTCAAAATCCAGCGCTAGCTTATGATTATACAGCAAAAGGCAATCTTGTTGCTGTTATTTCAAATGGTACAGCTATTTTAGGGTTAGGCAATTTAGGTGCACTTGCTTCTAAGCCGGTCATGGAAGGAAAAGCAGTGCTGTTTAAGCGTTTTGCGGATATTGATTCCATTGATTTAGAAATTGATATAAACGATACAGAAAGTTTTATCAATTTGGTGCGCCATTTAGAACCTTCTTTTGGTGGAATTAATCTTGAAGACATTAAGGCGCCAGAGTGCTTTATGATTGAAAGCCGCCTACGCGAGGTAATGAATATACCTGTTTTTCACGACGATCAACATGGTACAGCAATTATTGTTGCTGCTGGTGTTCTCAACGCTTTGACTTTAACAGGGCGCGATATGCAAAATACGCGGTTAGTCTGTAATGGTGCTGGTTCTGCAGGAATTGCTTGTATTGAACTGATTAAAGCGATGGGCTTTCGTTCCGAAAATATCATATTATGTGATACAAAGGGTGTGGTCTATGAAGGCCGCAAAGAGGGAATGAATCAGTGGAAATCTGCGCATGCTATTCAAACAGATAAACGTACGCTTATGGAAGCAATGGAAGGTGCAGATATATTTTTTGGGGTTTCTGCTAAAGGTGCTCTTACTCCTGAAATGGTAAGATCCATGGCACCCCAGCCGATCATTTTTGCTATGGCTAATCCCGATCCAGAAATTACGCCGGAAGAGGTTATGCAAGTGCGTCATGATGCCATTGTCGCAACAGGACGTTCCGATTATCCAAATCAGATTAATAATGTTCTCTGTTTTCCTTATATATTTCGTGGTGCGCTTGATGTGCGTGCAAGAGTTATTAATGAAGACATGAAGATTGCTGCGGCAAAGGCTCTTGCTAATTTAGCGCATGAAGAAGTGCCTGACAGCGTTGCGGAAGCTTATCATGGAAAGCGATTAAAATTTGGTCCTAATTATATCATCCCTGTTCCTTTTGATCCGCGTTTATTTACGGTTGTTTCAATAGCGGTAGCAAAAGCAGCAATGGAAAGCGGTGTTGCGCAAAAGAACATAGATGATTTAGAGGCCTATGAGCGCGATTTGAATGCGAGACGTGATCCTACTTCCTCGATGATGCGTGGGGTTTATAACCATGTTCGTCAAGCGCCAAAACAAATTGTCTTTGCAGAAGGTGAAGAAGAGCAAGTTATGCGGGCAGCCGTTTCCTATGTCCATCAAAAATTAGGACAAGCGATTTTGGTTGGTCGTGAAGAGCAAGTAAGAGAAGCGGCTGTTATCGCTGGAATTGATCTGGAGCGTGAAGGTATTTCTATTATGAATGCTAAGCTTTCTTGCCGTACAGATGCTTATGCGAATTATCTTTATAAAAAGATGCAGCGTCAAGGCTGGCTGTTGCGTGATTGTCATCATCGTATCAATAATGATCGCAATTATTTTGCTGCGTGTATGGTGGCACTAGGAGATGCTGATGCAATGGTTACAGGGGTGACACGCAATTATGAAACAGCGTTAATCGATATACGTCGTGCAATTGATGAAAAACCAAAAGAACGATTGATTGGTATTTCAATGGCTATTTGCCGTGGACGAATTGTGTTTATTACGGATACAGCCGTTTATGAAAATCCTAATGCTGAAGAACTTGCGGATATAGCGGAACAAGCAGCTTCATTTGTGCGAGGATTTGGATATCAACCACGGGTAGCATTTTTAGCATTTTCTACATTTGCTTATATGAAAGGGCAGACGACGCAGCAAATTCAGGATGCGATTAATATTTTGCATGAACGCAAAGTTGACTTTGAGTTTGATGGAGAAATGAGTGCTGATGTGGCACTCAATTCCAAATTGATGCAGCAATATCCATTTATGGGATTAACGGAGCCCGCTAACATTTTGGTTATGCCTGGATATCACGCGTCTTCCATTGCAAGCAAAATGTTACAAGAACTTGGTGAAGCAACCATCATTGGTCCTATTTTAATTGGATTGGAAAAATCTGTCCAAATTGTACCATTTAGTGGAAGCGATACAGATGTTGTCAATATTGCAATGCTTGCGGCTTATCATGCCGCAAAAGTCGTCTAAAGGAAAAAAGCCCCTACTATACCAAGAATATATCAAGGGGCTTTTTAATAACAAAAGAATAAACTTTTTAAGAGGGCTGTATTTGACTGTCTTTTTGTTCTTCAGAAAGACGCTTTTGGAAGAGTGCTGCAAAATCAATAGGATCAATCCACAAAGGTGGAAAGCCACCGTTTTGAGTAGCATCAGATATAATTTGGCGAGCAAATGGAAATAAAAGACGGGGACATTCAATAAAGACCAGAGGCATAACATGTTCTTGTGGAATGTTTTTAAGGTGAAAAACACCACCGTAAATCAATTCTACATGAAATAAGGTTTCAGTTTCATCATTGGCTTTGACGGAGAGAGACAAAACGACATCATAATTGTCATCACCAATTGGGTTAGCATTGACGTTAATATTGATATCAATTTGTGGTGATTTTTCACGTGCACGCAATGAACGAGGAGCACCTGGATTTTCGAATGATAAATCTTTTAAATATTGAGTTAATACAGCAAAAACCGGCTCTCCACCACTGTTATTCATTTCACCTTCGGCCATACGACGAACCTCTCTTATTATAATATGTATAATTTATTTTAGATCTAAAGACCAGATTGGTTATCACGCCTTGCAAAAGGTTGCAAGAAATGCGCTCTTTATCTTGAATATTTTTTTAGTTTGTTGCAGATTTTTTAGGCATTTCAATGGTTATCATCATTTTTGCGCCATGGAGATTCTGTCGTATCATGAATTGTGTAATCTTCTGCTTTAAGATCAATTATTTTTTCAGAGTCATTTTTTCTTTTAGTATTGGGATTCATTTTGTTTTTTAATGATATAAAGAAATGCCAAGCAACAGAGCGAATTGGTTTAATAAGAAGTAATATTCCCAAGAAATCACTTACAAAGCCGGGAAGAATAAGTAAAATTGCACTAAAGATGATGAAAGCATCATTAATAATATTATTCTCTAATGTGCGTCCTTGGACAAGTTCAGTTTGTATATTTTTTAAAAGGCTAATCCCTTGAATTCGCAATAAAACAACCCCAACTATGGTTGTGAGAATAACCAAACTCAAAGTTGCCAAAATACCAATTTCTTGACCAACAAAGATAAAACCAGCAATCTCGATTAAAAGAATGCAAAGAAAGATAACAACAAAAAAACGAGGATTTATAGAATAAAGTTTTATCACATGAAAATTTCCTTCTGGATGAGTAGGGGGAGAAATTCTTAAGAGCACTCCGTTTAAATACAAAATCTATAAAAATATTTGAATGATAAGATTCCTTATTTTACATATTTATTGATAAATGGTATTGACTGCAATGTTTATTAGAGACTTAAGCTTTGGAGATTGACAGCGCCTATGGAATTTGACGTTATACTTGTCATAGCTCTTGTTGTTATGGTTGTTATTTTTGTGCAACTCCGTAATGTATTAGGGAAACGAATTGGGTTTGAAAAGCCACCCTTTGATCCTTATTCACGTCGTTCTAAAAAACAGGTTGAAGCAGAAACGGCTGATAATATTGTTTCGTTCCCTCATCAGAAAAATTCACAAAAAGACGACTTTAGTGAAATTGATAAAATTTCACCGGAGGGGAGTCTTTTGAATAAAAATTTGCGGGAATTGCATAGAATTGATTCTCATTTTTCTCCTCAACTTTTTATAAAAGGTGCGCAAATTGCTTATGAAATGATTGTAACAGCTTTTGCCAAAGGTGATCGCAATCAGCTTAAAAGCTTGCTTTGTCAGGATGTTTTTGAGAGTTTTTGTACGGCTATTGAGCAACGAGAAAAAAATAAAGAAAGAATAGAATTCACTTTTGTTGGAATTAATAAGATCGAATTTATTGCGGCGGCAATACAAGAAAAGGATGAACTTTTAACGATACGTATTGTCAGTGAGATGATTTCTGTTACTTATAATGAACAGGGCGAGCGTATAGACGGTGATCCTGATGCTATTGTAGAAATCAGAGATATTTGGACTTTTGTTCGCAATAGTTTATCGTCAGATCCCAACTGGAAGCTTTTTGCTACAGAAAATGAAAATTAAAATACTTTTTGTTTTTCTTCCATAAGCATTCAATGATTTATGAGAAATTAAAATGTCCTCAAGTAAATGGAGACAAAAAAGAGATTTATTGGCTTCACAAGATCGCCTTTTATGGGAGATGGTGTGTCGTACGATAACACCGCTTCACGGTAAGATGCTCTCTTCTACTTCAGAAATTATTGCAAATATTAATGATAAAAATCAACCTGTAACTCAAATCTCCTCATTGTCTCAGGAAAATCAACAACCCTCGACAATTATTAAAAGAGAAAAGAGGGCAGTTATACAAGCACAAAAGATTCATTTCTTTGATCATGTTGCATATCGTAAAATTTCCCAAGGTCGTTATCCTCTTGAGGCGCGTCTTGATCTTCATGGTTATATACAGGAAGAAGCTTATTTTTTCTTAAAAAAATTTCTACAATCCTCTCAGCAGAGAGGATTGCGTTATGTCCTTGTGATTACAGGAAAAGGACGATCCGTTGGGAGTGATGGAGCTTTATATAGATTTGTTCCGTATTGGTTATCAACACCAGCTTTTCGATATTATGTCCACGCGTTTGAGCAAGCAGCACGTCAGCATGGCGGAGAAGGTGCGCTTTATGTTTGGTTGCGCCGTTTTATGTCGGGAGAAGGAATGTGATGTCATTATGGTCGTTTCAGGTTTAATATTTATTTATACTTATAATTTATTGTTTTCGTATATTTCGTAAGAGCCTTGAATACAATATTCCCTTCGTTATAATTTTTTATAAAGAATTATAAAGATATTATTTTACATTCTACGTATTGCTTCACGCTTTTGTTTATAGCATTCGTTAACGGGGCACATCCCTCACACAAAACAGAACGACATTGAATTGAATATATCCACAGGCTTGTTTTAAAGAAACATCTTTCAACGCTCTCAAGCTTATTTTGCGACAGTATCCGTGAAGAGTATAATGATAAATCCATGAAGCACCCCCCTATCTTTATGCTTAGTAAAAGAGTAAGCTGGCATCATCATACACTTTACCATCTCCCAATGTTGCAACAACCCTTTAAGTCCTTGGTATTTTAAAGCGTTTATACAGAGGCATGCTTTTCTGTAAGTGTTTTTACTCTCCGCAGTTCTCATCTCGCGCGTGACGCCCAAACGAAAGATTTTGATCGATTCAATATAAGAGGACTTAAAATGAGAGAGATATAGATGGATCTCATTCAGGTTGCAAAGCGATAAATTATTTTTATAAACCACAGCATTACTCTATTAAATACACGAAGAATAAAAACATGAGAAATTGAGAACTGTATTATTCAAAAGACATTGCTATGGATAGTGTTAACAGCAGTACAACTAAATTAAAGAGAATCGTGAAAATAAAAAAGAATATAACTTTACAACACATAGCTGCGCAGTAGCATCAAAAGATACAGTTTCGTTGAATAATTTCATGAAGAAATTTTTTCATTCATTAAAAGCTCCATCAAATTTCGTTCTCATAATAATTCGATAATTAAAATTTAATAACGAAGCGCAGAAGACGTAAAATACGAGATTCAATTGAGGATATTACACTCTTATCCGACGTCTTTCAGATATTGGTTGAAATGCTAGCTTAGCATGAAAGGCACAATAGGGGCTACTTTCATCAGAATCTGCACCACAAAAATGAAAATCTGCTGATAATGGATCGCCAACCGGCCATCTACATGTATTTTCACTCAATTGTAGAAGATTAAGTTGACGTGATATAGGCACCACTACATTGGATTTTGTGGACATATCAACTTCTTTTACATCTTCCACTACAAACTCTGTCTTTAAAGCTGTTTCTTCAATACTTACAGATGATGTGTTTATTGGCGATACCGTGGATGTGTTGCGACGCACACGTGGAGATGATGGGCTGCTGCTTCCCACGGGAGTTTTTTGCGCACGCGTGCTTCCTTGAGCTGTCTTACCACGTCCTGGTAACTTTAATCGATGTACTTTGCCGATGACTGCATTTCTGCTGACCCCACCTAATTGAGCAGCAATTTGACTTGCACTTAACCCTTCACTCCAAAGCTTTTTAAGAAGCTCAACGCGTTCACATGTCCAACCCATACCAGCACTCCATTCCGATTACGTCACTAAGATGCTCTCCCCCGTTGCATCTTCAAATGTTTAAATAATGTTTTCATTACGCTGAATGAAAGAACTTTACACTCTAAACGAGCATAAGAAAATCATCCAGCCTGTGGACTTACAAATCAAAACACATCATCTTGCTTATTATATTGTAAATTACAATATGCACTCACTCTATGACAAGAGTCTTTACCTCTTGAAGAGTTTATTTAGAATGTTTTCCCCAACTTGCAAATCAATCATAGGTTAAACTTTCACTTTTGTTTAAGGATTTTCCCCAAAATGCTTATTTGTAGAACCTTCATTGACTTTTTTTCAATTGGTGTAATGATCTATTCTATAGGTGTAATCACTAATCGTAATGAAATGTTGAAAGCACCGTAACGAAATGTACCATGCTGTTTTATTTGTAGTGTTGCTTTGTATATATATTGAAAAGGTTAAAATATAAAGGGAATTATGATGGATGCTGTCTCTATACAACCACTTTATGAATGCTTCGCACGACGAAATTTGCATTTTGAACAGGGGCATGGTGTATGGCTTATTTCCGATAAAGGAGAACATTATCTTGATTTCACATCTGGCATTGCTGTTAATGCATTAGGGTATTCACATCCAAAATTGGTTGATACGCTCAAAATACAAGCTGAAAAACTTTGGCATGTTTCTAATATTTTTCAATCTCCTGAACAAGCATCTCTTGCCACGCGGCTTTGTGCAAATAGTTTTGCGGATAAGGTTTTTTTCTGCAATTCAGGTACTGAAGCATTGGAGTGCGCATTCAAAACGGCACGTCATTATTACTATGCTGCTGGTCATTCAGAACGCATTGAAATAATTACTTTTGAAGGGGCATTTCATGGACGTACACTTGCAGCACTTGCTGCGACTGGGCATGAAAAATATCTTGAAGGCTTTGGACCTAAAGCTGGTGGATTTATTCAAGTACCTTTTTGTGATGAAATCGCTTTGTGTAATGCTATTAATAAAAATACCGCCGCTATTCTTATTGAACCTATTCAAGGAGAAGGAGGAATACGAACGGTCCCTCATGAATATTTAAGATTTTTGCGCAAAATATGCGATGATAATGGTCTATTATTGATTTTAGATGAAGTCCAAACGGGTATAGGACGAACAGGAAAGCTTTTTGCTTATGAATGGAGTGATATCACGCCTGATATTCTTACCCTCGCAAAAGGATTAGGAGGGGGATTTCCATTAGGCGCTTGCCTTGCAACGGATAAAGTTGCAAAAAGCATGACACTTGGGACACATGGTTCAACCTTTGGAGGAAATCTTCTTGGAATGGCTGTAGGAAATAGTGTTCTTGATATTTTGTTAGAGCCAAGTTTTCTCAACCATGTTCAGCGCATGGGGGATAAACTAAAAAGTGGACTTTTGCATATTCTCAATATCTATCCTGATATTATCCGCGCAGTTCCGGGGATGGGGCTAATGTTGGGTATTCAATGTGTTGTGTCTTCAAATCTTGTCGTTAATGCTTTAGAAAATGAACATCTCTTAAGTGTTGCTGCCAACAACAATGTTGTGCGCTTATTGCCTCCTCTTATCATTAGGGAAGAAGAAATAGATGAAAGTTTGCATCGTATTGAAAAAGCAATAGCTTATCTTTCGCAAGTAAACAAAGAAAGACAAATATCACACACATGACAAATGCTCTTCGTCATTTCACGGACTTATCCATTTTAACGCCAGCAATAGCACGCGCACTGATCGATTATGCGAAGATCCTTAAAGCATCTTTTAAAGCAGGAAAAGGTTCAAAACCTTTTATAGGTAAAACACTTGCGATGATTTTTGAAAAACCATCCACACGAACCCGTATTTCATTCGATATCAGTATGCGCCAGCTTGGCGGAGATACAATCATGCTCACGGGTTCAGAGATGCAGCTTGGTCACAGTGAAACTATAGCTGATACGGCTCGTGTTTTATCTCGTTTTGTGGATATCGTGATATTACGAACAACAAAACATCAACGTATGCTCGAATTGGCACAATATGCACAAATTCCTGTCATTAATGCCCTTACAGATGATACACATCCTTGCCAAATTCTAGCAGATATATTAACCTATGAGGAGCATCGGGGGCCTATTTCTGGTAAAATATTTGCGTGGATGGGGGATGGTAATAATGTGCTCCATTCCTTAATTGAAGCTGCAGCTCTTTTTGATTTTCATTTGCGTATTGCTACTCCAAAGGGCAGTGAGCCACAGGAAAAATTTATCCATTGGGCACGTGAACGAGGAGCACATCTTACACTAACCCATAATCCCCAAAAAGCAGCTCAAGATGCTGATTGTATTATGACCGATACATGGGTCTCCATGGGACAAGAATTTCGTGCTCGCAGTCGTTCTACTTTTCAGCCTTATCAAGTCAATGAATCTCTCATGAAATTAGCAAAATCTGATGCTCTTTTTATGCATTGTCTTCCTGCTCATCGCGGTGAAGAAGTTGTTGATTCTGTGATTGATGGACCGCACTCCGTTGTTTTCGATGAGGCTGAAAATCGTCTTCATGTTCAAAAAGCAATTCTTTCTTGGTGTTTACAAGATGCGTTTTTCTCTCCACAATAGCCTCCCTACAACAAATTATATAAAAAAGGCAAAGCTATGAGTGAACAAGCTAAAGATGAAGCCTCTCTCAACAACAACTTCTTGCGTGAAGATGATAGTGTTATTCCCTTTCAAGTTGAAGAACTTGATATCCGTGGACGTGCCGTACAACTTGGGGAAACTTTAAATTCTATTCTTAACAGACATCAATATCCTGAACCGGTTTCTTATCTTCTAGCAGAAGCTTTACTTTTAACGGTTCTGCTTGGAACTTCTCTAAAACTTACGGGAAAATTTATTCTACAAACCCATTCCGATGGACCTGTTAATATGTTGGTGTGCGATTTTTCGCCTCCTTCCAGTTTACGTGGATACGCTCGTTTTGATAAGGAACAGCTAAAACAAGCCATAGACAATGGTCAAACTTCTTCAGAAACACTTTTAGGAAAAGGCACTTTAGCCTTCACCATTGATCAAGGTCCCCATATGCAACCCTATCAAGGGATAGTTGCATTAGATGGATCAAATTTACAAGAAGCTTCTCGTATTTATTTTGATCAGTCAGAACAAATTCCTACCGATATCCGTCTGGCTGTTGCTATATTAATTAATCGTGACCAACAAGGAAAACCGCAGAAAAGCTGGCGAGCTGGAGGTATTTTGATCCAACTTTTACCCCAAGAATCGTCTCATCATAAAATAGATGCCCCTCATCAAAAGCGAGAAGAAACGAAAACCCATACCCAATTGGATAACCAATGGCAGGAATCTAAAATACTCATGGAAACGATTGAAAGTTCAGAATTAACAGATCCCCAAGTCGGTAGTAAACAGCTCTTGTTCCGCCTTTTTCATGAACAAGGTGTTAGAGTTTTTAATCCTTTTTCTCTTGTCGATCAATGTTCTTGTTCACACGAAAAAATTAAAGGAATCCTAGAAGGTTTTTCTATTGATGAACGCAATAAAATGGTTAAAAATAAATATATTTCAGTCACATGTGAATTTTGCTCAAAAACATATTGTTTTACACCGCAAGAATTTTTAGAAGAAAAAACATAATCAAATATTTTTCATAAAAAATGATGATTGCAACAAAAGCCTATTTTATTTGCGTTATAAAAGTTTACGCATAAGCTCATATGAACTTCTAGAATATTTCTTGTCTTAGAGTTTTTTAATGTATACGAGTGATCTTTCTGTTGAAATCAGTAATCACGTTATAGAGTGCTTAAAAAAGAGTTCTCTGTAAAATATATTTTCTCCTCTCGAAAAAGCTTCTTTTATACTTTTTACATCTCAAAAGTTTATTTCTTACAATGAATTCTTTTATAATGTTCATTGATAGATTGATTATGTATTCATAACTTATCTTCTCTGTTAAATGAGACTTTTTGATTGTAGTCATATTTTCTTACTCGAATTTATCTTATTAAGAGTCAAAAAAGCTCATTAGTTATAATCATAAGAGAAATTATCGATAGAATAAGAATGTATAGACTCAATATGGACTTTATAGAGTCTATTACGAACAGATAGTGTAATGGGAATAAATGTAACAATGACGCTGCGAAGGAACGGGTTTGTTATTTTATAAAAAAGATGAGAATAGTGGTGAAGTCCCCTCATAACAATGTGCATTTTAGATAAAAATGCGAAGACAAAATACTATATGACTTTGAAAATAATAGTTGGTTGCTGTCACTAATCTAACGATGGTTCTACAGCAATATTGTTTTTGTCCAAGTAATCAAAAATAAAGCTCCCAACAGATATTTCTTTACACATGTTTTTGAATCAACAATGGTAATGCTCTTGTAAAATTTTTCTAAGAAGAATGATGGTCCGTATAAATAAAATAGTATACATAGCATGATAAAACGTTATGTTTTTACAAACCTGCATTATTTTATTTTTCTTCTGTCATAATCGCTTGTTCAATTTTTGGTAGAATTTTTTTTTGATAAATTTGCCACGTTAAGGGACCAACATGTTTGGCAATAATGATGCTCTCTTTATTCAAGAGAAAGGTTTCTGGGGGGCCATATATTCCCCAATCAATGGCTGTATATCCTGAAACATCAAAGCCAATAAATTTAAAAGGATTACCAAAACTGTTTAAAAAACGCAGAGCGTTTGTTTTATTATCTTTATAATTAATACCAATCAGATCAAAACGTTTATCTTGTGCAATTTGCATAAGAATAGGATGTTCTTCGCGACAGGGCAGACACCAAGAGCCCCAAAAATTGACCAATGTGACACGTCCTTTAAACTGTTTTGAATTGAGATAACTTTCTTTATCAAGAAGAGGAAGATGAATATTGGGAGCAGGTTTTTCAGCCAATGCGTTTGGGAGAAGAGAAGAATCTTGAAGGTGTTTTTTATCCATAAAGTTGAAAAAAAGCACCATGAGAAGAAGAAAAAGAACAAATGGTCCAAAAAAAACAAGCAGAACAGGCAAAGATATATTTTTTTTAAGTTTGGAGGGATGTTTTTCATTATACTTTTCTTTTTGTGACAGCTCTTTTTTGTTTAGTTGTTGGAGAATTTTTTTTTGGTATAGAGCTTTGCAAAGAATATATCCAATAAGACATAAGAGGGATATTGCAGAAAGCACATAGCTTAAAACAACAATTTGCTCGTGTTTAAGGGTGCTAAGGAAAAAATCAATTTTCTGAGATAGATTTCCTAAAAGTCCGCTGTGGATGCCATTTAGGTCGAGCATGATGAAGCGTCCTGTTGTTGTGCACGACGGGATTTTTTAATCTGAAGTATTCGGATATAATGACTATTGATTTCATTTCGCATAGCCATCAAATAAAGCACAATAAACATAAAGATAAAACAAAAGAGCATTGTTATAAGGGGCCATAACATAGCATTGTCGATTGTTGATCCTCCAGCACGTAACAATGATGCTGGTTGATGCAATGTATTCCACCAATTAACGGAAAATTTAATAACAGGGATATTAACAAATCCAACAAGTGTAAGAATTGCAGTAGCACGAGCGGCTTTTACTTGGTTGTCAAAAGCACGCCCAAGCAGGATAATGGAGAGATAGATAAAAAGCAGAATTAAAACTGATGTTAACCGTGCATCCCAGACCCACCATGTTCCCCATGTAGGTCGCCCCCAAAGCGCTCCTGTCATGAGAGCCAAGGCGGTAAAAATTGCCCCAATAGGCGCTCCACATTTAAGTGCCACGTCAGCAAGATGATATTTCCAAATCAGATTTCCTAATGCCGCTGCACTCATCGTTACATAGCAGAATGTAGACAACCACGCAAAGGGAACATGAAGGTACATAATCTTAACAGTAATGCCTTGTTGATAGTCATCAGGAGAATGCATCACCAGCATAAGCCCTAAGATAAGGAAACACAATGTTATGCCGGCCAACCAAGGTAAGACGATACTGCTTATTTTCATGAAAAGGGTGAAACTTGCAGGGAGTGACCTGATTTTATATGTACGAGATAGTTCATTCATAAAATTCATAATAGGCAGAGTTTTGCTATGCGGCAATCATCTTTTATTATTCTGATAAAAGTTTAAGCGTTATTGCAGCAACAAAAGAGCTAAAGAGACTCAAAAGAAGTGAAAAAGCACTGAGAAGAGCTAGGGAAGTAAGAAAAGAGGTATTTGGGTTTATTGGGGCTGTAGCAGCCGAAACACCAAAAATCATAATTGGAATGATCCACGGCAAGATAATGATAAAAATAAGCAAAGTACTGTGCAACAATGAGGTTGCGAGTGCAGCGCCTATAGCACCAATAAAAATAATAGCTGGTGTTCCGCATAAAAGGGTGAGTATTGTTGTAAAAGTTATTGTTACATCTAAATGGAGCATGAGGGCTAAAATAGGTGTGGCAAAAATAAGAGGAAGCATTGTTCCTACCCAATGGGCAAAACATTTGGTAAAGACAATTAGAGTAAAACTTTGTCTTTGTCCTGAAAGGATAAATTGGTCGAGATTACCATCATCGCGATCGATTTGGAAAAGTTTGTTCAGATTGAGAAGCCCTGCAAGAAGGGCTCCAAACCACAATATACCTGGTCCTATTTGTGCAAGGATTTTGGGGTCTGGCCCAATGGCAAAGGGGGTTATGACAACAACAGCGATAAAAAACAATAATCCTGTTAGTGAAGAGGCTTGTAGCGCTAATAATAGTTTAAGATCACGCCAGAACAGTGCTTTCATTTTATTCTCTCCTAGAGAGGTAAAAATTTTTCCAGAGCGATTTTATGGTTTTCTGGAATGCCTATGGAATTATGAGTTGCAGCGATAATCATACCACCTTGATTGAGATGACGCTGGAAAATACGAGCAAGGAGTTTTTGAGCATGGTTATCAAGCCCAGATATTGGTTCATCTAAAATCCAAAGAGGACGATAGGAGAGCAAAAGGCGAGCAATAGCTACGCGTCTTTGTTGTCCAGTTGACAGAGCGTTAAAGGGTAAATGTTCAAGGTTAGAAAGACCAATATCGGCAAGAGCTTCATGCGCAAAACGTAAATGTTGACCGTAAAAATCTGCCCAAAATTGCAAATTATCAATGACAGATAAAAGAGGTTTCATAGCATTTTGAGGACCAAGATAATGACAGGCAGTTGCAACAGGGTATATTTGATCATGGTCTTTAAGTATTATATGACCTTCAGCAGCTTCAAGAAGACCGACAATGATTCGGAGTAATGTAGACTTTCCGATACCATTAGGACCGGTGATTGTCATAAGTTGCTGTGAAAATAAACAAAAAGAAAGACCTTTAAACAGAATTTCTTCGTTTCTGTAAGCGGCTAAATCTTTGCCTGATAACACCATGTGATTGCCTATTTTGTTTTTATTTTCATATTCTTTATTGTATTATAGAATAAAAAACACATTTTTTATGCAATTGTACCTAGAATAGTTCTAGAAATAGTTCTATAAAGGATACCTTACATCAATATCTGGTGTAAAATGGTTTCTGGCGCTGATTTCCGCATTTGCCTATGAGAGGGTGGAGGGGAAATGGATAGCGGAGGTAATTGCGTCTGCGCTCAAGCTGCGACCTTGACTCGTAGTTTGTGTTGTTCATTCCTGGAAATTGGGTGGTTATAGTATTGAGGGTGGACAGTCATGACTCAAATTGATAGCTTTAATTGTCGCAGAGTATTAAATGTTGGTGGCAAAGAATATACTTATTATAGTTTGATCGAAGCGGAGAAGAACGGACTTGAAGGTGTTTCTCGTTTACCGTTTTCGATGAAAGTTATTCTCGAAAATTTATTGCGATTTGAAGATGGTCGCACAGTTAAAAAAGAGGATATCCTCAATGTTGCTAAGTGGTTAAACGACAAAGGGAGTGCCGGGGCAGAAATTGCTTACCGTCCTGCGCGTGTTCTTATGCAGGATTTTACAGGTGTTCCAGCAGTTGTTGATCTTTCTGCAATGCGTGATGCTATGGTTAAACTTGGTGGTAACGCTGAAAAAATCAATCCTCTCATTCCCGTTGATCTCATCATTGATCACTCAGTTATTGTTGATGCTTTTGGCACTTCCATGGCTTTTAAGGAAAACGTCGAGCATGAATATGAACGCAATGGTGAACGCTATCGTTTCCTTAAATGGGGGCAGCAAGCCTTTCAAAATTTTCGTGTTGTTCCTCCAGGAACAGGGATTTGTCATCAGGTTAACCTAGAATATTTAGCACAATGTGTATGGATGAAGAATGAAGAGGGGTGTGAGACGATTTATCCTGACACCTGTGTGGGAACTGATTCGCATACGACTATGGTAAATGGTTTAGGGGTTTTAGGTTGGGGTGTTGGTGGTATTGAAGCAGAAGCAGCAATGTTAGGCCAACCTGTTTCTATGTTGTTACCTGAAGTGATTGGTTTTCGTCTAACAGGTAAACTTAAGGAAGGTGTAACAGCCACCGATCTCGTATTGACGGTGACTCAAATGCTACGTCGGAAGGGTGTTGTCGGTAAATTTGTTGAGTTTTTTGGTCCTGGTTTGGAGCATATGACACTTGCTGATCGGGCAACGATTGGAAATATGGCACCTGAATATGGAGCAACGTGTGGTTTTTTCCCAATTGATAAGGAGACAGTGCGTTATCTCAATATGACAGGGCGTGATGAAAATCGGATTGCCTTAGTGGAGGCTTACACCAAAGCACAAGGGATGTGGCATGATGAAATGGTAGCTCATCCCATTTTTAGTGATACAATTGAATTAGATATGGGAACTGTTGTCTCTTCTATGGCTGGTCCTAAACGTCCTGAAGGACGTATTGCATTGGAAAACGTTGGGCAGGGTTTTGAGAAGGCATTGGTCGAAGACTATAAGAAGACTTCTGGACAAGATAAGCGTTATCAGGTCGAGGGTGAAGAATATACGCTTGGTCACGGTGATGTGGTGATCGCTGCGATTACGTCGTGTACGAATACATCGAATCCAAGTGTTCTTATTGCAGCGGGTCTTTTGGCACGAAATGCTGTGGCAAAGGGGCTCAAGAGTAAACCATGGGTAAAAACTTCTCTTGCACCTGGTTCACAAGTCGTTGAAGCTTACCTTCAAAATTCGGGTCTGCAAAAAGATTTAGATGCACTGGGATTTAACTTAGTAGGATTTGGGTGCACAACATGTATTGGGAATTCTGGTCCTTTGCATCCAGCTATTTCCAAAACGATTAATGACAATGGTATAATTGCATCTGCGGTTCTTTCAGGAAATCGTAATTTTGAAGGGCGTGTTTCCCCTGATGTGCAAGCGAATTATTTAGCTTCACCACCGTTAGTTGTTGCACATGCGCTCATCGGGACGGTGTGTAAGGATTTAACCAAGGAGCCTCTTGGTGAAGATTCAAATGGCCAACCCATTTATTTGAGAGATATTTGGCCAACTTCTCAAGAAATACAGGAGTTTATCGAAAAAAATGTCACGCGTAAGGTTTTTGCCGAAAAGTATGCAGATGTTTTTAAGGGAGATGAAAATTGGCAAAAAGTTCAGATTCCTACGGGTTCTACCTATTCTTGGGATGAGCGATCCACCTATGTACGCAATCCACCTTATTTCGATGATATGCAGAAAACACCTGATATCTTACCAGATATTAGAGATGCACGGATTTTAGGTTTATTTGGTGATAAAATCACGACGGATCATATTTCTCCTGCTGGTTCTATTAAAGCAGCTTCTCCTGCCGGAAAATATTTAATGGATCATGGTGTTAAAGTAGCTGATTTTAACCAGTATGGAACGCGTCGTGGGAATCATGAAGTTATGGTGCGTGGGACCTTTGCCAATATTCGCATTCGTAATTTTATGTTAGGGGAAAATGGTCGAGAAGGAGGTTATACGGTTCATTATCCGTCAGCGGTAGAACAAACCATTTACGATGCAGCAATGGCGTATAAACAAGAAGGTATTCCGCTCGTTGTTTTTGCAGGTGTTGAATATGGTAATGGATCATCACGCGATTGGGCTGCCAAGGGGACCAATCTTCTTGGTGTCAAAGCGGTGATTGTGCAATCTTTTGAAAGGATACATCGTTCTAATCTTGTTGGTATGGGCATTGTCCCTTTTGTCTTTGAGGAGGGGCTAAGTTGGAAATCTTTAGGCTTAAAGGGAGATGAAAAGGTGACAATTGAAGGGATTCATAACTTGAAACCTCGTCAAAAGACTGTAGCGAAAATTACTTTTTCTGATGGTACGGTAAAAACCGTTCCATTATTATGCCGTGTTGATACTGAAGATGAGCTAGATTATTTGCATCATGGTGGAATTTTGCAATATGTCTTGCGTAAGTTAGCTGTTTAGATTCTTTTGTTTGTTAAGGAATATCTATTATTAGGCTATAAAGTTGCGGATCAAAGAGTTTGGCTTCGTTTTTTTATGACTATCTTTGAAAATCTAATTGACGTTAGCTTTGGGATTGCGTTATAAACCACACAAGTTATAGGCAGCTTTATAGTTTTGCTTGGGTTGGATTTATTTATATTGGTAGAGTTGTTATTGAGACTCATTTTACCAAGGTGTTGAAAGAGAGATTATATTTATGGCGAATACACCTTCTGCTCGAAAAGCGGTGCGCAAGGTTGCGGCGCGCACACAGGTTAATAAGGCCCGCCGTTCACGCGTTCGTACTTTTATACGTAAGTTTGATGATGCTTTGGCGGGTGGCGATAAGGCATCTGCGGAGATTGCATTTAAGAATTTTGAGCCTGAAATTATGCGTGCAGTTTCTAAAGGGGTTTTTCATAAAAATGCTGCTGCGAGGAAAGTATCGCGTTTAGCTAAACGGTTGAAGGCTCTCAGCGTTTAAACTTTTTCTCCTTTAATTGAGAAAAAAGCCAGTATCCATGAGGATGCTGGCTTTTTGTTTATTTTCAAAAAGTTTCTATTGAAAATAAGAATCGATAATGATTCTCCACTTGAAAAAGGAGAGAAAGTTTATAGAGGGGGGTATGGTTATCCACAAGCTTTGTGGATTTTTACAGAGTCTTTTTTGTCAAGCATTTTATTTTTTTTTAAATCTGAAGAGATTCTTTAATTATTGGTAAATTTAGAGAAAAAAAATGAATTGAATCAATATTTTTTTCAGTCCTCATTAATATAAGCATTTTTTTTGGGTTTTTTGATTTTATTTTGACCTCTTGCATTTTACCTCTGCTGTTTTGTATGGTTCTTATGAAGACTAAAAAGCATGAAGGGGTCACATCAGCGTATTATTCTGTACTTTGTTGAATACAAGATGTTTTGATTTAGGCTTTTCTAAACTTTTGTGTTGGAGAGGTTTTCTGACGGTTTTTTAGTTTTCTTAATGGATATGTTTACCATTTTAGAAGGGTGGGTCATATCATGAGTGCAAGTAAATCTTATTGGTCATCTTTGTTAGTGGGGTTGTGATGAGGCTATCCTAGGGGAGGGTGAGTAATCTTATTTGGGGTAGGGCGTTTTGCCTTCGCTAGATTTATTTTAGCTGTTTGGCAGGACAAAATTTTATTTTTATCAGGATGGAAGATGGTGGATAAATTGAACTCTAAAGCTAGTTCCTTTAAAAGGGTTTCGGTAAATATCCTGTCGGCAGAGAACATAATAAAGAATAGGATGACGGAGAGTGATGAGAATGTTTGTAGAAGTGCTCCTATAGGGCATTCTATTGTTTCAGAGGAGGAAAGTGCAGCGGCTTTTATACGTGTTATGGCGCAATTAAAGGTACAGGTTGGTGTTGAGGCTTATACCAGTTGGTTTGGGCGCGTGAAGCTTGCTGAATATAGTCATACTCTTGTAAAGCTTTCTGTTCCTACTGCTTTTTTACGTTCATGGATTAATAATCACTATGGTTCTCTTTTGACTCATTTATGGAAACAAGAGAATTCAGCAATTCTTCGTGTTGAAGTTATTGTTCGCGGTATGGAACGCGTTTCAAGAGATGTCGTTTGTAAAAGAAGTGTTCCTTCTGTTGTACTAGAGGAGCAGGCGACTTCATCTTTTGTTGAAAGTTGCGCAGAGCATTCAGTTAAGAGTTCTCAAACGGGAGTTTTTGGATCTCCACTTGATTCTCGTTATACTTTTGAAAGTTTTGTTGAGGGGGCTTCTAATCGTGTTGCTTTAGCGGCTGCGCGTTCTATTGCGGAGGGGCATAAAAGTGCTTTACGTTTTAATCCTCTTTTTATTCACGCATCTGTTGGCTTAGGAAAAACACATTTGCTTCAAGCGATTGCTGCTTCTGCATTGAAGCGTTTAACGTCTGCGCGCGTTATTTATTTAACTGCTGAATATTTTATGTGGCGTTTTGCAACAGCTATTCGTGATAATGATGCTCTTTCTTTTAAAGAACAGCTTCGTGATATCGACCTTTTAATTATTGATGATATGCAGTTTTTACAGGGTAAGTCGATACAACATGAGTTTTGCCATTTGCTTAATATGTTGCTTGATAGTGCAAAACAGGTTGTTGTCGCTGCAGATCGTCCACCAGCAGAATTAGAATCGCTTGATCTTCGCGTTCGCTCTCGTCTTCAGGGAGGGGTGGCCCTTGAAATTGAAGCACCAGATTATGAAATGCGTTTGCAAATGTTGCGCCAGCGGTTGAAGGTGGCACAACAAGATGATGGCATGGTATCAATTTCTGATGATATCTTGGAATATATTGCGAAAACGGTTTTAGGGTCGGGGCGTGATATTGAAGGTGCATTTAATCAGCTCTTGTTTCGTCAATCTTTTGAGTCTGATTTATCTTTAGAGCGGATTGATGAGTTATTAGGTCACTTGACACGTCCTGGTGAACCTAAGCGTATTCGGATTGAAGAAATTCAGCGTACGGTAGCACGCCATTATAATGTTTCTAAACAGGACTTGTTATCTAATCGTCGAACACGTACGGTTGTGAAGCCACGGCAAGTTGCAATGTATTTAGCAAAAGTATTAACTCCTCGCTCGTTACCAGAAATTGGGCGCCGTTTTGGTGGGCGTGATCATACAACAGTTTTACACGCTGTGCGTAAAATTGAAGATTTGGTTTGTGGTGATCAGACCTTGGCTAAGGAACTTGAATTGCTTAAGCGGTTGATTGGAGAACAGGCTGTATAGTGTTTATCGTTTCTTTCCTTGGAGAGACTTTAAAGAATTTAATGAAAAGATTTATTTTTTCTTATGCAGGAGTGACTTGCCATTTTAAGAGAGGTTTAATAAACTCTAGCAGGCGATTCTTAAAGAGGGTCTATTCTTTAAGTCTAAAGAATTCTTATAGTTTTTAGTAAATCATACGGGGCTTTTATGCGTATTACAGTTGATCGCAGTCAATTTCTCAAGTCTCTTGGTCGGGTTCACCGTGTGGTAGAGCGCCGTAATACTGTTCCTATTTTATCGAATGTGTTGATTGATGCAGAAAATGGCCGTGTACAGTTAAAAGCAACAGACCTTGATTTAGAGGTTATGGAATCTTTTGCAGTTAATGTTAAACAAGCTGGAGCAACAACTGTTCCAGCACATTTGCTTTATGATATCATTCGAAAACTTCCTGATAGCAATGAAGTTGTATTATCCGTCGATGAGAATCAAGCAGGTACAATGTCCGTGGTTTCGGGTTGTGCACATTTTCAGCTTCAATGTCTTCCGAAGTCAGACTTTCCAGAGTCGCTTCCTGGGCAGTTTGGTTATCGTTTTTCTTTATCGGCATCAGGCTTAAAACATTTACTTGATTGTACACAATTTGCTATTTCTACTGAAGAAACCCGTTATTATCTTAATGGTATTTATTTCCATATTATTAATGATGATGTTTTGAAATTGCGTTTGGTTGCAACTGATGGTCATCGTTTGGCACAAGTTGAGATGGAAGCTCCTTCGGGAGTTGAGGGAATGCCTGGTGTTATTGTTCCCCGTAAAGCTGTAGGAGAATTGCAAAAACTTCTTTCAGAAGAAAATGATAGTGATGTGTGTATAGAGCTTTCAGAGACAAAAATTCGTTTTTCTATAGGCTCTGTGATTTTTACATCAAAATTAATTGATGGAACATTTCCAGATTATCAACGTGTTATCCCTCTTGGAAATGATAAAGAATTAATTGTTAATAGGCAGGACTTTTCTTCTGCCGTTGATCGTGTTTCAACGATTTCAAGTGATCGGGGGCGTGCAGTTAAATTAACGATTGAGCATGGACAGTTAAGGCTTGTTGTTAATAGCCCAGATTCGGGCAGTGCAGAAGATCAATTATCAGTAACTTATGCATCTGAACCGCTTGAGATAGGGTTTAATTCACGTTATCTTTTGGATATTGCTGGGCAGCTTTCAAGCGATGAGATGGTTTTTATGTTGGCTGAGGCTGGAGCACCCGCTCTGATTCGTGATAATGATGATGTGGATGTGCTCTATGTACTGATGCCTATTCGCGTTTAGGGGCGGTTGTTTTGCAATGTATGGCCAGTCATGTGCACAAAGTGGCAGTGAGGCAGCTGAAGCTTTTACGTTATCGCAATTATTCTTTTTTCAATATTCATTTTTCTGGTCAGCATGTGGTTTTTACTGGCCATAATGGTGCTGGTAAGACGAATCTTTTAGAGGCGTTATCTTTTCTTTCTCCTGGCCGTGGTTTGCGGCGCGCTGTTTATTCTGACGTTAGCTTTGTAGATGGTGGTGGAGGATTTGTTGTATTTGCGCGTCTTGAATGCGCTCTTTATGGTGAAGTAAAGATTGGTACAGCTTTCGAGGTTAGCGATAACAGTCGAAAGGTCCATATTAATGGTGTGAATGAGTCGAGTGATTGCCTAACAGATTATTGTCATATTAGTGTCCTAACACCGTCTATGGATGGTCTTTTTACAGGTCCTTCACTTGAGCGCCGTAGTTTTTTGGATCGTATGGTTTTGGCGATTGATCCCTTGCATAGGCGCCGCATAGCCGATTATGATAGAGCTATGCGCGCACGTAATCGTTTGTTTTTAGATGGAAATGAAGATTGTGCTTGGTTTGATGCTTTAGAAAAGCAGATGGCAGAACTGGCGACAGCTATTTCTGCGGCGCGTGTTGATGTTATTCGTCTTTTAAATGACATGTTTACGCAAATGCCATCACAGATACCTTTTCCACGAGCTTTTTTGCAAATTGATGGTTTTTTGGAAACAGCTCTTAGTGAAATATCAGCAACTGAAGTTGAAGAACAATTTTGTGATCGATTACGGCATAATCGCGCAATGGATCGTGCTGCTGGTCGGACGTTAGAAGGACCACATCGTGCAGATTTGCAGGTTTTTTATGCTGATAAAAATAGAGCAGCAACATCTTGTTCAACAGGTGAACAAAAAGCGCTGCTGACAGGTTTAGTTTTGTGTCATGCACGTCTAACAGGTATGATATCGGAAAGATCTCCCATTCTTCTTCTTGATGAAATGGCTGCTCATCTTGATTCGCATCGACGTGCTGCTCTATTTGATATTCTTGATGATTTAGCTGTACAAACATTTATGACAGGAACAGATCGTCTTTTATTCGATGACTTAAAAGGACGCGCAGAATTCTTTGAGATTAAGGATGGAGCTTTATTGCCATAAAAACATGCTAAATATTTTTTTAATAAGTGATAGGTCTGAAAGAAAAGGCTTGCTATGTCAGAGATAATAACAATTTTAAATGGTCCTAATTTAAATTTTCTAGGTCAACGTGAGCCAGAAATTTATGGAACTGAAACTCTAGAAGATATTGAAAAAAGATGCAGAGAATGGGCAAAAAAAAATGATATTATAATAAATTTTTATCAAAGTAACTGTGAAGGGCAATTAGTAGCATGGATACAAGAAGCAATAGAGGCAAGTTCTGGATTGATCATTAATCCAGCGGCTTACAGTCATACATCTGTTGCACTTCTTGATGCCCTAAAAATGTTTTCAGGGCCGAAAGTAGAAGTTCATTTATCTCATATTTATCAGCGTGAAGCTTTTCGTCACCATTCTTATACATCTGCAGGTGTAGACGCTGTCATAACTGGGTGTGGAGGTGATGGATATTGGTTTGCACTTGAGTATATTGCAAAACAATTAAGCAAAACAATTAAATTGTGATAGATAAAGAGTAGGCGTTTAATAAGAGTAATATAGGCATTGAATTCTCTTGATAATTATTTTCAAATCTGTACAATGTGAGGTATATATTTATGACAATTTTTAGTGCGTATGACGGGGGTAAATAAAGGTGAAAAGCTTTGTTAGACAATTAGAAATGCTTGTGATTTTAGGGGGAGCACTGCTTTTGTCTGGTTGTAAAATTGATGTTATACAGCCATCAGGTTATGTTGCACGTCAACAGCTCATTTTGATCGTTGTTTGTGTGGTGGTGATGCTTTGTATTGTCATCCCAGTTATGGTGAGTGTGGTATTTTTAGCTATAAAATATCGTGCATCGAATATGAAAGCGGACTATTCTCCTGATTGGGCGCATTCAAATAAAATTGAAGCATTGATGTGGGGTATTCCAGTTTTAATTGTAATGGTTTTAGGTTCATTAACAGCTTATTATACCTATAAGCTTGAACCTACAAATCCTCTTCCAGTGGAAGTTGTGGGTGAAGGAAAGCCATTACAGATTGATGCTGTTGCTCTTGATTGGAAATGGCTTTTTATTTATCCTGAATATGGTGTTGCATCGATTAATGAGATTTATGCGCCTGAAGGACGTCAAGTTTTATTGCAATTAACGTCAGAGAATTCTGTCAATGCTTTTTGGGTTCCCAAATTGGGTACAGTTCTTTACGCTATGCCGCAGATGAATGCTAAGTTGCATTTGGTCGCTGAAGAGCAAGGAGTATTCAAAGGAGCCTCAGCAAATTACAGTGGTGATGGTTTTTCGAGTATGCGGTTTAAGTGGCATTCTGTGTCTTTGCAGGATTTTGAGGATTGGATTGTAAAAGCTCGGGCTAATGGTCGAGTACTTGATCGTGCATCTTATCGTCAACTTTCTATTGCGCCTCGTATGGGTGATATTGCTGCGAAGGAAAAAGATGCTGAAGTTCGTTATTTTGCACCTGTTGAGAAGCGGCTTTACTATCGTGTTGTTAATCGATGTGTCGATGAAAAGACGGTATGTAATGAAGATTTAATGAAACGTGCTGCTGCTCAGACGCTGTGGGGTGCACTATGTTCAGTATTTGATCCTGATGTTATTTAACAGAGTCAATAAAGTAAAGAGCCCTTTTAACAAAGGTTTCTTTTAAACTTGAATTTCATTTGAAATGGGTTGAGAAATGTTTGGAAGACTTACAGATCCTACGGCAGGTGCTTTTCATGCGCTTGCACATGAACCGATCGTTTTGTATACATGTATTGCGATTGTTTTGGTTGGTTTAATTGCTGTTATTGCTTTAACAGCACTTGGGTGGTGGGGGATTCTATGGCGAAATTGGATTACAACGGTTGACCATAAACGCATAGGTATTATGTACATCGTTCTTGGAATTATTATGCTTGTTCGCGGTTTTGCGGACGCACTTATGATGCGAACGCATCAAGCTTTAGCTCTTGGGAGTGAAACAGCGGGTTATTTGCCCCCTGAGCATTTTGATCAAATTTTTTCGGCGCATGGTACGATCATGATTTTTTTCATGGCCACGCCTATTTTATTTGGTCTTTTTAATTATCTTATACCGCTTCAAATTGGTGCGCGTGATGTTGCTTTTCCCTTTGCAAATAATCTAGGTTTTTGGATTACGGCTGCGGGGGCAATATTAATTAACATATCCCTAGGTGTTGGTAATTTTGGTCGTGGTGGTTGGCTGATGTACCCACCTTTTACAGAATTGCAAACGAGTCCAGATACAGGGGTAGATTATTATTTATGGTCACTTCAGCTTTCTGGTATTGCAACAACAATGGGATCAGTAAATTTTATTGCAACGATGATTAAAATGCGTGCTCCTGGAATGACAATGATGAGAATGCCTATTTTCTGTTGGAGTGCTTTTGTCAGCAATGTTCTTATTTTAGTTATTTACCCTGTCTTGGCTGTAGCATTTGCACTCTTGGCATGCGATCGTTATTTGGGCATGAATTTCTTTTCTAATGTTGGTGGCGGAAATCCGATGGTATGGATTAACTATGTTTGGGTTTTTGGTCATCCTGAGGTTTATGTTTTGGTTGTTCCTGCTTTTGGAATTGTTTCTGAGGTTGTGTCAACTTTTTCTTCAAAGCGCCTCTTTGGTTATACTTCGATGGTATGGGCCATGTTGGTTATTTTGATTCTTTCGCTTCTTGTTTGGGGACATCATTTTTTCACAATGGGTGGCGGTGAAGCTGTAAATACTTTCTTTGGTATTGCGACAATGATCATCGCAGTTCCAACAGGTGTAAAAGTCTTTAATTGGCTGCTTACGATGTATAAAGGTCGAATTCGCTTTGAGCCTCCAATGCTTTGGTGCATGGGCATGATCTTTACATTTGTTGGCGGTGGATTAACCGGTGTTTTATTATCTATTGTTCCTGCTGATTGGCAGTTTCATAATTCGCTCTTTTTGATAGCACATTTCCATCATACAATTATTGGAGGTGTAGTTTTTGCGTACTTAGCGGGGATTGCATTTTGGTTTCCAAAAGTTTTTGGTTATAAACCAAATCGCATACTAGGTATTGCATCTTTTTGGTGTTGGTTTATTGGTTTTTACCTTGCCTTTTTCCCCGTTTATGCGCTTGGTTTAATGGGGGCGACGCGTCGTCTTCAGCATTACATGGAACCTAGTTGGCAGCCGATGTTTATTATTGCTGCATTAGGTGCTTGTATTATCTTACTTGGTATTCTTTGTTTTGTGTTACAGGTTGTTTTGGCGATTTGGTACGGTATTAAGCATAAAGGTCACTTACCGGTAACATTAAATGATTCTTGGGGTGATGCACGTACACTTGAATGGTTTACCTCTTCACCGCCTCCTTCCTATAATTTTGCCCTCCTTCCAAAGATACAGTCTGATGACGCTTATTGGAATATGAAGAAAAGTGGTTATCAACGGCCGACAAGTGGATTTACAAAAATTCATATGCCATCAAATACATCTGCTGGAATTATTGCGGGATTCTTCTCATTAGTTGTTGGTTTTGCACTTGTTTGGCATATTTGGTGGCTTGTTGCGGTTGGACTGGTTGGTTTTATTGCAACGCTTGTGTGTCATTCATTAACAGGTGATCATCATGGTTATTATATTCCAGCTGAAGAAGTGCAAAAAACTGAAGATGCCTTTACGGCTGTTCTTAAAGAACAAGGAGTGACAGTATGAGTGCTGTAACAATGAATAACGCGAGTACTATAGATGAACTTCACCACGATAGTAGCTCGGTAATGACGTTTGGTTTTTGGGTCTATATTCTTTCAGACTTAATCCTGTTTTCGACATTGTTTTCAAGTTTTGCTGTATTTTCTGCTTCTTATGGCGGTGGTAAAGCGGGCAATGAGTTTATAGATTTAAAGTTTGTTTTGGTTGAGACTGCTTTCTTGTTGTTTTCATCCGTCACTTATGGCTTTGCAATGGTACAAGCACATAAAAATAACATCAGTGGTGTGCGTTTATGGATGGCTATTACCTTTGTATTGGGGTGTTGCTTCATTGGTATGGAACTTTACGAATTTCATGAACTTTTGAGTGAGGTTTTTTATTTCGATCCAAATGCTTATGCGGGTATTGATCCTGCAACAGGTTTACAGCTTTTTGGACGGGAAATTCTCTCTGCTTATTGGTCAGCATTTTTTGCTTTGGTTGGCACCCATGGACTTCATGTAAGTGTTGGTCTTCTTTGGATGGTTGTGATGTTTTTTCATCTTCGTCGTAATGGTTTGGATCAGAACAATAAAACACGTTTAGCATGCCTTTCCATTTTTTGGCATTTACTTGATATTGTATGGATTGGTGTTTTCACCATGGTTTATCTATTAGGAGCGTTGTGATGAGCGTGCAAAATGAAACACATGGTCCCAGTACTGGTTCCTATTTGGTTGGTTTTATTCTGGCTGTATTTTTCACTTTGGGTTCTTTTGTTCCTGTGATGTATGGAATGATGGAAAGTTGGGCAGTTAGTACAAAGGTTGCGTATCTTATTGGGATGGCGATTATTCAGATTATAGTACAAATTGTTTTCTTTTTGCACTTGAATTCTGGTCCAGACGCCAAGTGGAATTTAAGCGCGTTATGGTTTGCTGCTATTTGCGTTTTTGTTATTATTGGGGGAACTTGGTGGGCTATTTCTCATTTAAATTATAATATGATGGGTGGTTCAGGACGTGTTATTGAACCGGAAATATCAAGTAGAGATGATTCTTCAGTGTCTGAGCAGTTATCAAGCAAAGATATATCCGTAAGAAAACAGCCAGAAAAGATACAGGGTTCAGAAATGCCCATTGGGCAGGATCTAAGTACGCAAACTCCTGTAGATCAAGAAGCTAGTTCAGAAATGCCCATGGGGCAGGGTCTAAGTACGCAAACTCCTGTAGATCAAGCAGCTGGTTCAGAAATACCCATGGGGCAGGGTCTAAGTACGCACACTCCTGTAGATCAAGCACCTGGTTCAGAAATACCCATGGGGCAGGGTCTAAGTACGCACACTCCTGTAGATCAAGCACCTGGTTCAGAAATACCCATGGGGCAGGGTCTAAGTACGCACACTCCTGTAGATCAAGCACCTGGTTCAGAAATACCCATGGGGCAGGGTCTAAGTACGCAAACTCCTGTAGATCAAGCGCCTGGTTCAGAAATACCCATGGATCAAGATCCAAATACACAGTTTCCTGTGGAGTAGTTGTTAGAAATATCTATGGAGCTGATGCGGCATGTATCAGCTCGTAGAAGAAATTCGTAGGATATAAAGAAGGGAAGAAATACAAGATATCAGTGGATATGAGTATCATTATTTTGAATATACTTTTAATTTAAAAGAGAAAGTCCGTGGGGTATTTAGTCAAGCTTTAATTTTTGAGACAAATAGCTATTTGTAGAATATACAAAAAGTGATGTTTGTAAAATTTACTACAAAGAAAGAGAATGTGAGAAACAAGTTTTTATGTTGTGTGAGATAAAAAAACACGAAGCAGTAATGTTTTTAGATTTACAGAATTTATATTAAAGATAGCATTAAAGTTATTTGTAATAATAATATGCAATTGAAATCAAAAATTTAGAGAATAATCAGAAAACTTAATGAAAACCGTTGCAATGACAGTTATTGGTGCTGGTTCTTTTGGTACTGCATTAGCGATAGCTCTTGCCCGTAATGGTCATAATGTTTTACTTTGGGGATATAGTCCTCAACATATCAAAGAATTACAGGAACAACGTTGTAATCAAGTATATTTACCCGATATTCGATTTCCTGACAATTTATTACTTGAAGCTTCGCTTGAAACTGCAATAACGGCGAGTCACAATATATTAATCGCAGTTCCAAGCCATGTATTTCATCAAGTTTTGTGTAATATTCAGCCTTATTTAGATCAGCATTCACGTGTTATTTGGGCTACAAAAGGTTTAGAACATGGTACTGGACGTTTTTTACAAGAGGTTGCTCGTGAGATTTTAGGTGAAAAAATTCCTTTAGCTGTTTTTTCTGGACCAACTTTTGCTCAAGAACTAGCTATTGGTTGGCCTACTGCAATGACGATAGCAGCTTCTGATGTTGAGTTTGGTAAAGAATTGCAGCAACTTTTTTATTGTGACAAAAGTTTTAGAGTTTATAAAAGTTCAGATATGATTGGTGTTCAATTAGGGGGAGCAGTCAAAAATGTTATTGCTATTGGTGCAGGAATATCAGATGGCATAGGTTTTGGGGCAAATGCACGAATAGCTCTTATCACACGAGGACTAGCTGAAATCAGTCGTTTAGGGGGGGCTATGGGTGCTGAGCTTTCCACATTTATGGGAATGACAGGCTTAGGTGATCTGGTTTTGACATGTACTGATAATCAGTCACGTAATCGTCGTTTTGGAATACTTCTTGGTAAAGGAATAGATATAAAAGAAGCGGAAAAACAAATTGGTCAGGTTGTGGAAGGATACTTAAATACCAAGGAAGTACATACGTTGGCGCAGCGTATTGGGGTAGAAATGCCCATTGTAGAACAAATTTATCAAATTCTCTATTGTGGTAAAAACATAACTGAAGCGGCAAATACATTACTAAGCCGCGCCCTCAAGGACGAAATACAATGATATCCTGTTTTTTAATAATTCAAATCGTAAAAAATAGAAACATGCTATGATAGACATATAAAATAGATTTTATTGATGGTTGTATAAGGTAGTCATATTCCAGCAAATTATAGATTCATATCATTCGATTCTTTATGAAACATGGCTGAAATATAAAAGTTTTTGCTTTTATCTAAGAGCTATCTCTTTGAAGATAAATTATCGTTTCCACTTACACATGTTTATGTAATGTAATGAACAAGATATTTTTATTGTCTCTTAAATTCATCTCACAATGATGTTTGCAAACAGAATAATACAAGACTCATTAGGTAGAAGCATCTTATTTATGTAACGTATAAGTTAAGAATATCGGGGCAGGGATATTATGTATCTCTGTTTTTGTAATTCTTTAAAACAAGAAGACAATCTGTTTTGGGAAGAAGATGAAATTTTAAAGATGAAAACCAGTTCCCATTTCTACAATCATTTTTAAATTCAGTTTTACGCTATCTAAAGCAATATCTTTTAAATAATGGAGATTATCTCACACCTTTATTTTCTCATTTTTTAATGAAAGCATTTCTCTGATGTGTCAGGTAAAATAGAACGCCCAAAAAAACACGATAGCTGTTGTATATTCACGCGCTTGTTTTAAAGAGACCTCTCTTAAAACTTCCAAGTCCACTTCGCGACGGTAACCGTGAATAGTGTAACGATAAAGCCATTGTGCACATCCCCATCTTTACGTTTATGAAGGAGGAAGCCGAGCATCATTACACCCCCCAATGTTGAGACAGCTCTAAGCACTTGAAGCTGTTCAGTAGAAATATTTAAGTCTTTTATTTTCTCACATGTCAATTCTGTTTTTTATATGCAAGAAATGATTTTTGGAATTATAACTTTGAAAGTCTAAGATTGAAAAAAATGTTATTGTACTTGTTTGTGGCTGTCATTTACACTGAAAAATAATGTGATTATAAAGATAAAAAATTGATTTATATAAATAATTCATTTTATTTTTGTATTGAGTTAATTAAAAATATGTGTTTGCTTGTCACAAGCGGGTTAGTATGTGGATAAAAATTATTAAAGATACTTCTAATGAATCATCTCAAGTGTCAAGGGTTGTTTCAATATTAGAACATGGCAAGTAAAATGACGGTGTCGGTTTGTCATCTGTATAAACATTAAAATGGTGGTAAAAAAAGGATTTTATGTACTTCACAGGGATTTTTTATACGTTCTACAGGTACCATTATGAAATGGAATGGCGTGCATTGAGAGATATCTTTAAAAAATGCATGAAGGAGAAACAGCTATAGTGTTTTTGGGTGTTCTATTTTACCTGACACATCAGAGAAATGCTTTCATTAAAGAACAAGAAAAATAAAGGTGTGAGGTAAAGCGTAACCTCCATTATTAAAAAAACATTGATGTACATGCTTTTAAAATCGTAAAGCCTCATTAAAGAATAATAGTAAGATTAATGATTGATTTCTTTACGCCTTCATATTCGTCCTAAATTAGATTGTATTTGCGTTTCAAGAATAAATCAAACGGTAGGAATATTTTTTTCAATTTGCTACACAAAAGCTGAAACTAAGGATTTTAATAATTCTCTAATCTCTGTTTCAAACTACGGTAGCATGAGGGCTGGATATTGCTTTATAAGCAACGACAAAAGCGTATGCTTTAGTAAGGTAAATAACGTCATAAAATACACACTTTATCAACCATGGATTGAAGAAATACTCCGGCTTTTTATAAAATATTTTGCGAAACAAGGCATCGTACATCTGGTTTTGTATTGACTTATTCTTACAAACATTTGCACATATGCCTTACGTCATATTATTATAAGTCAATACACTATTATATAGCTGAGAAAGTACTCAATACCCGATTAAAGCACTATGGACATGATTTATTTTCTTTTTTAGTGCAATGAAATAAATTTTATTCTTCTTGGGAATCGTCACTTTTTTTCAGTTCTTCAAGTATTGGCATAGACATGATGTTATAGCCTGAATCAACATAATGGATTTCACCTGTAACACCTGATGATAAGTCAGAGAGTAGATAAAGAGCAGATTTTCCAATTTCATGAATATTTACGGTACGCCGTAATGGGGCATTACGGCGTTGATGTGAAAATATTGCCCGCGCAGCTGCAATACCATTACCTGCTAAAGTTCTAACAGGACCAGCGGAAATCGCATTGACACGGATATTTTGAGGACCAAAGTCCGCTGCTAAATAACGTACCATAGCTTCTAAAGCTGCTTTAGCAACACCCATGATGTTATAATTAGGCACAACTTGCTGTGAAGCACCGTAGGTAAGAGTTAAAAGTGTTCCTCCATTGGGCATAAGCTTACCCGCGCGCTGGGCAATTTCAGTAAAGGAATAAGCTGAAATAACCATCGTGCGTTGAAAGTTTTCACGTGTTGTAACATCAACGTAACGTCCTTTTAGCTGAGTTTTATCTGAAAAACCAATGGCATGGACAATAAAATCAATTGTTTTCCATTCTTTTTCAAGTTGCTCAAAGACGTAATCAATATTTTCACTTTTTTCAACGTCACACTCTAGCACTAATTTGCACCCAAGTTTATCTGCTAGGGGATGAACACGTTTTCCAAAAGCATTTCCTTGATAAGTCAACGCTAATTCCGCTCCTGCTTGTGCGAGCTGACAGGCAATGCCCCAAGCAATTGAATGGTCATTCGCAATTCCCATAATAAGGCCGCGTTTGCCCTCCATCAAACCTTTCATATTATTCTCCGTAAGACCGTACTTTTTTCAATTACTAAGAGCTTTTGTTTATACATAACGTTGGAAAACAAGCGTTGCATTGGTACCGCCAAAGCCAAAAGTATTCGACAATACGGTATTCAGTTGTTGATGATCACGTCGTTCACGAACGATTGGCATATCAGCAAAAGCTGGATCAAGTTCTTCAATATGGGCACTTTCACAAATAAAATTATGATTCATCATTAACAATGTATAGATTGCTTCGTGAACACCTGCTGCTCCCAAGGAATGTCCTGTTAGAGACTTGGTAGCAGAAATGGGGGGACATTGATCACCTGCTCCAAAGACACGACGGATAGCTTCTATCTCAGGAGGATCACCAACAGGAGTTGCTGTCGCATGGGGATTGATATAATCAATTTTATTATTGACTGTTGCAAGAGCCATGCGCATGCACCGCTCCGCTCCCTCTCCTGATGGGGCAACCATATCATGTCCATCGGATGTCGCACCGTATCCAACGATTTCTCCGTAGATTTTTGCACCACGTGCTTTAGCAAGTTCTAAATCTTCAAGGACTAAAACGCCAGCCCCTCCAGCAATGACAAAACCATCACGATTAACATCATAAGCACGTGAAGCTTTGTGAGGAATGTCATTATATCTGCTGGACATAGCGCCCATGGCATCGAATAAAACAGATAGTGTCCAATCCAAATCTTCGCAGCCACCGGCAAAGATGCGCTTTTGTTTACCATATTGAATCATTTCGTAAGCATTACCAATACAATGATTGGAGGTAGCACAAGCTGAAGAGATTGAATAATTGATTCCCTTTATTTTAAAGAAAGTTGCTAATGTTGCAGATGCTGTAGAACTCATCGCTTTAGGGACAACAAAAGGTCCAACACGTTTTGGACCTTTTTGGCGTGTAATGTCAGCAGCTTCTACGATTGAATGTGTTGAAGCACCTCCAGAACCCATAATAATACCCGTGTGTTCGTTCGATACTTCATGCGGTTCTAGACCCGCATCAGCAATCGCCTGATCCATGGCGATGTGATTCCATGCTGTTCCACGCCCATGAAAACGTAGAGCACGTCGATCTACGAGTTCTTCTATATTAATATCGGGTTTGCCATAAACTCTGCTACGAAAGCCTAATTCGGCATATTGAGGTGCGTAAGAAATTCCGGATTTTGCTTCACGTAAACTGGTTAAAACATCTCTAGGGTTATTTCCAATCGCGGAGACAATTCCCATTCCGGTTACAACAACTCGACGCATTCATACCTCCTCGTTCCATACAGAATAGTGAAAAGTTCTTTCTGACGGAAATAACGTTCAATCTTCTTTGAATAAAGCAACGCGTAAATCATTCGCCTTATAAATAGTCTCTCCATCTGCTTTTAGCCACCCATCAGCTATTCCTAAGACTAAATTTCCACGTCGAATACGCTTAAAATCTATTTCATATTCAAGAATTTTGGTTTGTGGAGTTACCATCCCTGATAACTTTACTTCACCTGTTGATATTGCTCTTCCTTTTCCTGGTTCGCCTAGCCAACCAAGAAAAAAACCTGTTAATTGCCACATACCATCCAGTCCGAGACATCCTGGCATGACGGGATCGCCTATAAAGTGACAATTAAAGAACCACATGTCTGGTGTAATGTCAAATTCGGCGCGAACCATTCCTTTATCGTATTTACCATCAGTTTCACTAATTTGAGTGATTCGATGAATCATCAACATTGGCGGTGCTGGCAATTGCGCATTACCTCTACCAAACATTTCGCCGCGAGCGCAGCTTAGAAGCTCTTCATATGTGTAGCGAGACTTTTGTTCAGCCATTGTTACTCCATTTATTTGCATATATCTTTAATTTCTGCGCTTTTCCCAACCTACTTTTAGAGCAAATTTTAAAGAGAGGGAAATGATTTTATATCATTTTTAATGACAAAAGCCTTTTTTTATGTATTCTACATAGGTAATTATTTAAAAATGGAATACAAGATTACACCATACTATTCCCATTTTTTTGTATTTTGATCTTATTTAGCAGGAATGTATTTGGGTTTGTAATATGTCAGTGAGTGCAGACAATTTAGATATGAATGAAGAGCAACAGTGCACAAAAGAGTGTGGAAAAATTGTGCAATATTATTCCATTTCTATGTTAGAAAAACGTTTGCGTCAAAATGGTCTGCGTCCAACACGTCAGCGGTTGGAACTTGCACATATGATTTTTTCTCAAGGAAATCGTCATATTACTGCTGAAGAGCTCTATGAGGAAGCGGTGAGGGCAGGTGTACCTGTATCTTTAGCAACGGTTTATAATACGCTTCATCAATTTACGGAAGCGGGATTATTACGGATTATTGCCGTAGAGGGCTCAAAAACTTGGTTTGATACCAATACCTCTGATCACTACCATTTTTATATAGAAGGTGAAAATCGTATTCTTGATATTCCTTACAATTTGGAAGAATCTCCCATTATTAGAAATTTGCCTAAGCCACCAGAAGGTATGGAAATTTCACATGTTGATTTAATCGTGCGATTGAAACCAAAAAATCGATCTTGTGATAGGCAGTGAGGATATTCAATAAGGAATAAAATTAAACTTATTGAGTTTGAGTATTCACCAGCCTTTTACTTTTTCATCAGGATAGATTCCCCATAACTGTGGTTGTTGAAGCCATCCGCGCGTATTATTAATATTTAGTTCGCACCATTGTCCATCACATTGGCGGATATTACCAATGACATTAGGTTCTACTTCTGCCACAAGTTCTGCGTTGTCGGTGGGGTTTTTTCGTAGCATCAGTCTTTTAGTTTTATCTTTTTGCCATGGAATAGTTATAGCAGTTCGCTTTCCCGATAAAAGCGATTGATACACCCACCCCTCATCGCCTTCGGCATCACGAATTTTGCGCCATTGATCATATTCTTGAATAATTTCAATAGGTAAGCCCTTCTTTTTGTAAGTAAAAATGATAGAATAGTTGCTTCCTGGTCCGACGCGTACATTAACGCTGGTGGGTTTAATCGAAGCAAATCGCGGAAGTGGTAAACCACTGGGCCCTAAATTTTGATTAAATGTTTGTGCATGCAACAAATGAGGTGAACCTAATACAATGACTGTTGCTATTAAGATACATGATGCGAGTATTGAAACGCGAAACCAACGAGAATTTTGCACACCGAACTCCTTTATTTCATCATATATTGGAAATTTAAAATCTGAAAGATAAGACTGGAAACTGATAAAAAGTATGACACACTGCTCGTTAAAGAGATCTAAACGATGAGAAAATTGCTACAAAAATATCAAAATAAGGAAAACAAAAGCTTGTATTTCTTAGTGCGTATCTTGTTTATGAGGGGATAGATATAAATAAACATTGGATTTTTATGTAGCTGTACGCGTGATAAAACAGTAAAGTATTACTGGAGCCTTAGCAGTTTTTGTACAGGAAATTAGGGCTAAAGTATTGCATCTCTTTTCTGAGTTTGTTTCTCGAAGTAAAAGTGCATGTATGCATACTATGAACAAAGAGCTGTTCAGAAAGGGATTTATTGTGTGGCTTGAAAAGAAGTTTTGAATGAACAAAATAATACGATAAATAAAACATTTAAGCGTAAAAATATGAGCGACATTATAGAGTAGATTGATATATGAAGGGCTAATTTAAACAGGACACTTTTTCGTGATAATTCATTTATAAAATTTGCTACACTCTAATCTTATGCCATGATAATGCTTATCCGTATGGTAGATAAGCTGGCTCCATCGTTCTATTCACCAGCTTTCAATGTTATGCAGTTCCTATTATTTATGGTGTTCATAAGAAGCATTTTTGTTTTTTCTTAAATAGCTTTTATTCTATTTGCATACGAATCCCGCTTATGATGTACAAGAAGATAATCTTGATTGATTCAATATGAGAAGGCATTGAGAAACTGTACGTTATTCAGAATTATTAATTAATATGAAAAACAATTACTTATAATAACAAATCACTGCGTTAAAAACTTTAACTCGTTATTTAAATTGTAAAAATATTTCCATCAACAATGGTAATAAAAGGCACATTCATCCATCTTAAAATACAGTGTTTTCTCTGTTTATTGTCAAATTTCTTTTTCTCTAACTCAGTATAGAAGAAAGTTGAAAGAAATAGAAGGGCTTATTCGATACAATTATGAGGGTAATTACATAAGTGATGAATAGAAGAAATTTATCAAGAAAAAAGAATTTATAGTTCAGTGGTTGAAATTCGTCATCCTTTAGAGAGACAGAATCAAGAGATATAAAAAGTTATGGAATTATATCGTTTCGTTACATAACTGAAGGGAAAGAGGATTATGAATTTGATATTATATTTTACACACAATCGCATATTGCGATAGTTATTTTTGTTTTGTAATCAGACCTAGGATGATCGAAAGATGTAGAATATTTAATGAAAAAAAAGAAGTTCATCATGAAATTTGTACATAAGAAGCAGTGATGTAAGAGATATCCAGAAGGAGAAAATTATAGTGAAAAGTGATAATAAAACACCTCACACTCAATTCACATAGGAAAAAGTCGCTTAAATATCTAAAGTGTAGTTTGTTATCTATTTTTTGAAATATAAGAGTGAAATAAAAACCACCTCTATGATAGAAATCTTATTATTTTCAAATAACTAACATATTAGATAACATTGTACACAAAAACCTACACACAAGCAATTTATTGCAATCGCCTATGAAGATAAAATTTTCTAGTAGCTTATTACCTATTGGTTATGCAGTTATATAATATCATAAAGTATATTACTTTACCGCAACAGTTCGTCCGTTACTAACAAAACCTTCTCTTTGTGCACGCTTACGAGCAAGCTTACGTGTACGACGAATAGCTTCAGCTTTTTCACGAGCACGCTTCTCAGATGGCTTCTCATAATAACTACGCATTTTCATTTCACGGAAGATACCTTCACGCTGCATCTTTTTTTTCAACGCACGGAGCGCTTGGTCAACATTATTATCACGAACGAGTACTTGCACTATCTATCCTGCTTTTTTCAGTGTCATAAATGATAGGAAAAAACCTACGTCCTTTTAAAGGCATATCCAAAAGGACAAGCACTTATATCATATAAATAAGACATTTGTCTATATCGCTTTTTAAAATTCTATTTTTTTTACAATAAAACGCTTTTTATAATGAATGATAGAATTTACGGTTATAAATTTATGAAAGTCCTTGTATTTGATCATTTTCGTCAAGATGAATTTTTTCAGCCGCGGGATAATGGGGTAGTCCCGGCATGGTCATAACATCTCCACAAATGACAACAATAAAACCGGCTCCCGCACAGAGACGAACTTCTCGTATGGGAATCTCAAAATCAACAGGAGCGCCGTATTGCTTGGGATCAGAAGAAAAAGAATAAGGTGTTTTTGCCATACAAATAGGGTAGACGCCAAACCCCTCTTTTTCCCAAGATTCAAGTTGTTTGAGAATAGGGGCTGAGATGATGGCGCCACGTCCACCGTATAGCTTTGTTATAATACAATTAATTTTTTGAACGAGTGGAATATCATCTTGATAGAGAACTTTAAAATCAGAATCGTGCTTTTCAATCAAGGTAACGAGTTCTTGTGCAAGTTCTATAGCGCCTTTTCCACCTTGTTCCCAATGCTTACAGATAATAGCTTTGTGTCCAGTTGTTGCAACTATTTTTTGTAATGTTTTTATTTCAGCATCGCTATCGCTGTCAAAATGATTGATAGCCACAACACAAGGAATACCGTAGTGCTTCATATTTTTTATGTGTCGTAAAAGATTGGCAGCTCCTTTTTCTAAAGCGGTAATATTTTCTTCTGTCAGGTTATTTTTATCCAGACCACCGTTCATTTTTAATGCACGAATAGTTGCGACGATCACTGTAGCATTTGGTACAATACCTGCTTGCCTACATTTGATATTGAAGAACTTTTCTGCTCCAAGATCTGCTCCAAACCCTGCTTCTGTGACAACATAATCCGCAAGTTTTAAAGCAGTTTTTGTTGCTATAACTGAATTGCAACCATGAGCAATGTTGGCAAAAGGTCCTCCATGAATGAGAACAGGATTATTTTCAATTGTCTGTACGAGATTGGGGTGTATAGCATCTTTGAGAAGAACTGCCATTGCACCTTCCGCATTGAGATCAGCAACGGTGATGGGCGTTTTATCATAACGATAAGCAACAATAATTTTTTTGAGTCTTTGTGTAAGGTTTTCTAAATTTTCAGAGAGACAAAGAAGCGCCATAATTTCTGATGCAACAGTAATATCAAAACCTGTTTGACGTGGAAAACCATTTGTTATGCCCCCCAATGAAATGACAATATCGCGCAATGCACGGTCATTCATATCAAGAACGCGTTTCCAAACAATGCGACGTGGATCAATGTTTAGAGTATTTCCCCAATAAAGATGATTATCTATCATTGCGGCAAGAAGATTATGAGCAGCTGTAATAGCATGAAAATCACCGGTAAAATGTAAATTAAGGTCATCCATTGGAATGACTTGCGCATAACCACCACCAGCAGCACCACCTTTTACACCAAAACAGGGACCTAAAGACGGTTCTCTCAAGGTAGCTATTGTTTTTTTACCAATAAGATTAAGAGCATCACTTAGTCCAACTGTTGTTGTTGTTTTGCCTTCTCCGGCAGGTGTGGGATTGATAGCTGTGACAAGGATAAGTTTACCGTCTGGATTTTTATTAAGCGATTTTATGTATTCAGAAGAAATTTTAGCTTTATCATGGCCATAGGGAATAAGATTTTCATGTGAGATACCAATTTTTTGTGCAATTTCAACAATATGTTGCTTTTTAGCAGTGCGAGCAATTTCAATATCAGTTTTAGGCATGGAAAAATTCTTTAAACTTATCTTTTATTAATATTCGAGATCTGTACCCCATGGGTTAATTAGAAAAATTCATAGAGAACAGAAAATATTAAGATATCATAGAAGTCGATGATATGCCATGCAAGAGATAATGCTAAAGAAGCACAAGAAGAGTTTTATTGTTTTTTAGGAAAAAGAATCACTTTGCTTTTAAGCAGTAAAAATACGTTTAATTCAATTAAAAATATTGCAGAAAGAAGCTGTGGTTTGCAACAAAATGCTGATGATATTAATGGATACCATAAGTGTTTTATAGTGGTACGTTTGAGAAGTAGTTTATTTATTCTTTCCAATAACAGACTGAAAAAGTTTTACATGGTGGTAACCCGGAATTTATGGCGGCACATTTGAAGTCCCTCTTAAGATGGGACTGCTAGGAATAAAATATCCAGCAACATCCAGTTATGGAACAGTTAGAAATAAGAACGTAAAAAATTACCTAACTGATTAGAGAGTATAATCCGGAAGAGACCAAAAACAAGCGCATAGATTGAAAAAAGAAAACAACAATACACGCTACTCATGCAATCGCTACGATTATTAGCTAATAAAAGCCCTTAGGGCTGAATTGAAGGACTCATAACATCTTATTCTAGCAAAATGGCTAAAGAAACGACTCACAACAGAATGAAATAACAAAATACAAAGATAGATAAAAACAAATCACAAAATAAAGAATTTAAAAAGTCTGACTTTATAAGTAAGATATTGATAGATGGCGCACCCGAAGAGATTCGAACTCCTGACCCCCAGATTCGTAGTCTGGTGCTCTATCCAGCTGAGCTACGGGTGCATATATTTCAATTTTTTACATTGTCTAAGACAAAGGGTTCCTAATCGTTTCATTAAAGAAATGCAAGTGAAACTTGGATAGTAATAAAAAAATCTCTCTTTTTTATGAGATATTTTAAAAATATTATGGCTTCAGTTGGTTTTGATATGAACATTTTTTTGTTGTGACCATACAAAGCAATATGAACGATAGTTAACTTGACGTTTTTATAGATGAAAGATAATCAAGCAGAGATGAGATCTGTTTTTTGCGGTGGGGGTAAGACACACACACCCGCTGTTGGGTTTTTGTGTAAAACGCCGATATTACTGTTGAAAACTATTTCAGATAAACATGACACAGCAAGGGCGGATGTATGGCGTTATTAAAAAAGAGCTTTCCATTAGTGTTTTTAATCGTTGTTTTAACGGTTACTTATTGGGCTGGAAAAAAGAGTGCAGAACAACCCATTTCTATGGTGGATAAAACAAAAGTATCAGATAAAACTTCAAATGGAAAAATGGGAAGGCCACCGGTAAATGTTGTCGTTGATCTTGTAAAAATTCAAGATTTTTATGAACAACTTAACGTTTTAGGGAGTGGAAAAGCTCTTGCAGAAGTTGAGCTTACTCCTTTATCCTCAGGTGTTATTGATAAGCTTTTTGTGTCAGCAGGTACAAAAGTACAAGCTGATGATGTGATTGCAAAGCTTGATTCTAAAAAAGAAGAAATAGCGGCTGCAAAAGCAAAAGTGCAACGTGATAACAATGCGTTAACGCTTTCGCGCATTCTTAAATTACGCGCCAGCAATACAGCAACGGAAGTTCAAGAAATTATGGCACGCTTAGAGTTGGATAACGCAAATTTAGTTTTGCGTAATGCTGAATTAGATCTCGATCGGCGAACAATTCGAGCACCGATTCCTGGAGTTGTTGGTATTTTGCCCGTTGATGCGGGGAATAACGTGACCCTTAATACTGTAATAGGCCGTATTGAGAATAGAGAACGTATTTTGGTCGATATATGGGCCCCTGAACGATATGTGTCGCGCATCCATAAAGGAGATGAGGTAACGGCAACGTTAGTCGCGCAGCCAGATAGATCTTTTGTTGGTCATATTTATGCGATTGATAATATCGTTGATCCAGAAAGTCGCACACTTCATGTTCAGGTTGAAATCAATAATGAAAAAGATACGCTCATGTCTGGTATGTCCTTTTCTGTTGCCTTGCAATTTCATGGTGGTTCTTTTCCTGTCGTTAATCCTCTTGCAGTTCAATGGAATAGTAAAGGGTCATTCGTTTGGCGTGTGAGAGAAGGGAAAGTAGAGGCTATACCCGTATCAATTATTCAGCATAAAGCAGATCAAGTTTTCGTAAAAGCACCCCTAGAAAATGGTGATCAAGTTGTCATTCAAGGGGTGCAAATGCTTTATCCAGGAAGTAAAGTAACGATTGATGATCCAAAGTCTCATCAACAGCAATTACCAGCAGTTTACGGAACGGATATACAATGAGCCAAGAATTGAGCACAAAACAGCCTACGTCAAAGGTGGAGCAAGGTGGTCTCATTACCTTATTTATTCGCAGACCGGTTTTTACTTTTGTTTTAAATGCTATGATCATCATTGCAGGATTTGCAGCATGGTTAAATGTTGATGTAAGAGAATTACCCGATGTTGATACTCCCGTAACGACGGTTGTGACGGTGTTTTCTGGTGCGTCGGCAGAAACAATTGATCGTGAAGTTACAAAAGTTATAGAAGATGCCGTTTCTCGTGTTTCAGGTGTTAAGACGATTTCTTCAACGTCTTCTTTTGGGCGCTCCCGTGTACAGATTAATTTTAATGTTGGTGTTGATTTGAATGTTGCGGCATCTGATATTCGTGATGCTCTCTCCCGTATTACCTATTCTTTACCGAAAGATGCGGATTCGCCTTTGATTATTAAAGCAGATTCGAATGCTGCTGCCATGATGTATTTGGTTGTGACGTCACCAACAATGAGTGTTGATGATTTAACCACGATTGTAAACGATCAGATTGTTGATGCAATTTCTGCTGTTGATGGTGTTGGTGATGTACAGGTCGATAGTGCTCGCACAAAGATTTTTCAGATTGATATAGATCAAGCAAAACTTGCAAGTTATGGATTAACTGTAGCAGATATTTCACGTGTTCTTGCTGATATGACAACAGATGTGCCAGTAGGGTCATTACGCAATTCTAAGCAAACTTTAGTTGTACGTGCTACTGCACGTTTAACAACACCAGAATCTTTTGAACAAGTTGTTTTAAAGCCTCATGTGCATCTTGGTGATGTTGCGCATGTTACTTTATCGCCGGATATAGAAACAGTTATTCTTCGTATCAATGGAAAGACAGGTATTGGATTAGGTATCGTGCGTAAAGCACAATCCAACACTCTTAATATTTCTGAAGGTGTGAGAGCCGTTGTTGATAATCTCAAAAGTATTGTTCCTTCTTCTGTACATATAGACGTTATTAATGACGATGCAATTTTTATTAAAAGCGCTCTTCATGAGGTTGAAGTTGCGTTGGTCATTGCTATTTTGAGCGTTATCTTGGTCATTTTTCTTTTTCTCAGAGACATTCGTGTAACGCTGATACCTGCTGTATCTCTTCCTGTCGCTTTGATTGGTACCATTGCGGCTATTTATCTTGTAGGGTTTTCATTGAATATTCTCACATTTTTAGGACTTGTTTTAGCAACAGGGCTTGTTGTGGATGATGCCATTGTTGTTCTTGAGAATATTGTTCGGTGGCGCAACATGGGATTAGGTTCCAGAGCAGCAGCGGTGATAGGAACACGTGAAGTATTTTTTGCTGTTTTAGCAACAACACTGACATTAGTGGCTGTGTTTGTTCCTATTTCCTTTCTTCCTGGGCAAGTTGGAGGGCTTTTTAGAGAATTCGGTTTTGTTTTGGCAATTTCTATTTTGCTTTCTTCAGTTGTTGCCTTAACGCTTTGTCCCATGTTGGCTTCACGTTTTCTCAAAGAACATATTGAGGATAAAGAGGAAGAGTCCCATCATTTTGCTTTTTTATATAAATTAGGTACTTTTTTTCATAAGGCATATACTTACAGTTTGCATAAGTGTTTAGAAAAGCCTTGGGCTGTTGTTTTTGCTTCACTTATTTTTGGGGGTCTTTGTGTTGGAGGCTATACGAAGCTACAACAGGAATTAACGCCAGCAGAAGACAGAGCTGTGATCTTTTTGGTTATTAATGGACCACAAGGTATTTCAACACAATATTTGAACGAGCAAATAGAGCAAATTGAAGCAAGTCTACAGCCATTACGTGATGCAGGGGAGATTGCTAACAGTTACTCTATCGCGGGTGCTGGCGGTTCACCCAATACTGCTTTTTTGATTTTATTGCTTTCATCTTGGGATAAACGTTTACGTAGTCAGCAAGAAATCGTGAAAGATATTAATGCAAAGGTTAAACAGTTTCCCGCAGTTTTTGTATTTGCTGCGCAGGGAAATTCTTTGGGTGTGAGAGGAACTGGGCAAGGGTTGCAATTTGCAATTCTTGGCAATGATTATGCAACATTACAACCCATTGCTGATAAGCTGGTGAGTGCTTTACAAGATGATCCGCGTTTTATTCGCCCACGCCTTACTGTTGATGCAACACAACCGCAATTTTTTATTGAAATCAATCGAAAAAAAGCCTCCGATTTAGGGATTGATATCGCCAATTTGGGCGATACATTACAAACAATGTTGGATGGTAAAAAGATTGGTTCCATTAACGTGGATGATCATTCTTACGATGTTAAATTGATATCGCGTACAAATTCTATGAAGAGTCCTAGCGATTTAGAAAATATTTTTTTAAAAACCAAAGACAATCGATATGTTCCTTTATCGGTTATTGCGCGTTTACATGAAAAAGCTATTGCTCCTCAATTAAAACGGGAAAAACGCATGAATGCTGTTGTTTTAAGCGCAAATCTTGCTCCAGATATCGCTTTAGGGGAAGCTTACCAAACTGTACAGAAAATTGCTTCTCCTTTGTTATCAAAAGGAACCTACTTGGTTCCCTTAGGGGAAGCCGAAACGCTTAATGAAACATCTTCCAATTTTATGATTGTTTTTGGCATTGCCTTTTTGATTATTTTATTGATTTTGGCTGCTCAGTTTGAAAGCTTTATTTCAGGATTCATTATCATGGCCACTGTCCCATTAGGGATTGGTTGTGCTGTAATTGCTATGCTATTAAGTGGTGTGAGTCTTAATATTTACAGCCAAATTGGATTAATTTTGTTAATTGGTGTTATGGCAAAAAATGGTATTCTCATTGTTGAATTTGCAGATCAATTACGTGATCAGGGAAGAAGCGTGCGTGAAGCCGTAGAAGAAGCAGCAAACATTCGCCTTCGTCCAGTTTGTATGACAATGATTTGTGCCATTTTAGGAGGTATTCCTTTGGTTTTAGCCAAAGGTGCTGGCGCAGAAGCTCGTATAGCTTTAGGTTGGGTTATCGTTGGTGGCTTAGGTTTAGCAACTATTTTTACGCTTTATGTTACACCGGTTGTTTATCTTTTTTTAGGGCGTTTTATAAGACCAAAAGCAGAAGAAGATTTACGTTTAACAAAAGAACTCAATCAAGTTAAATGATGTATATGATAGAAAAGATTTGAAAGTTTATTCTTGTAAAAATATCATTTTCGGATCTTATCCTTTATATTTTGTATATTCCTTCATTTTTATGTGAGCAGTGAAAATAGCGAGTAATAAAAGAGATGCTTTCTGCTTTGTTATTGTTTGGGCATAGATTTCATTATCAATAACCATATAGGATAAGCTTATGGGAGATAGCTTTTCGATTCGAAATGAAATGGCTTTTGAAGCCACATTAAAAGCTTTAAGAAACCATGCCGCAAAGGATGGGGTCTATGATATTCGTCGGCATTTTGTAGAAGATGAACAGCGTTTTTCCCATTTTTCCCTCAGACTTGATGATCTTCTTTTCGATTTTTCAAAATGTGGTGTGACATTTAAAACATTGCAACTTCTAGATGATTTAGCGGTTGCAGCAGATGTGTTAGGCCGGCGTGATGCAATGTTTTCTGGTAAGGCGATTAATACAACTGAAAAACGCTCAGTTCTTCATATTGCATTACGTTTACCTGCTGATGAAATTTTCATGTTGGATGGTCATAATCTTATTCGCGATATTCAAGACGTCCTTGAAGATATGGAAAGATTTTCTGAAAAGGTGCGTGATGGAAGCTATAAGGGAAGCAGTGGCGAGAGAATAAGTGATATTGTCAATATTGGTATTGGTGGTTCTGATCTTGGTCCTGCAATGGTCACATACGCTTTAAAACCTTATCATGATGGTCCACAGTGTCATTTTGTTTCGAATGCTGACAGTGCCCATATTTCTGATACTCTCTCTATTTTGAATCCAGCAACAACGCTGTTTGTCATTGCTTCTAAAACTTTTACAACGGCTGAAACAATGGTAAATGCTCAAGTTGCACGTCAGTGGATTTGTTCACATTTAGGAGAAAAAGCCGTTTGTACGCATTTTGTTGCTGTTTCAAGTGCGCTTGATAAAGTGGCAGAATTTGGCATAGATTCCACAAGCGTTTTTAAATTTTGGAATTGGGTTGGAGGACGTTATTCAATTTGGTCAGCCATTGGACTTGTTGTTATGTTTGCAATAGGTGGTGGAAATTTTCGCAAATTTCTCAACGGTGCTTTGCAAATGGACCAACATTTTAAAACTATGCCTTTGCATAAAAATATTCCTATTCGTTTTGCTCTTTTAGGATTCTGGCATCGTGTTATTTGTGGTTATTCATCACGTTCGATCATTCCTTATGCACAGCGTTTAATACATTTTCCAGCTTATTTACAACAGCTTGATATGGAATCAAATGGTAAGCAAATCTCGCTGGATGGAAAACCATTAAGTTTTTCAAGTGGTCCAATTGTTTGGGGGGATTCAGGAACAAATAGTCAACATGCTTTTTTTCAGCTTCTGCATCAAGGAACAGATATTATTCCTGTAGAATTTATTTTATTTATAAAAGGGCATGAGAAAAATTTACATTCTATGTATGAGATGTTGCTAGCAAACGGTTTAGCACAATCAAAAGCATTGATGAAGGGGCGTAGTATTGAAGATGCTCGGCATATCTTGATAAAAAATGGAGTTGGTGAGGGTGAGGCAGATCATTTAGCACTTCATAGAAGTTTTAAAGGAAACCGTCCCAGCATTACGTTGGTTCAAGATTTATTAACACCTTTTGCACTCGGTCGTCTTATTGCACTTTATGAACATCGTACTTTTGTTGAAGGGATTTTAATGAATATTAATTCATTTGATCAATGGGGGGTTGAACTTGGTAAAGAATTAGCAAACGAGTTACTACCAATTCTTCGTGGAGAAAGTAAAGCGGATAATCGCGATAGTTCAACATTAGGGTTGCTAGCACATATTCAAGCAAGACGTGCAAAATAAATATAATTTGACAGTAGGTTTTGCACTAACTAAGCAAAAGTAGAATGAGAGAGAAATATGAGATAATTCTTTAATTTTACTATGCGTTCTCTTATTATCTGAACTAGATTTATGTAACAGAAAATCAAAAAAGTGCAAAAATTGTAAAAAGGAGAATTTATTCGCAAAAACGATAAAGACCTTTGAGAGGTCTTTGAAGACCCTTTGAGCCCCCCTTAAAATCCTTCGAAAAAAATAAAATTATACAAAACCCGCTGGCAAGCTACAACCGGCAAGCTACGATTGAAGACATTTTAATAATATCGTTTTATAAATTAATGGCGGAGAGAGAGGGATTTGAACCCCCGATAGAGTTGCCCCTATGCCGCATTTCGAGTGCGGTGCTTTCAACCACTCAGCCATCTCTCCATAATAAAAGTGAAACAAAAATCGGCACTATTTGAGTGTATAAGGGGTAGATAACCTTCAATTGTTTTTGGTACAACCTTTTTTTCTTTTTTATGGGACTTTATTGACAGAGAATAGAAATTCCTTCATATATACAAAATATAAGCGTGGGGAAATCTGCGCATATTTGTGTTGAAGAAGGTTTTATCCTTCTTTGAGATTTATTACGACTGATAAAAAGCAGCCTATTTTCCCTTATTTCAAGGCAGAAATTAAATAAGAGCTGGAGTGAACGGAAGGATAAAAAATGTTCGCAGTCATTAAAACTGGTGGTAAGCAATACCGCATTGTTGCTAATCAAGTGGTAAAAGTTGAAAAAGTTAGTGGAAATGCGGGTGATGTTGTTGAATTCAATGACATATTAATGGTTGGGCAAGAAGGTAATGCGGTTATTGGTACCCCTGTCGTTGCTGATGCATTGGTGACAGCTGAGATTTTAGAACAGGCACGTGGGCGCAAGGTTATCGCATTTAAGAAGCGCCGTCGTCAAAATTCTAAACGCACGCGTGGCCATCGTCAAGAATTTACGAGGCTTCGTGTTTTAGAAATTTTAATGGGTGGTTCAAAACCTAAAAAAGTTGCTGCAAAACCGATAAAAGAAGAAGCAACTACACCACAAGAAACAAAAGCTGCTGCTTCTATTGAGAAGACGGCTAAAAAAACGGTTGAAAAAAAGACTGCGCCGCAGAAGAAAGCGTCTGTAGCAACAAAGAGTAAGAAAGATTAAAGGAGAGCGTCTATGGCACATAAAAAAGCTGGTGGTTCCTCGCGTAATGGTCGTGATTCAGAATCGAAACGTCTAGGCGTTAAAAAATTTGGTGGTGAAACCGTTATTGCCGGAAATATTATTATTCGCCAGCGTGGTACACGTTGGCATCCTGGTAACAATGTTGGTATTGGAAAAGATCATACGCTTTTTGCATTATCAAATGGAAAGGTTTCTTTTCAACGCAAAGCGGGTAATCGTTCCTATGTTTCAGTCATTCCTATGCTGGAGGCAGCAGAGTAATCTGTAACACTCTCTAGCAATCAACAGGATTTCATTGAATTATAGTTGTGGTTTTATAAGTATTAAAAGGGAAAGATAGAGTCTTATCTTTCCCTTTTTGCGTTGGTACTATAATAAATGTAGAAGATATACGAAAAAGGTAGAATTGAGGAAATGGCTTTTCTCAATGAGGGAAAAAGTTTGTGCGATGTTATGTTAGTATTTAGTACTGAACATATTGATATTATGATAGAATTTGTTGATAAATTTCTGTATAATAATAGTGAGAGAGACTTTCTTTTTATGCATGAAGAAGTGTCTAGTGATTTCTTATAAGAGAAGCAGTTTGTTTTCAGAAAATTATGAGAAATTTAATGAGAGCATTCTTTATGTAATCATTTTGATAAAGATGGGTCTTTTTATCGGCATTGTGGTATTGATGAGTTGTCATACTGTTTTTAGGTGGTAGTGTGGATAGGTGTGGCTATTCATTTAAAAAGACATAGGGATAAAAAATCCATAAGAAGGCAGCCAAAACTACTTTGAAAGTGACGTGCATTAAGGAATTTTCGGTAAATCAAGAGTGAAATTATATTTTTAAGGAGGACGGTGTTTAAAGATATAAAAATAACCAACGTGCAATCAGCGCCCTTCAAGAATATTTTTTCTGATTTCACTATTATTGTGTATTGTTGAAAGTAAATAAGCATAAGAGCTAGGGTTAAGGCAATCATTGCGTTTCATTTTTTACTTTATTTATCTTATTTGTAGAGTTTTTCTTTATTTTAGTAATTGATGATGGTGCTTGGGGGGATGTTCGTACTTTGCAAATGTGCGACAGAGGGTATTGTGTATTTGCGATATTGATTGAAGTAAAGGTGTAGCTTAAAATATATAAATATTATATATCGAGGGTTTGATATCATAAGATGGGCAGCACGGAATTTTAAAGATGATAAGTTGCATGGAGCAATTTGTAATTATGTAATGAATTTATAAAGAGGGATAATAGGTTAAATAAACTTTGAGGAATCAATCAAAATATTAGCTGAAGTTACGGATGATTGGGAAGGATGCTTTCTTGTAGGAAAAATAATGAAAAGTTATGTTGAATAACTTAGGATAATGAGAGCGTTTCGAAAACATAGTTTTTCAGGTGATTGGTTCTGTAGAAAATGGGGTTTTGTCTTTGTAAAGTAAAAGAGTAAGAGGCAGATTTGCTTATAATGGTTTTAAGCACTTCGCTAGATAATAATATCCAATTGTTTTAGCGGTTATATTGAGGTATTTAAGCACCTCACTTAGCTATATTCCGTAAAATATAAAGAGAGCTGTGGTGGTATTTATAGCTTGTATTTTGGGAAATGCAGCTTTGAAAAGGAATGTGTCAGAGATATTGGTGTTCAAATGTGAGGCAATTTGAATTCATGATGAGATATGAGAAAGCAGAAGCAATGAATGTAGATTTTGCTGATGGTGAAATCTTGTCTATAAGATCTGTACAACTTGCAGCTGCTTTTGATCATAAAAATGATGCAATTTATGCTGCTGCTGAATTGCTTGTGCAGGTTGGTGCAGTTGATAAGTGTTATCTGGCAAGCATGCTTGCACGTGAAGAAACAACCAATACTTGGCTTGGAAATGGTATAGCCATTCCTCATGGTATGGCTGAAAATCGTGATTTAATTATCAAGGATGCTGTTGCTGTTATACAGGTTCCTGCTGGTGTTGAGTGGCAGGATGGCAAGAAAGCATATTTGGTTATTGCCATTGCAGCGTGTCCAGATCGCTATAGAGAAATTTGTAAAAAATTGACGTCTCTTTTATTTGATAAAAAACAGCTTGAAGTACTTGCAACCACTATGGACAAACAACAAATTGTTACAACTTTGTTTGACCAAAATATGAAGATAGAAAAAACTTTTATTGGTGACCTTTCTGTGTGTCAGGAATGGACTTTAGATTATCCAAGTGGTCTTCATGCACGACCAGCTTCTCTTTGGGTTGATTTTGCGAAAAGGGCTCAAAGTTCCATCAGAGTTCGCCATGGTCAATATACCGTTGAAATGAAAAATTTGGTTGGTTTATTGCAATTAGGAGCAAAAAACGGTGATGTTCTGATTTTTTCTACAGATGCTTCAGAAGGAGCACAACTTCTCAATGATGCCATTGCTATTGCAAAAAAAGTGAGTATTAGTGAAAAATGCCTGATGAGAGCAATGGAATCTCAAACAAAGGCTTTTCATGGTTGGTATCCACGCTCTATGCAAAAAGGCATTTCTGGTGTTGGAGCGAGTTCAGGATTAGCATTTGGTAAGATTTTTGTTTTAAGGCAAAATGATATTTCCATAATAGACCAGCCAATTGATTTTGCAGCTGGTGCAGCATGTCTTGAAAATGCTCTTACAAAAACAAAACATAAAATGGCATCTGTAATTTCTGATATTACAGTGCGTATGGGAGCAGATTCTGCTGCAATTTTTTCTGCGCAAATGGTTTTGCTTGACGATGAAAATTTAATAGCTCAAGCTTGTCGTTTTATAGCGGAAGGTCATGGTGTCGCTTGGTCTTGGGATAGAGCGGTTCGTCAATTTTCAGATATGTTTTTTAAGGTAGATAATCCTTTGTTAGCAGCACGTGCTGTTAATTTAGTTGATGTTGGTCGACGTGTTTTAGGTGAAATCAATCCATCCTATAGATCGTTCTTTTTAAATGATATTCCACATGGTGTAATTCTGGTTACAAATGACCTTTCTCCTTCTGATGTAGCACAACTTGATTGTACAAGGGTAAAAGGATTAGCAACAGCATGGGGAGGTCCATTATCTCATACAGCTATTTTGGCGCGTACTCTTGGTATTCCAATGGTTGTTGCTACAGGTGATGATATTTTAGCGATTCAGTCTGATATTCAGGCTATTATTGATGGCGATAACGGGTTTATTTACCTTGATCCTACGCTTGAAGACGTTGAAGATGCTCAAAGGCATATTGATACTGTTGCGCAAAAACGTGTCAGTGAAATAAGTGCGTGTAGATTACCAGCGCAAACGATAGATGGTCAAAGAATTCGTATCATGGCCAATGTCAACTACGCAAATCAGGTTCCTGTTGCGCTTGATTTGGGGGCTGAAGGTGTTGGACTCATGCGCACGGAATTTTTGTTTTTAGAGAATCCACATATTCCGGATGAAGAGCTACAATTTAATATATATCGGACGATGATTACAGCTGTAGGAGATAAGCCATTAATTATTCGTGCACTTGATATTGGTGGGGATAAACAGGTTACGCATTTACATTTATCTAAAGAGGACAATCCTTTTTTAGGTGTTCGAGGAACGCGGCTTTTGTTACGTCGACGTGATCTTTTGGTGCCTCAATTACGTGCTTTATATCGAGCAGCAAAAGAGGGCGGAGATCTATGGATTGTGTTTCCGATGGTCATGTCTGTTTCAGAGATTGTCGCTATAAAAAAGATTGCAGAGGAAATCCGCAACGATATCGATGCACCAAAATTAAAACTTGGTATTATGATCGAAGTTCCAGCAGCGGCCATTATGGCAGATGTATTAAGCGCCCATGTTGATTTTTTTTCAATTGGAACCAATGACCTAACACAGTATACAATGGCTGTTGATCGGCAAAATCCGTACCTTGTGTCTGAAGCTGATAGCCTTGATCCAGCAGTTTTGCGTATGATTTATCAGACTATTCAGGGAGCTGCACAAAATAAGTGTTGGGTTAGTGTATGTGGTGGTATGGCTGGAGATCCTTTTGGTGCAATGATTTTGACTGGATTGGGAATTAATGAGCTTTCTATGATATCTTGCGATATTTCTCCAGTAAAGGCGTGTTTACAGACTCATAGTTTTGAAGATATGAAAATTTTAGCACAAAAAGCATTACAATGTGAAACTGCACGAGCTGTACGTGCTCTAAGCAAGGATATAAGGTGATAGAGAACATTAAGGGGAAAAAACGAGCTCATTTTTCAGACTAATCAGATCTTTAGTGTTGTAAAACATTATCCTTTAGGACAATTATAAGCAGCATATTAATTTGTAATGGTAATTTATCGTGTTACATAATGAGAGCCTTAAATATTGTAGGGTTTTCTCGTTTTAAATTTCTCTATATTAAATTAATAAAAATTATTCTTTTATACATTACAAAGAGGAGTAATGTATGGATAAAAACACTCTAAGAAAGAATAAATGCCTTTTATGCATTTTCTCAAATCGCAATGGATGTTGTAATATTAGGTGATAAATAGCGTGATGGTACTTGGCTTTTACTTTTTATTTAAGGAAAGATGATTCTATCCAATAGATTTTATACCATTCATAGACACCGTATGAGGTAGATGTGACAAGCTTTAAGAGATGTTTTTTAACAAACCGTGTGGATGAGAAAGAAAATAGTATTTTTAGAGTATTCTGTTTTGTTATGAGACCATATCCCACTTAAAGAATGCGATAATCAAAAGTATGAAGTAATACGTAATCTCTTTTAAATAATAGAGATTACTTTAGATATTTTGAAAACTGTAAAGCTGAATTTAAAAGTATATGGTAAAAATGAAAACAGGTTTGCATTTTTATGATTTTGTATTTGACCAAAATGACTATTTTTTCATTTCAGAAAATAAGATATATTCATACATATTAAATTAAAAATGCAAAGGTTTTTTTGTCTGAATTTTATTTTCTTTAGTATCAACTAAATATAGAAGTGTGAAATTGAATAGAGAATTTAGAGTAGGGCTTATTCTGTAATCCTATGAAAGAGAAAACTGACACCATCACACTATTTTACAGCCCTCAATGTTGCAAGAATTCGTGCTATTTGAAAAAATACATAAGAGGCACTTATCCTCTCTTAAAATGTTCTTCTCCCACATACCATCCCCGCTTATGACGTATAAACGATAATTTATTATTATAAATCAATATTTATATATTATCTGAAACATAAAAGTGATTAGCAGGTAGATCTCATTTCAAGAGAGAGTTGTTTGTAATCAAAGTTACAGTGATTAAGTATTTTCATCCTTGGAGGCAAGAAGAAGGTTGAAAACGATTTTTATTGAAATGAAATTTATTATCTGAATAAACAATTTTAATATTATATACATATAAGAAGTTCATATCGTTATTATTCTATTTATTATTAGGGTAATCAATGGTGTTAAGTGAGAGATATTAATTATTTGGTTATGCAAAACCATGGACTGTATGCCAATTTTAAGAGAAGTATTTTTTTGTGAAGCAGAAAGTGCGTAAATGAGTATGAAAATTTATAACTGGTGACAATCTTTTTATTCCCATTATTGTATTCTACAAACCTATCCACGAAAAAAGTTTTTTCTTAAAAAGAAGGGATGTGCTTGTTATTCAACAGATATAAGCTCTTACTTTAATAAATGAATTTATTTTTTGGGTTTTGAATGTATAGTTTAGACTTGCACGTTATTTCTTTCTGGGTATAGTGCAAACTTCTGGAGAGGTGGCCGAGTGGTTGAAGGCGCACGCCTGGAACGCGTGTATATGGGAAACCATATCGAGGGTTCGAATCCCTCTCTCTCCGCCATTAATTTAAAACGAACTTTCATATGCTTGATATGACATAGTTTAAAAAGCTCAGCATTTGCAGGATTTTTTGCTGTTGCAATTGACCAGTTCGCGCCAATCTATACCTGTCATTATGTACACCTGGAAATTGCTGTTGAATTTCCATGAATTTTACACTTTTTAAGCTCCTCTCCTCTCGATCTTGAGATAACCTGATCTAGCATAAACGATCTCTTCAAATATCATTAAAGGATTTTTGCCATTATCACTAACTTCTGGTAGAGCTTTTAGAATTAATGGTGATCATAGTGCTATTTGCAATTTCGTTGCTTAACGGGCTAAATGCGTTTTATCCACATGAGAGGTAACAAACACCTCAGCTTTTCTCACGCAATGTGCTTATTTAAAATTAATGTCATGAATATTTGTACAACATTTTTATCTATACGATAATCAAAAAAAGGCTAACATAATATAATAATTGAATATCATTCATGCGGCGCTTTCTTTTATCTTTAAGCTTTGTATGTAAATAGATAGTCCGTGCAAAATAAATAAAGGGGCGCAAAAGCCTATAAATACACATAGGACGTATAATATAGAAAATGAAAAAAATTTTCCTGCATATAAAAGCACAATAGAGAATAAAGCTGTTATGATGCGTACACTGGCATCGCCTGCCAAAATCACCTCGGCTAAATTTTCATTAGGTGTGATAGCTTGTCCAATTGTTATTCCCGATATCCTAAAATAAAATTGCCCAATACCTAATAAAAACCCCATAATATAAAGGGAATATTGAGTAAAATTTAAATATAAAACAAAAGAGATTGCGATCACGGCAAAAGCCGGTGCCCCCCATACAAAAAAACGAATTAAAGATGGAAATTTCTGTAAATAATAAGATGAGATAAGACCATTGATCACAAAACCCAGTGCTGACAAAGCAAAAATAGAGTTTTGAATAGCTGTAAATTTTATATTATCTGATGTTATAGAAGCAAGCACAAGTGGCAATAAAACAATAGGCCCCGTATAGAGAGAATTATTCAAAATACGATTAATCGTTAAAAAACGCAACGCAGAAATCCGCCAAAGGCACCTGAACCCAACTCCATAAGCTTTTTGAGATGGCTTTTTTAATAGCTCTTTTGCTCTGTTTAGTTGTTGTATAGACTTTATACGAAACCATAAGCAGGCATTCAAAAGATAGATAAATACAATAAAGGCTATGGCTATTTTGTGCCCCAAATGCGCAATTATAAAATATATAAGCAATGGGGATATAATAACAAAAAACTGACAGCAACTAGTGTAAAATGCAAAAATTCCAGCTTTTTGTTTGGGAGCTGGAACCAGCTGATTCAAGGCACTATTGTTATTTGGGTTATCAGCCCCCATCAAGAGAGCAAGTAAAAAAAATACAAATAAAATAAGTACTGGATTGTTCATAAATAATAAGAAAGACAATAAACAAGCGCAAATAATTTGACTATAAAACCCAATTATAAAGCCTTGATAGTGCGCCAACACGTTTCCCAAACATAAGCCAGCAATTCCAATTGCGATTAAATTAACGACATTTAAAGTAGCAGACGCTTCTCCTGTTGTATCTTGGAATTGTAACAAAGAAAGGCCAATAGATAATACACCACTAGCACAAAAACTCGTCAAACAACCAATCACAATCATAAGAAAAACAGAATTACGCAATAGCCTCTTTCCTTTTAAACAGAGACTCAAGCCATTTTATGATTTTCTCCATTGTCGAATATGGTTCGGTACTAAATTCCAGTTTTTCATAAAAGTTTAGTTCAAATGCGTTATAGGCACTTATTTTTTGAAAGTCATCTGTCAGCATGAATTCTATACTTGGCAACGTTGTACCCATAGATTGAGATAAATAATAGGAAATTACTTTCCAATACATATAGGTACGCTCTCTTGCCAAATAATTTTCCAAGGCATATTTCAAGTGACAACCACTTAAAATATATTTCGGACAATGGTGCAACGGATAATAAATACAAATAGCACCGGCTTCGTGTCCGGGACAAGAAGAAATATTAATATTTTTATCATTTCATAATATTACAAAAACGCTCAGTGAGAAGATCTTCCAAATTTAGTCTAGTCACAACAAGATTGGTTGCTAATTTTTGAGAGACATGAGACCAAGCCAATCTTACTACTAAAGTTCCAATAACCTTTAAGTCAGATTCTGGATAAGCTTTTTTAAAATTTTCCACCCATATGTCTCTGTGACATATAATAATTGGCTCATCTCGTCTGAATGAACAAGATGTAATTCTAAACCAATATTATCACAAAGTTTTGAGCTCTTGAATTCTCCGTATCCTAATCTGGTATTCTTAAATCATCATAGGAACTAAGAATTTTTAAGTATTCCAACTTTTATTAAACTTTGTAACAATCTATTGGAATCTCCCCTTCACTGACTTCGACAATTATTTTCTCACCACTACAAGAACAAAAAATTATCTTTGAATTTGCTTACTTTTAGAAAAAAAATGAGCAACACTCTTTCTTAACTAAAAGAAACACGCTCTCTACCTTTTTCTTTATGATTATCAAAAAACTATCCCGTTATAATTTAACCATCCATTATTAGGAGAATATTCTGCGTTTAGCCTAATAAACTGTTATAATCAATGTTTCTCTCTGTTCTAAAAATCAGCGTTTTTTCTCCTAGAGATACTCGTAATTGCTGTACAATCTTTCCCCAAAAGGCACTCCTTCAACATTGCTATTAACACGATCATCCTGAGAAGTTTTATACATACACACTGCATTCTATGTATTTTTTGGAAAATCCCTTTGAATCTCTATCGAGCCTTGTTTTGGCAGTATCATTTTTAATATATCATAAATATTTTTATTTAATTTTAGAAAACTTAGTCATTATCGTGTTTCATTAGATGATATGAGCAAGGTAGGGATTCAATAGTGTTGTCTTGCAGAAAATATTGCGTCCATTCTCTATTTTGGAGTTTGCTATATTTTCTTAAAAAAGGAGATTTTGTGATAATATCAAAAGGTTCAGGCCTTTTTCCTACAACGAGAATACATTTTGTTCTGTATCGAGCAGATCAGAAAAAACCCACCTAGGCTGGAAAGTTAACATAAATATAGAACTTACTTAATTCTGTTTATATGGGATGGGGTATTGCAAGCTATAAACATAGGTTCGCCATGAAAGCAGAACTCTCATAGATGATTGTACATATTTTTTTTGTATATGCTTAGGTCACTCTCGGTTGTCAAAAGCTCGCAAATTTTTAAGTGTAGACCAGAATTTTTCTCTATAAAATTCGATACTTTGTATGGGGGCAGGCTCCTCGAATGCAACAAAAGATGTGTTCTTTCCAAAACTTTTATAATTATCGCAATAAGTTATCAGGTCTTCCATTATATTTTTTGAAGTCAGCTTGTTGTAGAACCCAAATCTAAGCATATTTTTTGAGTATCCATTTACACTGAATAGGCAGAAAAGGCCTAATTGTGTTATTCATGGTTGCATTGAATTCTTTAAAAATGACTTGCTCCCATTTTTAATATTTGTCTATATTTTCAATTATTTGCGCTTCTGAATCCATTTTTTCTTCCCAATTGCTGTATTTTATAAGAAATTGCTACGAATGATCCTCTCCAAAGCTGATAATTCATCATCACTGTGTCCCCAAATTGCTATAATAGCTGGGCAGGTATTTAAATCGATGGTTAGGGGGAGGGGCTCGTTTTCTTTAAAAAAGAGCGTAAAATGAACCACATTTTCCCAAGAATGAAGCTTTTGCCGCCATACGTTAACATCTTTTATAATATGACCGTCGATCTCGTTGATAAGGAAGATAATACGCCCTTTTTTCTTAAAGCGACTTGGGGTTTGCGAAAACACGCCTGCAATAAGGTTAACGGAGCTTTCAAGTAAACCATCTTCATAGCAATGCGCGAACAAGGTGGGTGCAATTCCTCCGTGGAGGCGGGCTCCTACTTCGATCATCACTGGACCACGAGCTGTTTGCATGATTTCCATATGCGCAGGTCCATATTCAATCCCCAGCGCGCGAATGCATTGTTTTGCATAAGAGATAAGAGGGGTATAAGAGGGATCTTGAGCATCAAGCACATCAACCGATTCATAAACAAAAGTACTTCCATTATGAATACCTTTTTTATATCGTGACAAACTACATATTTTTATAGCCTCTCCCTTTACAACGGCATCGACGATGTATTCCTCTCCCTCCAATCTTTCTTGGAGCAAATAGGCCTCGTTAGGTGCGCCAAAAATATTTTTTTTCTTCCAGTCGATTTCAGAGGTCCACGTTACTACTTCCTCAAGATTAGAGAAAAACAAAACACCATCACTCCCTGCAGAATCATTTGGCTTTACCACATAGCCGCTGTGGCTTTCAAAACCATCGAGAGTACAATCATTTTTTGTAAGAATTTTTGATCGGATGTAAGATAAACCATTTTCACAAAGGCGTTTTTGCATCGCTGCTTTTTTCCGTCGCCAATCGGTAGTCAAGGGGTTATTCCCAAGACAACCATAATAAGCCGCCAATTGCTCTGCACAATAGATACCTCTTTCGGCACCCGCTATTACAGCCTCTATCGTGCCGATAGGAAAGCGTTTCTTTATCTCATCTACACTATGAAGCTTCGCTTCTGCCATGCCCTTTCCCTGATAAGAAAGCATAAAGTGTGAAAAAGGAGCTGCTTGAGAGACAACACCATAACAAGCATAGCCTAATTTTTGCAAAGCAGGGCCATAAAGGGCACCCGTGGAGAAAGGGTCGACAATAAGAATAGGTTTTCTCATACTTTGTTCCGCTGTGATAAAAGGAAAAGAACATAAATAAAGATTATTAGCCCTATAAGGGGCAGAAGATAAACAGCTGCTTGAGGACCCATAAGGGCAGAGCTTGTAAGAAGACCAAGAATGACATAACCTGCCGATTGGGAGAGAGTATAAAGCATACCGCTATAGCTTCCCACCAGCTCTGCTTGAGCCTCTGTTTTGGTTGCTTCAATCGTATGTTTGCGGGCATTAATTCGCATGGTATTCATTGAAAAGCCAATAAAAAAGCAAAAGACCACAGCCAAATAGGGCGATTGTGTGGTGCTAAAAATAAGATCAGCCATGCTCAACATAAGGGCTGGGAGAATAAATTCAAAACGAGGGATTTTGATAAAAGCAGCCAAAAAAGCGCCCACGCCCGCAACCGCACTGCAAAGCCCATAATATTCAGAGCCAAAATTTTTCACACTCTGAAAAAGAATAGTTGCCAGCGTATTATAAGCGCAAATATGAAAGCCAATAAGTCCTATGCAGACGCATAAAAGTTTAAGTTCACGGGAGAGCTCATCCGCTTGCGGTGTAGGCGCTGTCTTCTTACCAGTTGCAAGTGTTGTGGTATCTGTGGCGTTATATTCATCGCAAAAGATAATATATCCGGCTATAAGGCTTATAATGATGTCAAACACACAAAGTGTCACAATCAAACCATTATAACCGATTTCAGCCGCTGCCCCTCGAGGGCTGGTCGCTTCTAAGAGATAACCACTCAGTGCTGCTCCCAAAAATGCGCCAATTTGCACCACTGTTTGCATAATGCGGGAAGCCTTTTGGGCGCTAATATAACCACTAAGTGCTAGTTTAGTATTATAAGTCTCGAGAGTGCTTAAGGTAATCAAAGAGAGATAGCCGATAGAGATAGAGACAACGATAAAACCAAAGGGGGAATCAGCGTAATGGAAAAGTGCAATCAATAAAAGAAGGCTATAGATAATGATTCGCCTTTTGTATAAATCGACCAACCGCAGTGAGGCTTTAATGCGCACAAGACCGCTTTTTTTCAAAAGATAGGGCATAAGGGTGCCCAAAGCCATGGTTACGCCTAGGAAAACCGATGAGGATGTTATGCGATAAGCATTCCAAAGATTACTTAAAAATAAAACCATATCAGAAAGATACAGCAGGACAACAAGCCCATAAAACCGAAACATCCGTTGTTTGTGCACATTATCCCCCCCATTTCAGAATCTCTTAAAAACACACAGTATTATAAATCAGCACACATGTTTACAAATAATAAATACACACACATATTACTGGGCATGTCAAGTTTTTTGGTAGGGAAAATTTGAACGCTGATGTTTATGGTAGTGATAGCTTATTATTCAGGAGAATGAATAGCGATAGAGGCTGGTATTTTTACTGCGTCTGTTGCGGGAGGCTTGCCAATAAGGGGAGAAAGCCAGATAACGAATATAACTATGTCCTAGAGATATATTTTGCGCTTTCAAGTTGATTTTATTTATACTCAAGGTTGAGGTTTTTCTATTGACCGTTGTTAGATGTTGTTGTGACAATAAACTTCGTTATCTATCAGAAACATTTATGGCATTAGCGCTAAGGTATTGTATTAAAGCCTTTACATAGTAGTCTGTCTGATAGAGAGGTATTATTGGTTCAGTTTTAGGAGGCTTTGTTACGGCTGATTTGGACATTGTCGTTATTTGAAGGCTTATTATAATATTCTTAATTTCAGTTTATGAATATACCGAAAAATATAGTGAAACATTTGATTCAAACGCTTTTGCAAGGCATATTTCAATATCTCAGCGATGTTTTCCAAGAATTGCTCTGCTGCTTTTTGACGGGATCGGATATCAAATGCTTGCGAGGGCAGTGGTTTGAGAAAAGATAGAGTTGATTTTATTAGCTTCCTATGGAGCGCAATCTAGTAGCAGCTCTTAAGGGACAATAATATACTGAGATCGAACTCATTTCTATACACTTACACGACGCTATAGGAGTAATCCTCAGAAACTCTACTAGAATTCGTTAAAAAATGGCAGGTTATGGAGTGTGAACAAAAAAATATATTTTTTACAAATACTTAATCTCATTTTAAGTTGTCTAAAATATAACCTTATCTTAAAACTAAGTCTATATACCGCCATTTATCATAAAGTTATACAAAATGCGGGAGTATTGTGTTTTTTTATTTAGAGACGAGTTAAAAAACACCTTATTAAACATTAAGAGATTTCAGACATAAAACAATTTAACTTATGGAAAGTATATAGACAAAATGTATCTTGATAAAAAAGTTTATAATTCCATGGGGTCTCCAAAGAAATTTTCTGGTTCTTTGATTGTCTTATGCGGGTTTGAAGGGAGTGGAAAGACAACACAAACAAAAGAAATTGCTCGCCATTACTCAACAGAAAAACATATAATAAAAACTTTTCAACCCAGTTATTGGTATAGAAATAATCCAGAAATTAGAGATTACTTAGATAATGGAAAAGCAATTGATCCGTTGCTTTTAGCACTCTTATCAGCGACAGATAGACGCAAACATACGCTTGAAATTATTGAACCTTACTTCACGTCATCGCAAAATTTATTAATTAGCGATCGATATGTTTATTCTAGTCTTGCTTATTTTTATGCGCGAGAGCTTTCTGTTGAAAGTGTAGTTAAATTAAATCAAATCAATCTATTCCAAGACCTCATATTACATTTTATCTTCATTTACCGCCCACTACTATACTAGAGCGGTTGCAGAAAAGGGATGGTTTAAACTTAAAATACGAAGAAAAACTCTCTTTTATTGAAAAAGTTTACAAAGTATACAAAGTTTTATCAGAAATAGATGAGCGGTTTATAACAATTGATGGAACTGCTTCTGTTTCTTTAATTCATCATCAAATACGACATCATATAGATGAAGTTTGTTTTTTATTATGAATAAAATCATTTATTAATCAATTTATCCACGATAGATCCTCCTTTATGTATTCGTACTCTAAATCTGAAACTTTAGAGATGTGATTGCAATAATTTAACTGCTCAGGAAAAATATCACGTTATATATTTTAATTAGAAAACTAACTGTAATGAGCTTGTTTTAAAAGATTTAGAGAAGGGGAGTAGAAAAGTTAGCAATATTTATTGTGAGGATAATAGTATGTTTATTCTTTTAGAGACGAAGTGTGGTGATAGAAGAACAACATGGAGGAATATACTCGAGCATATTTTAGTGCACGGAATAATAAGGACAATAATGTGAGTGAAGCTTCCATACCGTAAAATTGTTTCACATATGTATAAAGGTGTAGCTTCTGAATAAAACGCACATAAAATATTAATTTTGTTTTTGTCCATAAATGTTCCGTTTTCATAGAAGAATTAATCATAAAACAGCACAAAGATTGTAAAAGCCTCAAAAAAGAAATTTTGCTTTCTTAAATCTAATGATCTAAAATAAAAATTGTAAGAATGCCTGTTTTTAAACAGGATGTATCATGCATATCGACTGGTATTCATTTTAGAGGATAATTTATGTTCACTTCAAATTTGAAGGAACGCATTGCTTTATTTGAAAATAGAACTTTTCTCTATTTTACTTTGAGCGGCTTATTTGCTACATTTGGAAGTGGACTAAATTATATTACATTGTCATGGCTCGCTTACAATCAGACGGGCTCAATCCGTGGTGTAGCGTTGATGATGCTTTTTCTTTGGACGCCTGGCATTATTTTTGCGCCTATTTTTGGCATATTGGCAGATAAATATAATCGTAAAACGCAGATTATTATTTCAAATCTTGTGAGAGGTTTGGTAATTGTAAGCTGGGTAATGCTTTGGCATTTTGGTATAGAAATTGAATTGATGGTCTTATCTGCTCTTTTGGGTATTTTTATCCCTTTTTATATGCCATCAGCTATTTCTTTAATTCAAAGTATTGTGCTGAAGGAACAGCTCATCAATGCAAATGCGACCATCGATATGGTTTATGAACTTGGCACTATCGTAGGTATGGGCTTAAGTGGATTTATACTGTCCTATGCAGGAACAAAAGGAACTCTTCTAATAGGTGGTATATTCTTTATCATTGCTGGTTTATTTAATTTTGCAATGAAGGTACCTAAAAACCGAAGATCTAAAAATCAAAACCAGCAAAATTGGTGGGAAAATTATACAGCATCTCTTCATTATTTTAAACAGAATCCGGCTCTTTTTGTACCTTATATAAGCCAGATGATTATTATGACTCTTTTGATGACCATTCCTGTTATTCTCGTTCCTTATATACAAGAGGTTTTACATGCAGATAGCAGTATCTTTGCAATATTTGAGGTGCTTTATTCTATGGGCGTATTGACAGGTGCGTTTTTTTCACCACTTCTTTGTAAAGTTTTATCTATCAGGAAAACATTAGCCATTTTATTAGCTTTTATGGCTATTGGCCTCGCTATTCTATCTGTTAATACACACAATTTTGTTGTTTTTCCTGTTTACTTTATGATTGGATTTGGACTTTCGAGTTGGGCTCTTTCAATTTCTTTATCACAACTCTCTTGTGATCCTGAATACCAAGGAAGATTGCAGGCAAGTTTTAATGGTATCTCTGGATGCTTGATCCTCGGAGTCTACCTCATTATGGCAAGCGATAACAGTAGCATATCACCTCAATCGATATATTTTTTTCAAAGCATTGTTGCGTTTGTTGGAATACTCATAGTGCTGTTTTATAGACATGAAAAACAATAAATTACGTTTAAGAGTGGTCAATATACGCTATTTTATAAACATTTACGCTGCAGCACATTTCATATTTTGCTTTTAAAGGAGAGTTGAGAAAATGTAAAAGTTGGTGCTTAATGAACAAAGCATAAATTGATGTATACTAGAGAATACTCTCTATTTTTTGATAATGATCTAAAAGAATTGATGCGTTTCTTTAATTCATCTCACTGTTGTTAAGAAGACGAAAACGTAACACTTTAAATCTTCTTGAAAGTTTTTTGTTTAAGCGTAGTAGAAAGTAAAGCAATGAGGTAATATCGTATCATATGGGGAGAGTATTGTATTATTTTTGTTTTTCAAAATCCATATGAAAAATTGTATCAATTTCATCTTCATTGGAATGGGTATTTCTACGACGATGCAAGGTTTGCACAATCTCTTTTTTTAAAACAGCATCTGTTTCACTTAAACGATGAATACTGAGTTCCAATTCAAGAGATAACGCCAAATCCACGCACAATTTAAGCTCTTCTCCAATGTCGAAACCGCGTTGATAGTCGTCATAAAGACCAACCAGTGTATCAGATAATTCTTTATCGCATAAAGAGGTCATGCTTAATTCCTCAACGTTGCGAGTTTCCATGCAGCTTTTTTAAGTATCACTCCACTATCATCACTTAAAATTGCCATGTATACGAACCTCATGGTTTTGTCAATTTTCTGCAAAATACGCGCTTTTAAATCAATGCCTATTAAAGATTTTATTACTCCAAGTTTTTGAAGCGCCCAATTGTAAATATGGATGGCAATGTGTTTACTATAGAACTTATAGCATTTAAAATACATTGCCAAAAGGCTTTTAATGTGCGTAGAGGAAGAGTATTCTGACGATAAACCAAACACCCTGAAATCTCTATTGCCAATTACAGCTAACTCAGTGTCATTAATATATAAAATAAGCAAACAGGGTTTGTAAACGTCTAACTTTTTAATAACGAGTGATAATCTCATTTTTTGTAGAATACCAATTATTTTGCCTATTTTATATTGATTTTTAGACATTGATAAACTTTTTACCTTATAAAAACCTATGGGAAATGCATTTGCATATTTTTGTAATAAGATTTCAGTGGTATATTGCACAGCATGGAATGAAGAGAATCGTATTAGGCTTTTTGCTTTTGAAAGAATATGACTGCGACTTGTGAGAAAGCCGTTGGCAAGAATTGGCTTGGCATGCAAACTGATAGAGTTGGCAGCGGCGCATTTAGTTTTTTCATTGGCCTGTGTCCAAATGTTTTTGACTCTGGAAAATAGCCTCTGATAGGCTTGAGTTTTTCCAAGGTTATATTACAGGAGCGCAGTTCAGTAAAATACCACGGCAATTGCATTTTTTGTGTAATTGTCATAATTTTCGCTCCTGCTTAAACGGATGCTGCAACATCTGTTTTTGTGGGGTTATGTATGTGATAACTGCTCTTTTTAAGGAGCAGTAATAATAGATATAAATCAATATAATTATTTAGTCAACAATTATATTGATTTTGGAGTGTTTTTTGGCTCGTCCGGAAGCAAAACCTAAAACTGAGTTGGCAAAACGTTTTCGTGAAGTGCGTCACGCTCTTGGTTTTACAGAGCGTAAGCAGTTTGCTGCACATCTTGGTATCACTGCTGGCTCTGTAGGAACTTATGAAACTGGTATAAGTGAGCCTACAGCCTCTGCGCTCTCCAAATATCAAGAAATTTGTGGTATTTCCTTAGATTGGCTTGTGACGGGCAATGGCGAGATGTTTTCAGATATGGCAAAGGCGAAAGCAGCTGGTTTTAAACCGCAAGCGATACCTGCTGGGCTGATGAAAAAGCTGGGACATTTAGTTTATACGACCTATCATGATGCAAAAATAGATCTTTCTCCTGAAGATGTTGCGGAATTAGCAGCAGAGCTTTATGGAAGATTGCAAGAGCTTATTCAAAACCTCAATGATATGGAAGAAGTCGAAGCCACTTTGCCACTTTTAAAATTACATTTAAAGCGTAAAATCGAATCTGAAAAGCACATCTAGAAATTTCATAAGATACGAATGAACAGCCTTTTTAAAAAATAAAACTTTTTTGATTTTCTGCTGTATAACCAAGTTTGGAATGTGAAAACCTCACGATCTTCGAGTCTTTTATTCAACCTGAAAAACGAGAAACTATCATTATAAATCAATATATTGTTCTGATTAAAAATAAAGCAGTTCATAAAAAGAACGACGGGTAGCAATACAAACAAAATTGATTCAAAAAGAAGCTAATATAGTGTCATTCCTGAAATATTTGTTGGTTGAGGGAAAAGATACTGACAACAGTGAAAATACAATGACGATGTTTTGTTCCTATAGAAGGGTAACAGACATATACGCGAGAAGAACGAAAGATCATTTATAGCACTTTTGTCTTTTTATGAAGAGGACAAGATGAGCACGTTGGAACTTTTTACAGAGCGTGCATCATTATATTAAGAAAGATTTCTTTCAAAGATATACATTATATATTGAAACAGATTATCTCGCAACAAAGCGTGAGATTATCATGATAATCGTTATCTATTACATTGTGCTATAAGTTAAAAAAATCATAAATTTGTGTTTATAAGAACAGCTATTTTATTGAGAAGTATTTTTACAAATTTATAAAAAATTATTTTTTACACTCTTGCCATTTTGCTGATGCGCTTTATTTGAAAAGTAGAATTGCTCTTTAGTGAAACTATTTTGTTAAGAGATAAACCGCAGTATTTTTAAATGGAGATTACGGTATATTTTCAAAGTCTTGTGTTTTTATTGATTTTTTAGCTTGAATCCCTCTAGCTAAAAGGGTTGGGGACTTTTCTAGATTCGATGTTGTTGCAGAGATTTAGGGCGATGCCGTAAAGATGGCGGTATCGTAGGGGGGAGAGTTTTGTCTTGATTTATTGGTTTTTGAAGTGCGCAAACAAGGGTTTTGCCGTGTGTGTTTTCGCACGTTGTGATGATGTTGAACTCTGTTGGAGGAGGTTCTTATGAAAAAAAAATATTCCACACCAAATTTAATTAAAGTTGTCTCTCTTAGTACGGTAATGGCGACACTCTTATCGAGTGTTTCTCCTGTTTTTGCTGCCAACTTTGCATTCACAGGAGGGGCTAATTTAAGTACAAGTGGTGGTGGTGTTGTATATCCACACGGTAGTCATGGTAGTGTTGTGTTGGCTGGTGATGATGATTTCTGTGGTGCAGACAATGTTATTGGGCGTGGCGGCAAACAACAGCAGGGAATTGCTGATAATCAACGAATAACTGCAGAAGTCCAATATAACAGATTTATCAATGGTTACACTGGGACAAACGGGCGTAATGCTTATGGTACGACCACTCAACAGGTTATTTGGCAGGGTGATGGGACTCTGACCAACAATGCTACTTATATGGGACCAGTCGGCTCTAGAGGGACTCTAAATGCTATGCCTGAGGCTTATGGTGTTTATTCTTTTGCTACTGGCTGTGGTTCTGCTGCAACGGGTAATTATTCAACCGTTTTTGGTGCAGGTGCGACAGCAAAGGCAGGGGGTGCGCAAGCCTTTGGTGTTTCTGCACTTGCAAGTGGTAAAGCAGCTGTTGCTATGGGTGTTGGAACAGAGGCTTCGGGAGAATCTACAGTTGCTATTGGAGGGCTTGCAACTGCATTAGGGGAAAATAGCATTGCTGTGGGGACGAAGGCAAGAGCAGAAAAGAATTTTGCGATTGCTATAGGTACAGATGCTGAAGCTAAAGCTTCAGGTTCTATTGCAATAGGGGGCAGGCGCTCTGACAGAACTGAAGAAAATGATCCTAACAGAAAAGTAACAGCGGAGGGTGAAAATGCGATTGCTATAGGTTCGCATACATATGCTAAAACAGAAGATTCCGTTGCGATTGGAGCAAATGCACAGGTACTTGTTAATGATGGTGTTGCTATTGGTGGTGGTTCTGTCTCTGATAGAAACAAAGGTGTTAAGGGGTATGACCCTTACCTTAATGGTGATACGACAGAAACCGGTATGGCATGGGTAAGTACAACAGGGGCTTTTAGTGTTGGTGAAGTTGATGGTACTGGTAATGGTAACCTAACACGACAAATTACTGGGGTAGCTGCTGGAAGTAGAGATACCGATGCGGTAAACGTGGCGCAGCTGAGAGCTATGAGAGATGTCATATCAGGGGGGGGAGGCTGGAAACTTTCTGCTAACGATAAAGATCCGACAGATGTGCATACAGGCAATACCGTAGATTTTTCAGTGAAAAGTAAAAACGATGAAGGAAAAGACAATTTAACGGTTGCAAAAAACACTACAGAGAATAAGCATAAAATTGAATTTACTTTGAGTGATACTCTGAAACTTACAAGCGTCACTACAGGTCAAAGCTCTATGAGTGATGATGGCTTTATTATTCAGAATGGTCCAATGATGACTATTGATGGTATCGATGCTGGCAATGAAAAGATTACAAATGTAGCAGATGGAGAAGAAGATAATGATGCTGTAAATTATAAACAGCTGAAAGAATTTACAGCAGGAATTAAAGAGGGCGGCTGGAAACTTTCTGTTGAGGGGAACAATGCGACAGATGTTAAAGCTGGGAGTACAGTAGATTTTGTTGCGGCTGCGAGTGGGGACGGAAGCAAAAATATCAAAATTGAAAAAGATAATAATAATAAAGTTACATTTTCTTTGAATGATGCTCTTAAACTCACGAGTGTTACGACAGGCAACAGCATTATGAATAGTGATGGCTTTAAGTTTATTGATGGTAATGGCCCTAGCATGTCTCAGAATGGTATTGATGCCGGCAAAAAAGTCATCACAAATGTAGAAGATGGGAAAAAAGATGAGGATGCTGTCAATTATAGACAGCTGAAAGCTGTGCAAGAAGCTTCTAAAACGCACTGGCAACTTACCGTTAACGGTGAGAGTCCTATGTCTATTGGACAAAACGATACGGTAAATTTTGAGGCAGGTGGCAATGAAGATAGTCAAAATATCAAGATTGTAGGAGATGGTAACCGTAATGTCACATTTGATCTAGCTGATGATATTCAGGTAATGACTGTCACAGCAGGAGACAGCATTATGGATGCTGCTGGCTTTAGATTTGACGGTGATGAGGGGCCGAGCATAACTGTTGATGGCATTCATGCTGGTGATAAAAAGATTACACAAGTGAAAGCTGGGACTGAAGATACTGATGCTGTAAATTATAAACAGTTACAAGATTTTACAGCAGGGATTAAAACAGGTTGGAAGCTTTCTGTTGATGGTGATAATGCTACAGATGTTGGGGCAGAGAGCATAGTAAAGTTTGTAGCTGCTGCAGATCAGGATGACCACAAAAATCTCAAAATTGTAAGAGGCGATAATAACGAGGTAACATTTGATTTAAACGAATTTATCAAAGTTAATAAAATAAAAGTAGGGAGTGAAGTTACTATAAATAATAGTGGTTTAGCGATTAAACGTGGTCCAAGTATAACATATGGCGGTATTGATGCAGCTGATAAAGAGGTTAAAAATGTGGCAGACGGTATTTTGGGTACGGATGCAGTTAATCTTAACCAGTTGCAGACAGTAGAAGATAAAATAAAAGAAGTAGTAGACAATAGTCTTGTTAAATGGCATGAAGATCAGAAGCTTATTACCATTGGTAAAGAAACAGGTGGTACAAAAATCGATATCGCAGGTAATGAGGGAGAGCGAACCATTGCGGGTGTGAAAAATGGAAAGATTTCAGAAAATTCAACAGAAGCAATAAATGGTAGCCAGATTAATCAGATATCTGGAGATATTGCGAATTTCTTTGGTGGGAATGCAGCATTTGAAAATGGCGTCTTTGTAGGTCCAAAGTATAATTTATCTACAGTTTCTGCAGATGGTAATGTTGTTCAGAAGACTTTTGACAATGTTGGTAAGGCTCTTGAAGGACTTGATGTCAATATCAAAAATGTCAATAAACATATACAATATGTAGACAATAAATTTGATAAGTTCTCTCAAGATGCTTTACTTTGGGATGATGGTAAACAAGCATTTTCTGCACGTCATGGAAAAGACGGACGTAAAACAGATAGTAAGATTACCAACCTTTTAGATGGCGATATTTCAGAAGAGTCAACAGATGCAATAAATGGTTCCCAACTTTATGTGATGGGCGATACGATTGCAAATTATTTTGGCGGTGGCGCTAGTTATGAGAATGGAGAGTGGACAGAGCCTACTTTCAAAATTTCTCAGCGTGAAGCGAATGGTACCATTACTCAGAAAAAACACCATAATGTCGCTGATGCTTTTGAGGGTGTCGATAATTCTATCACAGATATTTATAATCAGATTAATAATGTGACAAAAAATAATCTTGTGAAGCAAGAAGGAGATTCTGCAGGTCTTATTACCGTTGGTAAGGAAACCGGTGGTACTGAAATTAGCCTTGTAAATAAAGATGGTATAGATCGTACACTTTCCGGTGTGAAAGATGGAGAACTTTCTCAAACATCAACGCAAGCAGTAAATGGGTCTCAGCTCTTTAAAACAAATGCAAATGTTACTACTGTTACCAATGATCTCAAAACAGTTGCTCAAAATACATCGAAATATTTTGGTGGCAGTACAGATGTACTGAACGGTGTAGAGCCATCTTTCCTTATTCAGGATACAAAATATAATAATGTTTTTGATGCATTTACTGGTGTCAATACTTCGATCACAAATATTGATAATAAGATTATTGAAATGAAAGAAAATAGTCTTGTGCAACAAGACAAGGAGACAAATATTATCACCATTGGTGCGAAAACAGCTGGTACTGAAATCAATATTGCAGGATATGCTAAGGTAGCACGTTCCATTTCTGGTGTGAAGGCAGCAGAAAAGGGCGATGAAGCTGTTAACAAAGACCAACTTGATAAAAGCATAAAGGATATTACGAAAGATATTGAGACAGCAACTGCAGCTGCGGTTCTCTACGATAAGAATGGCGATGATAGTGTTAATTACGGTAGTGTAACTTTGGGTGGCAATAAGAGTAATGGGCCAGTTGCTCTTCATAACGTAAAAGATGGCAGCCTTTCTCAAGATTCTCATGATGCAATCAATGGTAGTCAGATTAATAAAATATCAGCAGATATTGCAAAGTTTTTTGGTGGTGGTGCAAAGTTTATTGACGGTGCTTTTAAAGGGCTGAAATATACTGTATCCGCTATTGTAGATGGTGTGGTAGGTAAGGCTAATTTTTACAATGTTGGTGATGCTTTAACAGGTCTTGATAAAAATGTTCAAGATGTGAATCAACGCTTAACGAATGTATCCAATGAGTTTAATCAGAAAATTGAAGATTTCTCTAAAGATGCTTTACTGTGGGATGATGATGAAGAAGCATTTGTGGCACGTCATGAAAAAGATGGGCAGAAAACAAAGAGCAAATTGAAGTATCTTTTGGATGGTGAGATTGCTCAAGGTTCAACAGATGCCATTACGGGCAACCAACTTTATTCCATGAATAACCAGCTTGCTAATTATTTCGGTGGCGGTGCTAAATATGAGAATGGCAAATGGACAAATCCTACTTTTAAGATTGTTCAAGTCAATGCTGATGGTACGACTGTTGAGAAAGAGCACCATAATGTCGCTGATGCTTTTGGTGATATTAATAATGGGATGTCAAATATTAACAACCGTATTGATGATGTCATCAACAAGGTCGATACAGATGCTTTAAAGTGGAATGATAAAGAAAAAGCCTATGATGCTAATCGTGATGGTAAGCCGAATAAAATTATTAATGTAGCTGATGGTAAAATTGTAAAAGGTTCGAAAGATGCGGTCAATGGTGGACAACTTTGGGAAACTAATGAACGTGTCACTGGTGTTGAAAAAGATGTGAAGCATCTTACCAACAGAGTTGATAATATTTCAAATACGATTGCTGATATTGGTGATGTAGTTCTCAATATTGATACAAAAGTTGATAACATCAATAATAGAGTTGACGGTATTGAAGAGGACGCTGTTCGTTATGACAGAGATGCAAACGGCAAAAAGACCAATAAAATCACATTAGCGGGTGGTGATGCCAGTGAACCTGTTTTGATTGATAATGTAGCTGATGGTAAAATTGAGAAGGGATCAAAAGAAGCTGTAAATGGTGGTCAACTCCATGACTATACTAAAGAACAGATGAAGATTATTCTTGATGAATCCAAGCACTACACAGATCAACGGGTTAATAATATTGTGATTGATGCGATTGATGATGCTGTTGATCAGTCTAAACAATATACAGATATGAAGTTTAACGTTTTAAACTACAGTATTGAGAGTGTGAAAAAAGAGGCAAGACAAGCAGCGGCTATTGGTCTTGCGGTGTCTAACTTACGCTACAATGATACACCTGGAAAATTAAGCGTTGGATTTGGTACTGGTTTATGGCGTAGTCAATCTGCATTTGCCTTTGGTGCAGGTTACACCTCAGAAAATGGAAAATACCGCTCTAACATATCCGCAACAACTTCTGGAGGTCACTGGGGTGTAGGTGCGGGATTCAATATGACATTGAACTGATAATAAACAAAATACATAAAAATTCCTTTTCACCCCTGTCTCATGAGGCAGGGGTGAATTGTTGTTACGTATGTAAAAATTATATATAAATTGATAAGCGCTATAACGACAAATACAGGTTTAAAAAACAGAAAAAACCTATACACTTTCAACAAAATGAACTTCTTATTTCAAAATAAGATAATAAATTTTTCCATAAATTATAAGTTCATTATTTTTTCTTTAATTTTTAAATCTGAAAAATCTGTAGCGCTTTACAGATAGAAAAAAACTTTCGCTCTACTACAAATCTATTAAAAAGTTTTCTACTAAGATAAAAGTACACATTCAAATGTATTTCAACTTTACTGGAAGAAGTTATAAAACAATCCACTAAATCAACTCTACCCCTTGCAAAAAACAAACAATAAGTTTAAAAGTTAAAAAACTAATTATCACAAAGAAATTTACTTTCTTAGGAAATGTAAAAGAGCAAAACACATTAACCATAAAAGCTAAAAGCACAACTTCTCTATCTTTGCAGTCCGGTACTAAATTTTTGAATACGTTTAGAAAAACCAAATTTAGGAAACTTTATAGCGTTTAAATGTGTCTTTTTTGTGTTTATAGTTATTTCTTTCATTGGGGAGTTCATTATGAAAAAATTATATACAAAATTAGCAGGGAGCAATTTAAAATTTTCCCGTTTTCCTTTTATTAAAGTCCTATCCTTGACTTCAATAGCTGCACTTTTAGCCAGTATTTCCCCTGTTTTTTCGAATGATCTTGATTCAGGAGAAGAGATTTCTGCAAACATAAGGAACACTGCTGAGATATATCCACAAAGTATTGTCTCTGTTTATGATAGCTATAACAGTGATTTGGATTCTTCTAGTGCATCACAGGAAAATTATTTAACAGCGCTGAATGTTTCTTTGACATCCAAGGTAAGTGCTGCTGATGACTATGCAAATTTTTTAACCAAAACTCTTACTGGTGTGAGCGATTATAGTCCTATAGTGAATGTTTTGGCAGAAGCCAGCGATTCAATACGTTCAATTGATATGAATGCTGGAAGTAAAAAAATAACAAGAGCAGCTTTAACTCCAAGTGTTGTAAAGGGAGATCAGATAACTAGGAATAAGAGTTTTGGTAATCCTTTGGGTAATCCTCTTGTCTATGGTGAACGAGCTCAGGGAGAATCTCATGATGCTATTGTTTACGGGCAGGTAGCGCAGACGAAGGCTGACCAAGGGATTGCAATCGGCTTAACTGCTTTAGCCGGTAGGAGTAGAGATACTAAAAATAGCATTGCAATCGGTTCTTCTCTAACCGATAGTTATGATGAAAAACAGAGAACAGTTTCAGTAGGTGATTTTTCAATAGCCTTCGGTAGTAAAGCACATAGTTATGCAAATGAAGCGATTGCTATGGGGTACAATGCATATGCACAGGAGCAGGCGCTGCAGGGAATTGCTATAGGCGCTAGCTCTAATGTGACGGTTGCGGCAGGTGTTGCTCTAGGAAGCGATTCTGTAGCTGATAGGGCTGCTGGTGAGCTTGGCTACACTTCTTTGTTGCAGGGGTCTGCAACAAACGTTGAGGCGCAATGGAAAAGTACGCGGGGCTCAGTTAGTGTTGGTGATTATAGTAAGGGTATAACCAGACAAATTACAGGCGTAGCTGCTGGTTCTAATATTACCGATGCAGTGAACCTTAAACAGTTGCAGGACTTAGAACAAGTTGTAAGACAAAACGGTTGGAAATTCTCTGTTGGAGATAAAAATGCTACAACTGTTCTTATGGATAGCGCGGTAGATTTTTCCGCTGGAAGTAGCAACCTAAATATTACAAAGGGCGAAGATGACAATAAAGTAAAGTTTGATCTGGCTCAAGACATTGCACTGGAGAGCGTAAAGGCAGGTAAAAATACCTTCGATGCTACGGGCTTAGTAATTACTGATGGTCCGAAAATAATCATTTCTGGGATAGATGCTGGGGGTAAAAAGATTACAGGAGTGTCGGATGGCACTGGAGCGAACG